>CAYGSW010000064.1:0-24119 GCA_964352535.1 uncultured Granulosicoccaceae bacterium | reverse complement strand
CGTCAGGTACGGCTCGTTAGTTACACTGTCCATGCTGAAAGCTTAACCGCAAAAATCACAAGTCATCGTTTTTCCAGGGAGCTAGTAGTCCGAGAATAAGCTGATCGAGCGAAAGCGCGATATTTCGGCGGGGCTGCCTCCAGCCAGATTTCCGCGTAAATCTCGGCGAATAGAACAACTATTCACCTCCATTGACACGAAAATCTGACTCGAACTCTCACACTTTCGCTGCGATCGTTATTCTCGGACAAGCTCCTAGTGCTTATTCGGATGCAAGAGCGCCAGCGACAGACACATTGGTATAGCCTACTCTCCCATTACCCGTTTTTCATAGAGCCGCGCCATGTCTGTGTTTGATCGTGTCTTGGATGCCGCTCGACGGCACACGCGCCATATAGTGCTTCCCGAGGGCAACGACGAGCGTGTCATGCATGCAGCCGTTCTGGCCTGCGAACAGGGAATTGCACAGCCAATTCTTCTGGGCAACCAGCAAGTATTAACACAGCTTGCGGAGCAACTGGGGGTGGACATTGGCAACATCCCTGTTATCGATCCCGAGCGTAGCGAACGTCGAGAGCACTATGTCAATGCGATAGTGGAGAAGCGCAAGCATCGTGGCATGAATGCACAAAAAGCGCTAACAGCCCTTCAAGATCACGTCACATTCGCTTGCATGATGGTGAGTGAACAAGATGCTGATGCGTGTGTTGCCGGTGCCGTTACAGCAACAGCTCATGTCGTCAGATGCGCCGTGCGCTATGTCGGCAGAGCCGCTGATTCACCGTTGGTATCGAGTTGTTTCGTCATGCTGCTCGATGAGCAGCATCCTGTGCCGGATGTGATGGTCATTGGAGACTGCGCGCTGGTCATTGATCCGGATCCGCAAGAGCTGGCAGCCATAGCAATAGCGACGGGAGAATCTGCAAGGCAGTTTCTGGGGCTGACGCCACAGATAGCGATGTTGTCTTTTTCCACAGCCGGAAGTGCGCGGCACGCAGCTGTGACTAAAGTTGCCACGGCAACTGAGCTTGCTCGCCAGATGCGACCAGACTGGCGCATCGTCGGTGAGGTTCAGCTGGATGCTGCTGTAGTACCCTCACTTCTGGCTCGAAAAGCACCCGATCAGGCCACTGATGAACCTTGTAATGTGCTGGTGTTTCCAACTCTGGATGCTGGCAATATAGGTTACAAGCTAATTCAGCGATTCGGGGCTGCCCAGGCCATAGGGCCCGTGCTTCAGGGGCTAGCAAAGCCAGTAAATGACTTGAGCCGGGGCTGCAGCACTGAAGATATCGTCAAAATCATGGCCATCAGTGCAGCGCAGGTGACTGGGTAGGGTGAGCAGCGCAGTGTATCCGTGTACATGAAATCGCTGGGTTGCATACGTATGCGATTTGTGCGAGATTGCCAACGGATGAGCGCAGTGCAGTGGTCGTGGCAAGTAGTTTACGCTGTGAATACTACCTCGGCGCTCTTTGAGTTAGCCCGCAAATGCATGTTGCCTGTAGTAAGGTCGGGACTAGATGGCATCTCCACGAGGACAAACGTATGAATAAAATGCACCTTTTTACCAAAACTGCCCTGGCGCTCGCCTTGCTCGGTGGCTCGGCAGGTTCAGCCTTAGCGGCCTGCGAAATAGAGGCGGGGAACATCAACATCCTGTCAAATGACTTTCCGGCATTGCAAGCAGTGGCGACACGCGCTGAAGAGTGTGCCAGCGACAGTGTCACAGTCACCAAGAACCAAACCAGTGAGCACCGAAACATTCAGGTGCCAGCGCTAACAACCAGTCCTGCGGAATACTCTGTAGCCGTCATCTCAAACAGCTCATTGGTGCCCCTTCTTAATGATGACCTGGTTCAGCCCATGGACGAGCTGGTGGAAAAGTATGGTCAGGGTCTGCAACCGAGCCAGCTTATCAAGATCGATGGCAAAGTGATGGCCATTGCCTTCATGGCCAATGCACAGCATCTTTGGTATCGCAAGGACCTGCTGGATCAGGCTGGCGTCGGCGAGCCGCAAAGCTATGAAGACGTGATTGCAGCTGCCAAAGCACTACGCGAACAAGGCATCCTCGAAAATCCTGTCGCTGGCAACTTTAAAGCCGGTTGGGATCTGGGTGCAGAATTTGTCAACATGTACACAGGTTTTGGTGGAGATCTTTTCGCACCGGGAACTGCTGAGGCCTCCATCAACAACGAACAGGGTATCAAAACTCTGGAGATGCTCAAGGAACTCAGCGAGTACATGAGCCCTGATTTTGTCACGTACAACTCCAACGAAGCTTCAGCTCTCTGGGAATCCGGTCAGGTAGCAATGTACAACGGGTGGGGCTCGCGTGCCAGCGCCATTATTGCCGAAGATGGTAAGGCGCCAGCAGAAGTCAAGCAAAACAGCACCTTCGTCTCAGCACCCTTAGTGGGCGGTGGCACAGTGCCAGCAACACGACTTTGGTGGGACGGCTTCGCCATGGCCAAGAACATTAGCCAGGAAGATGCCGAAGCATCATTCCAGGCGATGATGCACGCGCTATCACCTGAAATACTCGAAGAACATGCAGACAAGGCAGTGTGGCTGATCGAAGGTTACGAGCCGACACCAGCGTCTGCAGGCGTTGTGGCCACCGTACAGGCAAAAGCTAAACCCTTTCCCATGTCACCGTTCATGGGTCTGATGCATACTGCGTTGGGTGACAATCTGTCGGAATATCTGCAAGGCCAGGAAAGCGCAGAGCAAGCACTTACTGATGCAACCAATGCGTACATTACAGCTGCCACAGAAGAAGGCTATCTGAAGTAATCGTTCGAACTTGTCAGTAGAGTGCCTGCCAGACGAACTCTAAACGGCTTGTCAGGCACCCTGCTTCTGTGACCACTCCACTATCGCGGTACCGCTTATGAAACACTCGCGTTTTCTAGCGTTCATGGCACCCTCACTCATAGTGATGTTGCTGTTTATTGCCTTGCCGATCGGTTCCGTTGCCTACCAGTCCCTGTTTGTCGAACACGAACAAGTCATGGTAGAGGTTGAAAATTGCGGCCCCTTCGGTTGTGAAACTGAAGCTCGCGTCGACAACGAAGCCATGGCGGAATTACAGGAAGCCCAACCCATGGGGCGTTTTAATGGCGTGGGTACTTATCTCAATGCCACCCATCTTGCCGTTGATGAGATCCGGGCTATTTGGGCGAACAGCGATTCTGTTGGCGATGCGTTTTCAAGTATCGCTAATCTACCTTTCTACAAAGCACTAATTTTTACACTGGCGTATACCTTCACTGTCACACCGCTGTGTATTATTCTGGGATTTCTGGTCGCGGTTTGTGTCAACACCTTGCCCAGCCTGCTCAAAGGCCCGGTCATTTTCTTTTCCTTGCTGCCGATGATCGTCACACCACTCATCGGATCCTTGGTGCTCTTCTGGATGATCGATGCTCGCGGTGTCATCGGATCCAATCTGCAAGTGTTGTTCGATGATCCGCAGCTGTCCCTCAAAGCATCTCCCACGCTCACCTGGATAACGCTTTTTGTGTACGGGGTATGGCATTCCATCCCCTTTGCCTTTGTCGTTTTCTATGCCGGCTTGCAAACAGTGCCGCAGGATACGCTGGAGTCTTCGATGGTCGATGGCGCTACCCGCTGGCAGCGAATTCGATATGTCATTATTCCCTATCTCATGCCCCTGGCAGTGTTTATCGCGCTAATGCAGTTGATGGATAATTTTCGTGTGTTCGAACCGATTGTCGGATTCAGCGCCGAGGCTTACGCCACCTCATTGAGCTATCAGATATTCAGTGATCTTCGCGGTGGCGATTCTCCGCTGTATGGTTCCGCAGCGACGACCTCCATGCTGACCATATTCGGAGTCATCATCTTGCTGACGCCTGTGCTAATTCGCACATGGCATGACTTTACCCACAAGGCCTAGCCCGGATTATTCATGAAAGGATTGGGCGTTTCATGACCAATCCGGGCTATGAGCCTGCGCGTCAGGTTTGCCACTTATGGAAAAACACGCCAGCACGTATATCAGTATTGCATTTTCTTTTACCTGTCGATTGAGGACCTAACGCATGGCCAGTCGCACGCAAGAACAATCGATCCCGTTACGCACGCTCTGTATTGGCGTGGTGGCTGTCTGGATCATCATGGCGGCCTTTCCGTTTCTCTGGACTGCTTGGGGGTCATTCAAGGTAGAACCCGACTTCATGTCGCGTATCGACTGGATGAACGCTATAACCGGGCCCACCACAATCGAACAGACAGGCAGCGCCTTTACCGATATAGCCTACAAAGGGGCATGGATTGATCAGGAGTTCTGGCGAGCTGCACTCAACACTGCCATCGTCACTGTGTCCGTGGTTGTATTATCACTAACCATTGCCACGCTGGGCGGTTATGCCTTGGCGCGTTCAGGATTCAAGTATGCCTACTGGCTGCTTATCATCGCGCTGATTTTTCGTGCCATGCCACATATCACTCTGGTATCCGGCTACCTCCTGCCTTTCTTCGAGCTGAACATCTGGGGTTACCTACCGACCAGTATCATTGTCCTGGTAGCCATCAACCAGCCCTTCACGCTGTGGATGTTGCACTCCTTCTTCTTAACAATCCCCAAGGATCTGGATGAAAGCGCCATGGTCGATGGGTGTACGCAGTTTCAAGCGTTCAGGCTAGCGGTCATGCCGGTAATGTGGCCCGGAATTGTTACCACTGGGTTGTTCAGTTTCCTGCTGGCTTACAACGACTTTGCCGTTACTTCAATATTGCTCAGTCAGGATAATCAGACCATGGTGCCCAAGATTGCAAGCTTCCTGGGTTCTACACAGACTGAGGGCAACGTCATGTTCGCTGTTGCCTCGGTGGTGTTGGCAATCATTCCCCTGTTTATTCTGATCCTGTTCTTCCAGCGCCAGATCGTGAGTGGTCTTACCGCCGGTGCCGTCAAAGGATAATCAAACGAGAGACACGCATGGCTGATCTGAATCTTAAAAACGTCTGCAAACGCTGGGGCGCCGCCACCGGCGTTGATAACTTCAATCTGCATATTGCTGATCAGGAGTTTCTTGTCTTGCTAGGCCCTTCTGGCTGTGGTAAATCCACGACCATGCGAATGATTGCAGGGTTAGAGGATGTCACCGAGGGAGAGATCTGGTTAGGCGATCGTATGGTGAACGATCTTGAACCCAAGGATCGTGATATTGCCATGGTGTTCCAGAGCTATGGTTTGTACCCCAATCTGTCGGTCTACGAAAACATCCGGTTTCCGCTCAAGGTGCGCAAGGTTGACCCCAAGACACATCACGAACGCGTCATGCGAGCAGCTGAAATGGTTGAACTAACCGAGTTGCTAGACCGTCGACCCGCTGCATTATCAGGTGGACAACGTCAACGCGTAGCGCTTGGGCGTGCCATTGTACGAAAGCCTACGGTATTTCTGATGGATGAGCCGCTGTCCAATCTTGATGCCAAGCTGCGTGTATCCACCCGAGCACAGATCAAGAACCTCCAGCACAAACTCAAAACAACAACGGTGTACGTTACTCACGATCAGATTGAAGCCATGACATTGGCAGATCGTGTTGTTGTCATGAGCGACGGCCATATTCAACAAGTGGGAACGCCCACTGATATTTACGACATGCCAGCAAATACCTTTGTTGCCAGCTTCATCGGCAACCCCGCCATGAACCTTGTGGAAGGACATCTGGCATCAGGTATTTTCGAAGGCCCCAATATGCGCGTTGAAGGCCTGCAAAGCGATTACGCAGGACCTGTCACGCTGGGATTTCGTGCTGAGGATGTCAGAATTACCGATCAGACCGGGCAACTCTCTGCACCGATCTATTCCATCGAACTACTTGGTGAGGCTTCAATGATCAGCTACCGCCTGGGTGAGGCCCTGGTGTCGGTCAGAGCACCCAAAGACTTCAGAGCCGAAATCGGTAGCACCGTCAACGTACAGATACCTCCTGATACATGCCATCTTTTTGATACCAGGACAACAAAGCGTATTGCGTAACGCGGCAGAGCTGCCAGCATGGATGTGTGTAAACTACATGCTATCCAGTACCGCGGAGGCTGTATTGCAAGCAACCTATTCGATACAGCTTGAAATTGGGCTGTTTATTCAAGACTTTTAATCCAAAAAAAAACTGACGAGTACTTTCTGATGAGTCCGGATGAAATGGACAAACGCATTGTGCGATATGGCGAGTTGAAACCGTGCAAGACTGCATTCATCGATGCCCATACGCCCGGGTCTGATCAAAAAGAGAATTTCACCGTTATTGGTGGCGGTGTATCAGAAAGTGCTGATCAGCACGTGCATATCAAGGACACCCCCGGATTTAACATCGGTGCGGCTGGTCAGCCACCCAAGTGCCGCAACTCCATGCACTCGCATCGCACTGCTGAAGTGTTTTTCGTACTCAGTGGACGATGGCGATTTTTCTGGGGCCGATGGGGCGATGCTGGTGAAGTGGTTCTCGAAGAAGGGGACATCATCAACATACCCACCGGAATATTCCGTGGCTTTGAAAACATTGGTACTGACTACCATATGGTGATGGCGATTCTGGGTGGCGACGATGCCGGTGGTGGTGTGCAGTGGGCACCCCAGGTTATCAAGGATGCTACCGATCACGGACTCATATTGGGAGAGAACGGCAAGCTCTACGACACAAAGGCGGGACAATCACTGCCTGACGACGTAAAACCGATGCCTTTGCTTACTGACACTGAGCTTAGCCAGTTTCCAGAGCCATCCAGTCGGGATGTAGTTCCACGATTTGTAGCCAGGTACTGGGACCTGATGGCAATGGCCGACTCCCTGCCGTGCAAGGTCATAGGGGAAGACGCCGTATTGAAAGACAAGCCGGGGTTTGAGGTTGATCTCGTCAAACGAGGATCAATTACTACGAATCTCTACACGAGCGACAGGCATGAAGTCTTGATGGTCATGCGCGGTCACTGGCGACTGGGTTGGGAATCGGAGGGTTCACATCACGAAAAACTGCTGGCACCCGGTGATACATGCGCTATTCCGCCGGGGCTTGCCCATAGCCTTGAGGTGACTATGGCCGGGGAAGCCAGTATGTACCGAGTGCGTAACACGGATGATCCTGCAGGGCCGACCCACTGGATTTAATGCGCGCTGGCAGTCGAGGTTTTTCCAGTACGCCGATGAATTTCCTCCTCACACAGCCGCTTGGTAGTCGGTTGTGCATGAGCAGCTTCGCAAAAAAGCGAACTATTACCTGTGAATAACCTCTACGCTTAACATCCTCCCCTCCGTAAACAAATTGGATTCCTTCGGCGCTCGCATGGTTTTACGGTTCGCTTCCGGCTGGGCGGCCCCGCGGGTTCCTGCTTCAAAGGGGCCGCCGAAGCTGCAATCTGTCGCAGTGTCTGTCTGATATCCCCTCCACAGGCCTACACGATATGCCATACCACATCAAGACGTTAACACACTTCTAACGTTCGCTTTCATCCTCGCCCTGAACGACGAGCTTTTCTGCTCAATGCATATAAAGCTACGTTAGCTGATCGCCGTTACCTGTGTAACCTGGCCGGTATCAGCATGGCTGCCGTCGGCTCATATGTCGTATCGGTACTCGCTGCGCTCTGTCACTTAGCGGTTGCGATCAACAAGACAACGTACCTGCGGGCACACCCGACATGGTTGCTACGACCCCGTCACAGACATTTGCACCCGCAAATCCTGTGCCCTACCCAACTGGCAGACACCTCCAGCAAAGGAAGTCAGCACTGCCCTCGTGGGGTGCCAGGCGATATGGGCTCAGTGCGGACGGAAACACCTAATCAATAGACACTCAATCGTGTTCAGTGCAATCCGCCATTGCGTGCTCTGCACCTCGTTGAGGGTAAGACTTGATCTGAAAACCGCGTAAACACATCAAACTGGCACACAAAACGCATCACCAAACACTGCACTTGTGCGGGTACACAAATACTTACCCCAATCCGCCCCTCTCACAATACTGACGTGTCTCCTTTAGCATGGTAGGTAAACGCAAATTCGGTTGGCTATACCTGATGACCCTATGGGTGCTGATCAGTGCTTTGGCGTGGCCTGCCTACGTTCTTTGCGGCACCGTCCTTGCCTTTTACGGTGGGGAAGGTTGGCAGTTGGACGCCTGGTTTTCCGTGCCACGCCATGAGGTGATACAACATTTTATCAGCGGCTATAAAGCCAGTGCCATCGTTACCATACCCGTAGGGTTGATAGCCGTCGTGGACTATCTGCTCTTGTCCCGCTACAAGGCAACATGGCTGGTTGGTGGCATTCTGCTGCCATTGGCAGGAACGGCTATTGCCTTTGGTTTTTACGCAAACCCGACAGCCGCACTTCCCGTGTTGGCCACTACCGGATTGCTTCTGGCTTTCGTGCATCGCCTGGTGGACATTGTTGCAGGCAGTAATAGCCGAGGACGCCTGCGATGAACCTTAGAGCATTGCAAGATTCACGTGGCACTCAAAGCGGCCGTAAAAAAACCGCACCCGTATTGGCCGCTTGCGTGGCTGCCCTACTGTGTACGGGATTAATTGTTCCGACTCAGGCACAAGCAACTGACGTCATCCTCATTGGTGGTGGCAGCGGAGTCCATGATTCTTATGCAAGCTTTGAAGACTCAGTACGCTGGAAAAGAAGCGTATTGTCAGAACAAGATGTAAATCTCACCACGTTGTTTAACGATGGCAACCTTACAGAGCCTGATATCAATTTTGTCGGTGATGATTCCAGCCATAGGCAGACTCATGCTTTATCACGCGTTTTTGGCAATGCTGACTGGCAGAAAATGCGTTACCGAAATCATGGCCTGAACAACGTTGATGCCGGCACCAGCATCAAAGAACTGGAATCGACCATAACCGCAAATCTTGCCAGCAAATCAGCCGATGAAATACTAATCGTACATACAGGTCGGGGAGGGTTTACAGGCGGTAGCGCGGACAACGCATCCTTAAAGCTATGGAACGATTCCAGGCTCACAGCTAAACAACTTCACAGTTGGATACAACAGAGCAACACACCAGTACGCTTCGTTTTTTCACAAAGCCACTCTGGCGGCTTTCATCGGCTGGCCTACGAGAATTCATCGCAAGGATTAAAGCTTGCCACACAGATACACTGCGGATTCACCTCTACATCAGCCTACCAGCGTGCCGAGACTGATATGACAACTCCGGGCACTACAGACTATCGTGACTATGCCTCATACTTTTTCTCTGCACTGTCAGGTTTTGAGTATGATGGCGAGATCATCAGTCGGTTTTCAGACATGGACGAGGATGGCCAGACAAGTCTTCGGGAAGCACACTTGTTTGCCTTGTTGGAAGGCAGAAGCATTGATCTGCCATTATCAACCAGCGAGGACTATCTACTACGCTGGCAACCCTGGTATTTACGTTGGCAGCCTGCAGCCAAAACGTTACCCAACAACGAATATACCCGCATATTTCGCGACATTGCCAGTCAACTGGACATTCCATTGACCACCAACGTTGCCAGAGAGTTACGCAAACGTATACGACAGCTCTCGTTGAATCGCAAAGAGCTGGACCAGCTTCACAGGGAACAGACCACAGCCATTGCGCTCTTGCAGGCGAAACTTCAATCTGAGGCGTTTGCACAATGGCCGCAACTCAATGCACCTTACACAAGTGGTTTTGCAACCCTGGTACGCTTGGGAAAACTACCTGAAATCAATGCTTTTCTGGAAAGCAGACAACCGGCCTACTCTGAACTTGTCGCCCTAATGGAAAGCGCGGTCAACACGCAGACATCCAGTTTGAATAATCGAAGAGAAGCATCACAGTACGCCAAGCTGATACGCCTGCGTCATCTCGCGTTGTTGAAAGGGCAGCTGTATGACAATGGTAGCAGCGAGCAGATCAACGACTACCGCGCTCTGGTCAGTTGCGAGGAAGCGCCATTGAAGCCTGCGCAAGCACAGGTAAGATTGTCCGAAGATTCTAGTCAGTAACACCCTGCCAGTCTGATGAAGGTTCGAATCGACCCACTGTCTCACCGCGCGAATTATTGATCGATGGCATGAAGTACTCATTCAGCTGCTGTGCCTTGTCTGACGGCATGACGCCCAGACTATTCAGAACAGCACCCAGAGCAACCCGAGCTGCGCCATCGTGTCCATCGTCAATCTTCAACGCAATACCCAAACCGTGCTCAGGTACAACAGCGGTGTAAACGCCAGATGCGCCAACCTTTACCATAATTGCAGGCGCAAGAATATCCATTAGTGAAGTACACAGCCGCTCCTTGCCAGCAACCATATAGGCTTGAGCTGTAACAGCGGCATGTATTTTCTCAACAGCCTCGCGACGCTGGCCTTCAAATCGCGATACCTCACCAAAGCGTGCCATTGCCAACGCTATGCGTTGAAGCGGCATGGCAACTGACGGTATGGCACAACCGTCGTAACCCCAGGGCAGTTGGTTAACGCGTGTGTTACTCAGGTTCTCCAGCACATCGAACCAGCGTTTTTGTGCGCCATGGTTATATAGCCGGTAATTATTGGTTTGCTCTCCGATGTGTTTGCACGTGGATAGAAAGCCAAGATGCTTGCCGGAACAATTGTGATGCACGCGCTGCGGCCCACGGCCCTGCGCCATCAGCTCAAACTGTGTAGCTTGATGCAAGGGGAGTTCGGCACCGCATTCCAGATCATCATGATCACAACCGATACGTTCAAGCCAATCCTGCGCAAGTCCGGCATGAATGGGCTCACCATTGTGGGATGCACAGGCCAGAGCGATATGCCTGTCATCCAGACCAAAGGCATCCACAGCTCCTGATTCGACAAACGGGATAGCCTGCAGAAACTTGATAGCAGAGCGCGGAAACACAGCTCGCTGGATATCGCCAAGCGAGGAAAATACGCGACCCGATGTTTCCACAACGGCGACAGCACCACGGTATCTGCATTCAATGGCATTGCCGCGCCATTGATTAACCAGTACCGGATTCATGCAACACCCACGGCACGACGCAACTGCTCAAGGTAGGGAACGCTATGCTCACGTGCTTTTAATGCTCCCTGCTTCAGTACAGCATCAATCTGTGCGGGGTTCGCCATCAGCTCATCATAACGCTGCCTGGGTTCAGACAACACACCGTCAACCAGCTCGAACAACAACTGCTTGGCGTCCCCCCACGCAATCCCTTGTGCATAGGATTCTCGTAGGGCAGTACACTGCTCCTCAGAGGCAAATGCCCGATAAATCTCAAAAACCGTATTGCCCTCTGGGTCCTTGGGTTCGCCCGGCTCCTGCGAATTGGTCTTTATTTTCATGATGGCTTTACGCAGCTTTTTGGAGGATTCGAACAGCGGAATCGTGTTGCCATAACTCTTGCTCATTTTGCGCCCATCCAGACCTTGCAGTACCGAGGCTCGCTCTTCGACCACAACTTGAGGCAGTACCAGATGCTCACCGTAGTGATGATTGAAACGCTGGGCAATATCGCGCGCCATTTCCAGATGCTGAATCTGGTCACGCCCGACGGGAACATGCGTTGCTTTGAACATCAGGATATCCGCAGTCATCAGAATCGGATAGCCAAACAGGCCCATGTTGATCCCTTTATCGGGGTCGCTTGCGCCGTTATCAAGATTTTCCTGAACCACCGCCTTGTAGGCATGTGCACGATTCATCAGCCCCTTGGCCGTCAGGCACGTAAGGATCCACGTAAGCTCGGGGATCTCGGGAATATCGGATTGTCGATAAAACGTTGCATGCTCAGTGTCCAGACCCAGCGCCAGCCAGGCAGCCGAAATTTCCAGCCGCGACTGACGCAGCAGCACTGGATCTTGATTCTTGATTAGCGCATGATAATCAGCAAGAAAATAGAAACCTTCGCGCTCATGATTATGGCTGGCTTCCACGGCTGGGCGGATGGCACCCACGTAATTGCCCAGATGCGGCGTGCCCGATGTAGTGATACCGGTTAACCAGGTTTGTTTTGACATGGAAAAGTGATCTATGCTTTGGCCCGACCAGACTGGCCAGACGATCTGGGGTGCACGATGTGCAGCGAAGACCACGAACCATACACCCAGCCGTTATTGTAACAAGCACAAGCCGTCACTTGCGTATGTCCGAATAATCAAACCATGAAACAGCCAGTCCAGCGTTTAGCGAATAGACCAGAGCTACTCCAGCAGTTATTGATCCTGTCTGCACTACTGTGCTGGAGCCTGACAAGTGTTGCGCAGACACAAAGTGATTTGCTGATCGTCATTGATGAGGATGGCGTCGGCTACACCGCACAGCAGACCTTGTTTGCCGACGATAACCTGATTGTCATCAAACTTCCGACAGGCCGGAATACCTTGATCACTGTTTTTTCAGGTTCGGGAAGTGCGTTGTACCGGCGTGCGCACGAAAACGACCCTGATAAGCTGACACTTGTGTCCGGTAGTGTTTTCACGCGATTCAGACATCAATTCAGCCACCAGAACGCATCAACGCTTGATGACACTGACGCCGCTCCAACAGACCCACAGCAGCTCAGTGCAACCATCGCCCAGTTTGACACGACGATGGCCAGTACCGACCATCTTGCCTATCGCGTGACGTGGGTGCTGCCACCCAACCTTGAATTACTGAGTTATAGCGCCACGCAGAACGAGACTTCCCAGCGCGTGGAATGGGATGAACCCGGTCGTTGGACTCAAACCGACAACACGTTTACCTATGAGCAGATCGGCGGTATGCCTACCCGGCTAACCATCGATTATCTTGTGCACAGTGGCAATTCCATCTCACCCTACGATGAGTGTCTGGCATCGGTTGGCCCCTCGGAGCGGTGCTCACCGGATGTCGATCTCGACCGCGTTCCAGACTATCGCGACTTGTGCATATCGGCCGAGAATACCGACCAGCCCCAGGTAGCGCTTGATAATCCGATAACCTTGTCAGACAGCCCAGACTTTGCCAATCAGCCAGCGCGGCTTGACTCGACGGGTCTGTCACCTGTCGATACACTCGGATGTCCGGACAATGCGCTGGTCGTGCTACCGGATGTACAGTTTGAAAGCGGCCAGACCTATCTGAACGCCAAATCACGTGCATCACTGGATAAAGTTGCGGTTGCCCTGAAAAGAATGCCTGACACGCTATTCCGTATCGCAACGCATACGGACAATGCAGGTTACGTTCAAAACAATCAGCGGCTGTCAGAAAACCGAGCCGATGCAATTCGACACTATTTGATGCTGCGTGGAGTGGGACCCAACCAGATTCAGGCGCGCGGCTACGGCGAAACCAGTCCAGCTCATGACAACCGTACAGCTGCAGGGCGCAGAGCCAATCGGCGTGTTGAGCTGCGCCGCATCAATTAGGTATTCATACCAAAACCTGCGCCTGACTGTATTCGACGCGTCCGGAATCAAAAACGCATGATTGTTCAATGCTGCAGAGGGGTTTGCGGGTCTGTTTCGCTGATGGCACCAATGTAGACAAACAGTGCGATATGGGCATCAGCATCAGCCTGCTTGAGACTCACACTGGCGGCCGTAAAACGTTTGACCTGTTCGTCATGATCCTTCAGCAGACTCGCCAAAAGCGCCTGCTCACGCTGGCTGGGCTCAAGATTGTAGTTCTTCTTTTTGTTATCCAGTATCTCAAGCAACTCATAATGGCGTCGCTTGGTCGTATCCATGGCGTTATAGGCTTGCCATGCCTCAGCTGCGACACCGGCAAGCAGATCATCAGGGCGTTCTATTGCCTGACGTACAGGCTTTATCGAATTAGTCATGTTGTCAAGTGTATCGCGGGTGAAGATTCCACACACACCCTTCCCGCGCGCCCAGCGATATGCCACACTACTACTAAAGCACCAGAGCAGATCAATAACCTCTGCATTGTCGTGGAATGACAAATAAAGAGACCCTAACGGTGTTTGATACGTATGGACTACCACGCAAGCACTAGAACAGTCACAGGACTCTCATCAGTTTCGTGCCAGATGTTCAATGAATAGAGACATCGACTAACGTCCATCATGGGTAAACAAGACCGTCAGGAGCTGGAGAAGGTTCGCAGGATTAACCAGGCCCTGGTAGACCGATCTGCCGAATCGCAAGGCAGAGACAGCTACCCGGTGTTCCCGAGTAACGTGGGACTGGAAGAACAGGTGCGTCAACGCACGGTCGAGCTGACCAGCACGCTCTCTGAGCTGGAGCGCTCAAACCGTCAGCTCATTACCGCAAAAGAGATTGCGGAGCAGGCCAATCACTCAAAAACCCGCTTTCTGGCGGCCGCCAGCCACGATGTCTTGCAGCCTCTGAACGCAGCCTTGCTATTAATGTCCACGCTAACCACCGTGCAAACCAACGATGAGGGCAGAAAACTGTGCCGTCAGGTCGAGCGATCACTCGAGACCATGGATACACTACTGCGCAACCTGTTGTACATGTCCAGACTGGACGCTGGCGATGTCAAACCGCACTTCCAGACAGTCTCCCTGGACAAACTCTTTGACTCCATTGCTTCTGATTTCGAACCCATAGCCCAAGTAAGAAATCTTGATCTGCGAGTGCGTCGCAGCGGTCTTTACGTGTGGTCTGACCCGACAATGCTCCGACGTACCATCCAGAATATTGTCGCTAATGCATTGCGCTACACCAAGAAGGGAGGTGCACTTGTTGTAGCTGGCAGGCGCGGTGATGAGGTCCATATTCGTATCGCTGACACCGGAGTTGGCATCGATCGCGAGCGCTTCAAAGACATCTTCATAGAGTTTCAGAGATGCTCTCAGGGTCAGGACGATCTTGACGGATCCTCAGCTGGAATGGGGCTGGGACTGGCCATTGTGGAACGAATGATCCACACGCTCAATCATTCCCTGAGTCTGAATTCTCGCGTTGGTTATGGATCGTGTTTCAGTCTTCGGTTGCCTTATAAAGAGCGTCCGGAGGAAGTCCACCAGCCCGTTGCCAACGGTTATCGACAACATGAGAAAAACTCCGGAATCAAACTGGCTGGCGCCAATATCCTTATTATAGAAAACGACCTTGCAGCTCTGCAGGCTATGGAAGCGCTACTGGGCCAGTGGGGTTGCAAACTTCGTCTGGCCAGTTCCACCCGTGAAGCCATGAGTGCGCTCAGCATCGATCAGGCCTGGATGCCCGACATTATCATTGCCGACCAGCATCTGAATAATGACGAGCGCGGCACCTCAGTGGTTCGTATACTGCGGCAGCTGATAGGCAGACAGATACCCGCCGTTATCGTCACAGCCGATCCATCAGAGCGGTTGTGGAAAATGGCAGATCAGGGACAGCTCGACGTCATGCAAAAGCCGGTAAAGCCTGCTCAGTTACGCGCGCTGCTCACGCATTTGAGATCTCGCTCGTTTGAGCTGTCTGCCTGACAACAGACCGCAGGCGTTATAACGCTTGTAATTATCAGCCCAAATAATTTTCGCTCATCATGTGTGACGCTGCCGCAAAGTTCTGATTACTTCAGGAAACGCTTTTCCATATCGAACAGCTCGTCCTGATCCAGCTTGGATACTTCAATGACAGCTTGGGTTCGACTGTGTACATGCAGTTTACGGAGTATCTCCGAGACGTGTTTCTTTACGGTTGTGGCACCGACATCCAGTTCGTAGGCTATCTGCTTGTTCAACAAGCCCTCACGCAACATGAATAACACTTTGAGTTGTTGCGGGGTAAGACTCAGCAAACGCTCGATAATATCGCTCTTGGCAGAACCGTTGTCTGACGAGCCAACGCCCTCCAGACCCTCGGGTACGTAGACGTCGCCCGCCATGACAGCGTCGATTGCCGTCGCCAGAACCTCCCGACCCAGAGATTTTGGAAGAAAACCTGCCGCACCATAGGTGATTGCTTCGTCAACAATCTGTTCATTTTCAAGGCCTGAGACCACAAGCACCGGTAACCTGGGGTGAAGCGTGCGCAGTTTGAGCAAACCTTCAAAGCCATGCACGCCCGGGATATTGAGGTCGAGCAGCGCAATATCGAAATCGCGATCCGATTCAAGCACGCTGATAGCGTCGTCCACGTTGCTGACTTCACGTGAGCGGACTGTCGGATACGCTAACGATACTGCGGAGCTAAGCGCCTCCCTGAATAGTGGATGATCGTCAATGATCAGGACTTGGGAAAGGTCGGTCATAGTTGCAGGATATTGAATGAAGGTTATCCCGCTCATCCTACCTTTGTCATGGCCATTGCGCTATGCCTCCGGCCGTGCTTTCGTCGGCTTCGAGTCAATAAAAAAGGGTAGGCCCTTCGACCTACCCTTGAAATCGAAAAAACCGAACAGTCTGAAAAGACTTTAACGACAATAAACTGGCCGACAGAATCACGCAATTGTCACGCTCCTGTCGGCAACAACGCCTTAGTTAGACGCAAGACCCTCAGGTACCTTAAAGACCCAGACTGATCCACCCTGGTTCAGATAGCTAACCACCTTGGCAACTTCACCTCCCCACAAAGGTACTGCACCGCCCCAGCCTGTAACGATAGCGACATACTGCTCACCGTCCTGTTCCCAGGTGATCGGCGAGGAAACAATGCCTGTTCCGGTCTGGAATTTCCAGAGCTCTTCACCGGTCTCATCGTCGAATGCTTTCAGAAAACCCTCAGGCGTTCCGGTGAACACCAGGCCACCTGCCGTTGTCATCACGCCACCCCAGAGTGGTGCCTTATTCTTGTATTCCCATTTGATTTCGCCTGTGGCAGGGTCCATCGCCTTGAGAGAACCGATGTAGTCGTCGAAGATTGGCTTGATCGTGAAACCTGCACCAAGATATGCAGCACCTTTCTTGTAGGTGACTGGCTCATTCCAGATATCCATCGCCCACTCGTTGGAAGGGATGTAGAAGTTCCGGGTATCCGGTGAATACGCCATAGGCATCCAGTTTTTGCCACCCAGGAAACTTGGAATGGCCATGACAGACTTGCCTTTCTTGCCGTCCGCTGATTCTGCAGGGTTACCGGGACGATTCTCCGGAATTTCGATTGGCCGGCCATTCTCGTCGATGCCTGACGCCCAGTTGATGTTCTGAACAAAAGGATCAGCCGAAATAAACTCGCCGTTAGTTCTGTCTAGTACATAGAAGAAACCATTTCGATCAGCGGTAGCGCCTGCCTTGATGACTTCGCCATCCTTTTCCATGTCAAAAGAGATGAATTCGTTGACACCATCGTAGTCCCAGCCATCATGTGGTGTTGTCTGGAATGCCCACACAACTTCACCGTTCTCAGGGTCGATGGCAATTCGCGATGCAGTCCACTTGTTATCTCCAGGACGTAGATGTGAGTTCCACGGAGCAGGGTTACTGGTGCCAAAGTACGCAAGCTTCTCACCTGGATCGTACGTACCACCCAGCCAGACTGCTCCACCGCCATTCTTCCACTGATCGCCCGCCCAGGTCTCGTTCAAGGTACCTGTCATGGTCGAATCTTCGCCTTTGAGCTGACCCATATGACCTTCGATAGTCGGGCGCTTCCAAATGAGTTCACCGGTGTCGGGATGACGCGCTTCAACGGCTCCGACTATGCCAAATTCACCACCGGAATTTCCGGTGAGGATCAATGGGCCATGTGCTTCAGTAGGCACGATCAACGGTGCTGCAGTGTAGGAATAGCCTGCCTCGTAGTCGCCGATAGTCTTGCGCCAGATAACCTTGCCAGTCTTGGCATCGAGCGCGACGATCTTCGCATCCAGCGTGCCGAAGAATACCTTGTCGCCCAGGATAGCGGCACCGCGATTTACCACGTCACAGCAAGGCAGTATGCCTTCAGGTAGCCGGGCGTCGTACTGCCAGAGTTCTTCACCTGTGGCCACATCGATAGCCCACATGCGGCTGTATGAACCTGTGACATACATCACACCGTCTTTGATGAGCGGTTGCGATTCCTGGCCGCGTTGCTTCTCGCCACCGAATGAGAAGGACCAGACAGGATAGAGGTTCTTGACGTTGTCCTTGTTGAGGATATCGAGAGGACTATACCGATGCCCGCGTGGGCCTAAACCATTGGATACAACATCAGCACCCGTTGCCTGATCGTTCATGATGTCGTCGATCGTGACATCCAGAGCATTGGCTGATCCGGCAAAACCTGCCACACCAATTGCTAGAGTGCTGGCAAATGCCAGCAACGTCTGTTTACGCTTCATTCAACATTCCTCAATAGGACTAGTTCAATCAGATGCCGTTTGACCTGAGGGCAAGCGGCGCCTGCACATTTTCCGTTGATCCATGTCAACTGTGCCGGACAGTCTAAAGAAGTTGACACTTTCGCGAAAGTGCCTAAAGGTACACGAAGTGTAAGGTTAGTAGCGAAGCATCGAGATTTACGAACACTCGATCAGACGACTATAACGGTAAAGTGGAAGTCTCGACCCCGGTGCACGTTATCGCTCAATGTCGATAAGCGGAAAAAGCGAATCTTCCAGTGCCGGGTACAAGTGAACCACTGAGCGTTCATACTCCGTCCTGACCACGCCGAGCCCCTCGAAACGTGCAGGTATCGGAAGCTGCATTGCCTCATTCATGGTCAAACCGCTCGACACAGCTTCACTTAACTGCCCGTGCAACCAATCGATGTAGTCCGCTGTTTGTGCTATCGCCTCGCCATTGTCATCGCTGGGCCCATGGCCGGGCAGCAGTAGGGATTTATCTATGCCCTTGAGAGTCTCAAGCGCGGCGCGCCAGAGCGCGATATCAGCATGGGGCGTTGTCGGTGCACGGTAGAGAAATGCCAGATCACCGGAAAATACGACACCTGTTTCATCGTCACGAATGACAAGGTCACTGCTGGTGTGGCCAGACAGGTAGTACAACGAGAATTTTCTTCCACCCACATCCTCGGAATCTGCATCCAGTGCAAGGGTGGGGGCTACCGGCAATGTACCTCTCATCCAGTCGCCCAGCAGGCGATACATGTTGTCAGCAAATCCATTGCCTTCCATGTCAATGTTATCGATGACCTTTTGCGGTGCCGCTATGAGGCCAGCATCAAACGACTGATTACCCAGAAAGTGATCTGGGTGGTGATGCGTGTTGTACACCCGCAATATCGGCTTGTCGGGCACTGTTCTGGCGATCAGCTGCACAAGGGCATCACCAAAACGCTTTGAAGGACCGCTGTCGATCACTACAACGCCGTCAGGTACTTCAACAAAAGCTACGTTGACGATGTTGCCACCGTTGTCCATGTCAAAATACTCGTTACGGCCCAGCACGGCCCACGTTTTTGATGCTATCTCGACGGCTGTTAAGTCAAAGTCGAGTAATCGGGCATGCAGTGATCCGCAAACCGCACATCCGCAGCCTGCAGCAAACCATTGCAAGGCACGTCGCCTGGATCGCGAAAGCGGAACTCCACTGTCTCTGCTCGTGATCATGCAGACTAGTGGTCCGTCCAGCTCATAAAGTAGGATGCAGCGGCTTTGGCAGCCGTTGCAACAAGGCGACTTTGCGAAGCGTCGCTTGCGCACTTCGAGCAAAGACAACGCGGGTGCAGCGGCTGCCAAAGTCGCCCGAAGGGAGCGATCAGGCGCGTCCCCACCCGCGTTGCATTCGTTTGACGTGCGCAAGCGACGCCTGCACGAATGCGCATTGTTGTGAACACGCCTGATCGCTCTGCATCCGGCTTTATGAGCTGGACGGACCACTAGAGATCTGCGAACGCAGGGATGCTGAGGGGGAAGTTGAACGTATTGCCCTCCGTATCGCGTGTGGATACATGCAGCGTTTCTGCTTCGTTGCCGACCCGTGGACGCAGTGTAAATGTCGGATTCTCGCTGACCGGTTCAAACAAATCCAGCTGCGCGACGATCTCGCCAGCATTGTTTTTCACTTCCAGCTCATTCATGTAAAAGGCGGGGATGCCCGCGGCTAATCCGGTGTCCATGGGGTGTCGCATGCGCAGCGTCATCCGGGCCGTATCGGCATCTGATCGAGAGGCCAGCGCCCGGGTTTCCCCCAGGGTTCTCATCCAGTTACTGTTTCCGTGGGCGGCCGCCGGCGCGGTGCAACCACCACCAGCGGCATCGACAACAGCATAGCCGACACGCCAAACACCATCACCGGTACGCACACCAACGTGGATTGGTGAAGTCTGCTGAAGCTTAAGCCTGAGGCCGATGTAGGAAAGGGCCTTTCTGGGGCGCATGTTCATCACTAGAGGAATTGGATTAAGATCGGCCACTACGACGATCTCCTGCACGTCTTCCAGCGCTGTGGCATCCACGGTCACTGGTACGTGAAACTGGTTTTCGGCTGAAAATGGCGCCATCACTTTTACGCGATCATCAAAGATGATCTCGCCATCAGGCATGAATCTGTTTGCCATGGATTCCCACATGACTGAGTTCAGGGGATCGGCTGGCAACTCGCGAGCCACTGTGGCAGCACTGGAAATCATCGAAAGCGTGAGAGCAACCAGGATCGCAGCCTGTTTGACCACCTTTGCCCTAACTGTCGTCGGGAACACCACAGCCGCGGCCGTGGCAAAGTCGTTGAACGAGGTTTCGTCAGTCCGGTAGGCAATGCTGTGTGAACTCATGGCAAACGATTCCATTTGGTCGTGTTCCGATATTACATCCGATCGACTGTTATTAGCGTCTGATGGATTTGCGGTCTATAAGTTCAGCACTGGTTTGTGCAAACTCTACCGCTTATTCGAGCTCAGGCGGCATCCATTCAACGCCATAACGTGAAGCTATTCTCTGGATTTCGCCGGTTTGAGTCAACTCGGTCAATACATCGCCGAGTGCGTAGCCCAAATCCCGGCTGTCGTGTTTTATGGCTATGCCTATTGGCCATCCTGTACGCACGATGCCGGGCATCGGCGGCTGGGTGATATATGAGTTGATGTCGCTTGACTTGAAGGCAACCCATTCGGCCTGAGCGCGTGAGGCTAGCAAGGCACCCACTTCACCGCTGGCGTACATCGCATGGGTGTCCGCGAACGTACGACCTCGTTTTACGCTTTGCTGCAACTGCCCTCGAAACGCGTTGGACAGGAAGAAATCGCCGGCTGTATCCAGCTCAACGGCTATCGGATTTGTCACGAAGCGCCCAAAAGTCTCGACACTCTCATGTACATCTGCGTTAACGACCAGCGCCATCTTTTCCTGGAAGTAGGGAGCGGTGAGCACTGCGAACTCGTTACGGGTATCTACCTCTCGATCAAACGGCACATGCATCATGACATCAGCCAGTTTGCGATGTATCAGGTCGCCCTTCCAGACGTTGACGCGAAGGTCGTCGTCAAGGTTTTCATCTGCACCTCGGATAAGAAACTCTACTTCCACTCCCAGGGCCTTGCCGAAGTGCCTGGCGATATCAACGTCAATACCTTGAGGACCAGACTCATCCACCCATGAATACGGGGCATAGTCGCTGTAGGCGAACACGGTGATTTTTCCACTCTCCACCACCTCATCGTAGGGGCGTGCGTTAGCTACCGAGCTGGCGCACAGCGCCATGGCTCCGACAACGACCCATGACTTCACTCTGCGTACAACCTTCATATTGTCCAGTATCTGATCACACTATTCTTGCCAAAGAGTACCCCCACAACAGCCCTGGGGTGCGTATTCCTGCCTTTGAAAACCCGGGCAGATTTGCCACCTAGAACTGAGAAATCTATTCAGGTTTGGGCTGGTTTTCAGTGTACGAGCGGATGGCCCACATCGCTTCCTGACTGAGTATCTCTTTGAACGGAGGCATTTTGTAGGCACCGTTCTGACTGTAGCCCTTGAGCACGCGTTCCATAAACCATTCGTCACCGAATTCGCCGTCCTCCAGCATACGCAGGTCAGGAGCGATGCCGCCTGAGATGGCTTCCAAGCCATGGCATCGAGCGCAGTTGGAGTTGTATCCTGAGGCGCCGATCTTTATAGCCAGCTCATACTGTTCACCGCCTGCCAGCCGGTAGGGGTTTTCCAACGCGATAGCTTCGCCAACAGGCTCCAGGCCTTCGGTGTCGACTGTCTGGGGTGTCACATCACCATGAGTGAATCCCAGCTCTACTGTGGCAAACTGCGCCAGGAGCACTGCGCTGGCCGCTCCGACAATCAATCGTTTTTTCATACTGAAACAGGGTGTCTTTTGTTAAGTTAACGCAAGAACATAGCGCACTTTTTCGCACGGTAAAATGGTACTTTCGGTTCTCTGCACGTAAACTTGAGGCGGTGCGAGATTGCCAAACGCTGTCTTTTCTTCGCAAACCACTGACATCGTCGATGACTTACCCACCGCCTACTGACACACCTTCCGCACCCGCACTTGACATCCGGGCTCTGGGATTCGATTACGCCAGCAAACGTGCTCTCGACAACGTCACTCTTTCACTGGCCCAGTCTGAATTGACGATGCTCCTGGGTCCAAACGGTGCTGGCAAAACCACGCTGTTTTCGCTCATTTGCGGGCTGTTTGCTCCAGCTCGCGGGGAGATAGCCATCAACGGGCAGTCACTGCTGAAACGCGCTGATGCGCTGGCCCCGCTGGGGATCGTCTTTCAATCCCAGACACTGGATCTGGACCTGAGCGTGCAGCAAAATCTCCTCTACTTCTGTGCCTTGCACGGTCTGCCCCGAAGCAAAGCCAAAAGCAGAATCAGCGATGCGCTCAAACGCATGGACTTGCAAAACCGATCGCACGACAAGGTGCGTACGCTCAATGGTGGCCACCGACGCCGCGTTGAGATCATCCGCGCCACGCTGCATCAACCGAGCATTCTCTTGCTCGACGAACCCACCGTCGGACTCGACATCCCGACCCGGGCAGAGCTTGTGGACTACGTTCGCGAACTACCTGCCAGCCACGGCTGTGCTGTTCTATGGGCGACCCATCTGATTGATGAAATCCGGGACACTGATCGCGTCGCTCTGCTGCACTCAGGCAAGCTGCACAATGACGGTATTGCCCAACAGCTGCTTGAACGATATCAGCTTGATGATCTTCCGGCACTTATGCAACACGTGAATAAGCTTAACGCCAAAGACAAAGTCACTGACAACACGCATTGATCCAACGTGAACATCGCCTCTATCCATCAGAATGTATCAGCCCATACCAACCAGGCATCGCTATGATCATGACAGACACACAAGCTGCATAATTCCATGAATGCTCATAGACGATATGTCAGTGCCCTCTCCGGCATCACCGGACGTGAACTGCTACGTTTTGTGCACCAGCGTGAGCGATTTCTTGCGGCTCTTGTTCGTCCGCTTTTATGGTTGATCGTGTTCGCTGCCGGGTTTCGTGCAGCGCTTGGACTGTCCATCATTCCACCCTATCAGACGTACATCACCTACGAGGTGTACATCATTCCCGGTCTTATCGGCATGATCCAGCTGTTCAACGGCATGCAGTCGTCCTTATCAATGGTCTACGATCAGGAAATGGGTAGCATGCGTGTACTGCTGACGGCACCTTTGCCCCGATGGTACCTGCTGCTGTGCAAGCTGCTGGCAGGCGTACTGGTATCGATCATGCAGATTGCCACGTTTCTTCTGGCATCACGCCTTGCCGGTATCGACTTTGCCTATCAAGGTGTCATCCTTGCATTACCAGTCATGATACTCAGTGGCATCATGCTCGGATCGCTCGGCCTGCTGATATCGTCAATGGTAAAGCAGCTTGAGAATTTTGCAGGCGTCATGAATTTCATTATCTTCCCGCTGTTCTTCATGTCATCTGCGTTGTACCCCATCTGGAAAATGCGCGAGTCAAGCGATTTGCTGGCCAGAATCTGCGAATTGAATCCTTTCACGCATGCCATCGAGGCGGTTCGCTTTGCGTTTTACGGTCAGTTCAACGTTATGTCAATGAGCGTTCTGCTGGCTTGCACTCTGGTGTTCTTCGGTGCCGCATGCTGGTCCTACGACCCTGCCAGACGCTTCCGCGCGGGAAGAACAGCGTCAGCGTAACAATCCCGTACGCAGTATCTCCCGATCGACCATAGCGCTTATTTTTCAGTAGTAGTCAGCTGGGAGGCTGTCCGAGAATAAGCTCGCCGTGCCGAAGGCGCCCCCCCCCCCCGCGGGCGCGGGAGTTGGGCGGGGCGCGCGCCCCCCCGTTTGCCGGG
>CAYGSW010000063.1:0-24191 GCA_964352535.1 uncultured Granulosicoccaceae bacterium | reverse complement strand
ATAAAGTAGGATGCAGCGGCTTTGGCAGCCGTTGCAACAAGGCGACTTTGCGAAGGCGTCGCTTGCGCACTTCGAGCAAAGACAACGCGGGTGCAGCGGCTGCCAAAGTCGCCCGAAGGGAGCGATCAGGCGCGTCCCCACCCGCGTTGCCTTCATCCACGAGTTAGTGGCTGATCATCCAAGGACGCATGGAAGGAAACATCTTGTCGCCTGCACCGTTGCTCAGTGTCTTGCCAGAGATTCGGCTCGATTTACCGCTACAACAGCTGCCGCCGGCACTGCGCTTGTGGCCATTCTCAGCACTATGGCGCGGCTCATTACATGCACGTTCGTTCCGATCACCAACAACAATGGTATTGCGCGATCTTGCGCCGAGATGAGGTGCAGAGATATCGCGCCTTGATAGCGCTGCGCATGATGGGCAACTGGCAGGCTCACGGGCTTTTGCCATCGGATTCATTAAATCAAATGGCCCACATCTTCCGCAGCGGTATTGATACATAGGCATGGCTACAAGTCCTTTGCGAGCGGCATGTCTACTGATCCATCCAGAAACTTAGTCGGCCCTTCTGCGTTAGGCATAATGTCAAAATCGAAGATTTCTGTCGGCAGCCATAGTGTAGCGCAGGCATTGGGTATATCGACGACTCCTGATATGTGCCCCTGTACAGGGGCAGTGCCTAATATGGAATACGCCTGTGCACCGGAGTAACCAAATTTCTTCAAATACTCAATAGCGTTCAAGCATGCCTGTCGGTAAGCGATGTGCACGTCCAGGTAATGCTGACCCCCACCCTCATCGACAGAAATTCCTTCAAATATCAAATGATCCTTATAGTTTGGCGTCATGGGAGATGGTCTGAAAATCGGGTTCTTGATGCCGTATTTTTTCATACCATCCTTGATCAAGGAGACGCGCACATGTAGCCACCCTGCCATTTCGATAGCGCCGCAGAAGGTAATTTCCCCATCACCTTGGCTAAAATGCAGATCGCCCATGGATAGGCCTGCGCCATCAACATAAACTGGAAAATACACTTTTGATCCGCGCGATAGATCCTTGATATCGCAGTTTCCTCCATGTTCGCGAGGTGGGACTGTGCGAGCAGCTTCAGCGGCTGCAGTATCACGCGCATCGCCTGTCATTTTACCCATATGGGCTTTACCACCGTCTTCGGGCAACGCTGCAAGGGGTGGCACGCGTTCAGGTTCAGTATTGAACAGCGCAGTTTCCCGAGAATTCCATTCATCAAGTAATGCACGATCGGGTAGACAGCCAATCAGACCGGGGTGAATGAGTCCTGCGTACCGGACACCGGGAATGTGTCTTGAGCGTGTGAACATCCCTTCAAAATCCCAGATCGATTTTTGTGCTTCGGGATAGTGTTCGGTGAGAAACCCACCGCCGTTTTGCTTTGAGAAAAACCCGTTGAATCCCCATAAACTTTCTTCCAATGCACCTATGTCGAGAATATCGACCACTAATAAGTCACCAGGCTCAGCACCTTTTACACCAATGGGACCTGACAGGAAGTGCACTTGCTCAAGCTCGACATCGCGCACGTCGGAGGCATCGTCGTTGTTTTTAATCTGGCCACCAGTCCAGTCAACAGTCTCTATTCGAAAGTCATCACCGGGATTGACCCACTCAGCCATAGGAATATCAGGATGCCACCGGTTATGAATTTTTTCGTTGTTATAAGGTGAGTCGGATAGATCAACCTTGATCAAGGTGTCGGTCATCGTAGTTCTCCTATAGTAGTGGGAAAATGCTTTTACAAGCGAAAGAACGAGGTGTCAGTTCAAGCTTTTTCTAAACGGCGAGATAGGCAGTCACTTGCTGCTCGTCAATATCATCACGTTGAACTTCATGAACAATACGACCGTTCTCCAACACGAGAATGCGGTCAGCGATATCCATTGCAAACGACAGCACTTGTTCTGAAACCAGAATAGACAGCTGCCGCTCATCACGAATGCGTTTTAGTACTCGAGCCATCTCACGAATGATCGATGGCTGTATTCCCTCGGTCGGCTCATCGAGTAACAGTACTTTCGGTTTCGTAGCAAGAGCTCTGGCAATTGCAAGTTGTTGTTGCTGGCCACCGGACAAGTTGCCACCGCGACGTTCGCTCATTTGCTCAAGGACCGGGAAGAGCTCGTACAGATCCGTTGGGAAATCGGTTTCGCCGGTGCTCGATAGGCCGGTCTCTATGTTCTCCTTCACGCTCATGGCTGGAAATATCATCCGCCCTTGTGGAACAAACCCAAACCCTGCCGCAACCCGGCTGAAGCTCTTCATGTGTGTGACATCAACGTCATCAATCGATAACGTACCACCACTACTCGGGACGATGCCCATCATCGATTTCATGAGCGTAGTCTTACCCATGCCATTTCGTCCCAGCACAGCGACAATTTCGCTTTTACCAAGTTCAAAGTTCAAGCCGTGCAGGACTTCACTTTGGCCATAACCAGCGCGATACTCCCTGGCACAAATCAGATTAGATGGTGATGTATTCATGTTTTATCAGTGCCCAAGGTAGACTTCGATGACATCGGGGTTGTTTTGCACACTATCCATGTCGCCTTCAGCAAGAATCCGCCCTTGGTGCAATACGGTGACTTTGTCAGCAATATTTTCAACAAACTTCATATCGTGCTCCACCACTAGAACCGAGCGATCTGCGGTAATTCGTTTCAAAAGCTCCGCAGTCTTTTCGCGCTCACTGATGCTCATGCCAGCCACCGGCTCGTCGAGCATGAGTAGCTTGGGGTCCTGAATCAGCAACATTCCAATCTCAAGCCATTGCTTTTGTCCGTGGCTAAGTAAGGCGGCTTGTTTATCCAGGTCGTGTTCTAGAAAAACAGATTCAGCGACAGATCTAAGCCTGTCGGTGAGTTCACTATCCCGTTGGAAAAACAGTGCACCAAAAACACTTCGTCCTCGTGGATAAGAAAGCTCGAGGTTCTCGAATACAGTCAAGTCTTCATAAATGGATGGCGTTTGAAATTTTCGACCGATACCCTTGTGAACAATCTTCGGTTCGCTCAGATGAGATATTTCGTGGTTCCAGAATTTTATGGATCCGCTGTTTGCGCGGGTTTTTCCACAGATCAGATCAAGCACGGTGGTCTTGCCAGCACCATTAGGACCGATGATCACTCGGATCTCATTCTCATCAACAAACAGGTTCAGGTCATCAACCGCTTTAAACCCGTCAAACGATACGCTCAAATCTGTCAGCGCCAACATGCAATTGGTGTTGATAGAGATCATGAGCCAGTTTCTCCCGCAGCCAGGCCTGCATTAGTATTGGCTATGGGTGTCCTGCCTGATCGGCCCTCTATCGAGTTGATCTTCGTATCTTCATTGCGCTTTGCACCCGTCCCTTTCATCTTCATTGCAACGCTACTGACGATTCCAGCAAGGCCTTTTGGAAAGACCATAACGACAATAATGAAAAGCGCGCCCAAGCCAAACAACCACAGTTCCGGAAATGTTTCGGAAAATGAAATTTTTGCCCAGCTCACAAGTAAGGTGCCATAGACCGCACCATAAATTGAGAGCCTGCCACCCACCGCGCAGTAGATAACCATTTCGATTGAAGGCACTATGCCCACCAGTGTGGGTGACATAAATCCCACCTGCAGGGTGAAAAGCGCACCGCCGATGGCCGAAAATGCGGCAGCGATACAAAAAATGAATATTTTTATATTGGCAACCTCATAGCCAGAGAATCGTACTCTGTCCTCCTGGTCACGCACTGCCACCAGCAGTCGTCCAAGTTTGCTGCGGCTGATAAAAATAGCCGCCATAATGACCAGACACAGCATGAATACAGTGACGAAGTAAAGGATATTCTTTGCCTCATCAGAGCGTATATCCCAACCCATGAACGTCCGCAGGTCGGTGATGCCATTAACACCACCCGTCAAGCCCTGCTGCCCAATAATAAGAATCGTCAGAATCAACGCTATCGCTTGTGTAATGATGGCAAAGTACACTCCACTCACCCGGCGTTTGAACATTGCCACACCAATGATGAAGGCAAAGCTCACAGGCACCAGAATGATGGCAATGAGAGTTAGCGTTAGTGACTGAAAGGGTAGCCACATCGTAGGTAGCTCGGTTAGCTGGTTCCAATCCATAAAGTCGGGTATGCCGGGAGTTGACTGAATGGCGGTGGCTTCTGGCGTTGATGCCTCAAGCTTCAAGAACATGGCCATGCAATACCCACCCAGGCCAAAGAACACACCTTGCCCTAGACTCAGGATGCCGCCCATACCCCAGCAAAGCACCAGGCCGATAGCGACGAACGCGTACGTTAAGTATTTTCCAGCCAGATTCAACCTGAATGCATCGAGTACGCTAGGTAGAACGACTACTAGCAGTCCAAACAAAATGAGCATTGGCAGTGCGTTTCGCCAGTACAGTATTTTAGAAAGTGTCATAGGTTTGATCCCTTAACGTCGAACTTTTGAGGCAAAAAGGCCTTGTGGTCGCAGCATCAAAATAATCACCACCGTTACCAGTGTGAAGACTTTGGCCATAGACCCAGACAGGAAGAATTCGAGCACGGATTGGGCTTGGCTGATAGAGAATGCGGACGCTACTGTCCCCAGTAGACTGGCTGCACCACCGAAGACAACGATAAGGAAAGTATCAACAATGTAAAGCTGGCCTGCGGTGGGGCCCGTGGATCCCACCATCGTGAATGCACTGCCGGCCACACCCGCTATCCCGCAACCCAGAGCAAAGGTGAAACGGTCCACTTTTTCTGTATTAATGCCCACAGCGCCTGCCATTGTGCGATTCTGCACAACAGCTCGTGTCTGTCGTCCAAAGCGGGAGCGAAACATCAGCAGATACACACCCAGGGCAATGGCAAGCGTAATACTCATAACCACCAAGCCATTGATTGGTATGTCGATAAGGTCAGTGGCGCTGATAGAACCTAGCATCCATGAGGGCAGATCAACACCAACTTCGCGTGCGCCAAAAATGCTGCGATACGCTTGCTGGAGAATGAGGCTCAGCCCCCAAGTTGCTAATAATGTGTCAAGAGGTCGTTTGTATAGATGACGTATCAGGGACCACTCAAGAAGCGCTCCCAAGCTTGCTGTTACCACAAACGCCAATAGAATAGCGACAAAGAAGTACGCACTGAATAGAATTGGTAGGTAGTTCTGGAACAGTCCGGAACAGAGGTAGGTGACGTACGCACCCAGAATCATAAACTCGCCATGTGCCATATTGATAACGCCCATCTGGCCGAAGATAATTGCAAGACCAAGCGCCATCAGCAGGTACACTGAAAACAGGCTTAGTCCCGAGAATCCCTGCATGGCAAAGATGGACCCCAATTCGGTCCATGAATAATCACTGAACATAGTCTTTCTTCCGGTTTTGGGCGAGGCGGTGTTGCTATTGATACGGCAAGCCATTTACAAATCCGTATAAATGGCGTCGTTAAGTTATCTGTCAATGAAGGACATGGCTATCACAACGGCTATGCTGCGAACACTGGAACTGCTACGCAGATGCTGCTACTGCGAAGGGGCTGACTTTCGAGCGCGCCATTAGCGTGTAACGCCCTGGCACACTCAAAAGTCATCAACGTCAGAAAAGCCTTTCAGCTAGTTTGGCTGCCATCACTGCGCAAGGATTACTGATAGCCTTTTGGAAATGGATCTGGCTCCATCAGTTCCTCCGTCTCATACACAAGGTCGTATTGCCCGTCGGCTTGCGCCAGGCCAATGCGAGTCTTCGACCAGAGGTGATGGTTTTCATGAATGCGCACATAGCCTTCCGGGGCGGTTGTCAATTCGATGCCAGGCGATGCCTCACGAACCTTATCGATATCAAAGCTACCGGCTTTCTCAACCGCTGCTTTCCACAGCCATGGTCCAAGGTAAGCAGCCTGAGTTACGTCACCGATGACGATGTCATCACCCCAGCGCTCCTTAAACGCAGCTACAAAGGCCTGGTTGTTTTCGTTTTCCAGCGACTGGAAGTACTTCATCGCAGCGTAGGCGCCGTTTATATTGTCACCGCCGATACCGCGAATCTCATCCTCTGTAACTGAAATCGTCAATACCAATGGTGACTCTTCAGTCATGTCGATACCAGCAGCTTTGAGTTGCTTGTAAAACGCAACATTAGAGCCGCCCACAACGATGGCATAGATAACATCAGGCTTTCGCAACTTGATCTTGTTGATTACTGAATTGAACTGTGTATGACCAAGGGGGTAGTACTCTTCTCCAACTACCTTCCCGCCAAGCTTCTCGATATGCTTTCTAGCGATCTTGTTAGATGTGCGTGGCCAGATGTAATCTGAACCCAAGAGATAAAAAGTTTCCGCACCCTTTGTCTCGCTAACCCAGTCGATACCAGCGAGAATTTGTTGGGTGGCTTCTTGTCCTGTGTAAATGACGTTGGGTGATTGCTCAAGCCCCTCATAGAATGTGGGGTAGTACAGCATACCGTTATACTGCTCGAATACAGGCAGCACCGCCTTTCGTGAGGCTGATGTCCAGCAACCAAACACAGCAGCGACCTTATCGTTAACCAGAAGCTTCTTTGCTTTTTCTGCAAAGGTCGGCCAATCAGAGGCACCATCTTCCTGCGTGTATTCAATCTGACGACCCAATACACCACCCATCGCATTAATCTGCTCAATGGCCAGTATTTCTGCCTGTACCGATCCCGTTTCCGATATTGCCATTGTGCCGGTAACAGAATGCAGAATGCCGACAGTTACCGTGTCGTCGGTCACTGCAAGTCCAGTGGTATTGACCTCGTCTGCATTGGCCGATGTTGACACAAACGAACTTGTGGCAAGTGCTGTTCCTACCATGAGTGATAGCAAGCTTCGTCTTATCTTGTCAGGCACTGTATATTTTGGAGTTTTCAAGAGATCAATCCTCATTGTGTTGTATGAATTCTGGTAAACGTGTTTTGCGTGATTAGTCTCTTGTAACTGGGTGTGCTAGGCAATGCGTCAATTGACGGGTAGTCAAATGACTTAGGCAGGCTTCACCTGAGTAGCTGGTTGCGGTACAACTAGTCATGATGGAGTGATATTAGTGAAGACGGTGTACCAAAAGTGTCTTATTCAGTGCAGTGCGTAGTGTTCATGCACCCCAAGCGTGCATACATACTGATGACGTCAACAATATCTTGTGCAATCAAAGGTGGTTATTGATGATTGATCAGAATGCTCGAAGCAAGCAGAATACGTCTGCACGTGTCTTACAATGTGACAAAGAATACGTCGCACCTAAGAAAAAGACGATTGATGGTGAGCAATTTGAAAAAAAATCAATCGTAAACGGCTCTGCTTATCCTGGTGCCGTTGCAGACGAATCCATCAGCAGCGCACTGGTCAAAAGCGATCCGGTAAGGCGCCACTACAACCAGTGGGTGAATAACGAAACACTGGAAGACTACGGATTACGATTCACCGCACTAAAGAGCCGGCGTTGGTCGTGCCTTCAAGTTGCAAGCACTGCGCTAGGATCAATTTCCTTTTTGGCACTAGAAGCCATTGGTGCTGCGATTACGCTGCAATATGGCTGGATCAATGCTGTGTCTGCTATTGGTGTAGTGAGTCTTTTCATTTTTGCTCTCGGTGTACCCATCGCCTTTCACGCTGCAAAAGCGGGTGTCGATATTGATCTGTTAACGCGAGGGGCCGGTTTCGGGTACCTGGGGTCTACTATTACCTCTCTCATCTATGCAGGCTTTACGTTCATCTATTTCGCGCTAGAGGCCGCCATAATGGCCACGGCGCTGAAAGTCTGTTTCGGCATTCCACTAAGTGTGGGATATCTGTTGTCATCACTGGTCATTATTCCGGTGGTGGTTTATGGCATAACGATGATAAGTCGCTTACAACATGCGACTCAACACATCTGGCTAGTGCTACAGCTCGCACCATTTGTATTTCTAGGCTGGCAGAGCGTTCATCCTATGAAAGGGTGGGACGGTTTGGGCTTTGCCGACTTGGTCGGTGCACAGCCGTTTGACTGGGTTATGTTCGGAGCGGCCAGTGCAGTCGTTTTTTCACTGACTGTGCAAATTGGCGAACAAGTGGATTACCTACGCTTTCTTCCCGTAAAAACACCGCAGAATCAGAGGCGCTGGTGGGTGGCTTTGATAAGCGCAGGCCCAGGCTGGATCGTGATCGGCGCAATCAAGATGTTGGCCGGAGCGTACTTGTGTCTGCTTGCCCTTAAGCAGGGAATGCCTATGCATATGGCTGTTGACCCTGTTCACATGTACCTGAACGCATGGGCTGCTTGGTTGTCACCCGAACTAGCACTAGCCGTTACCGGCGTATTTGTCATAATTTGTCAGTTCAAGATAAACATCACCAATTCATATGCAGGATCAATTGCGTGGTCTAATTTTTTCTCAAGACTTACCCATAGTCACCCAGGTCGAGTGGTCTGGTTAGTCTTCAATGTAACCATCGCGTGGATGCTGATGGAGCTGGGCGTTTATGCATCACTGGAAAACACCCTGAGCTTGTATTCCATTCTGGGTGTGTCGTGGATCGGTGCTATTGCGGTTGACCTTGCCATCAATAAGAAACTCGGGCTCAGTCCTGCTGGGATTACCTTTAAGCGGGCGCAGTTGTATGACATCAACCCGGTAGGCGTTGGTGGCATGGCCCTCGCCACCGGTATTGGTCTGATCGCTTACAGCGGAGTGTGGGGTGTTGTAGCAGAGTCTATGGCGACATACGTGGCACTATTGAGTGTGTTGATTCTGGTTCCACTGTTAGCTTACTTGACGGGTGGAATGTACTACCTGGCTCGCAATGAGGACGCAGGTATACAACGGGATCTGGAAGCCTTGTTACAGCCGATCTGCACGCTGTGTAGGAACGAGTACGATAAGGAAGACTTGATTCATTGTCCAGCCCATAAAGGCACGATATGCTCATTGTGCTGCTCTTTGGATGCGCGGTGTGAAGACCAGTGCCGACCTGACGCGCCGTTTCTTGCACAACTGCGCGCCTGGACAAGCAAGGTTATGCCCGAGCGTACAGCAAATGCCACCGTATGGTTGGTTGTGCAGTTTGTTTGCTTGCTTGTGGTGGTTGCCGCAGTTATGGCGTTCATATTTGGCTTGGTGTACCTGCAGGTCGACACCACAACTGATGGACAGCCTTATGAGTTTTCCAGTTTTATCCAGAAACTATTCAGTGCCCTGCTGCTGCTGGCCGCCATTGTGACTTGGATGTACTTACTGGCCAGCGAGAGCGCTCGACGCGCCCGTGAAGATACGCTTCGCCAGAATGTCTTGCTGCAACAAGAGATAACCGCACATGAAATCACCGAACATGCGCTGCACCGTGCGCGTGAGAAGGCAGAGGCTGCCAATGAAGCTAAAAGCCGTTATGTAATTGGCTTGAGCCACGAACTGCGCACACCGCTAAACTCTATCCTTGGATACGCACAACTGATGGAGCAGGACGTCGACATACCGGCACACAGACAAAATGGAGTGCGTGTTATCAAGGATTCTACGCAACATCTTGCGGGGTTAATCGAGAACTTACTGGATATATCCAAGATCGAGGCAGACAGACTTACGATACATCGTGATCAGCTGGATTTGCACCAGTTTCTTCATCAACTTGTTCAGATGTTCCGCATACAGGCTCAGTCGTCCGCATTGGCGTTTACTATCGATATCAGCGCTCATGTTCCCAGAAAGGTGTTTGCGGATGAGAAGCGCTTGCGCCAGATACTGATTAATCTGCTTTCCAATGCATTCAGATACACTGATGTCGGCACAGTAGCTCTGAGTGTTGACTACCGCTCGCAGGTAACCACCTTTAAAGTTAGTGACACAGGACCTGGCATGAGCGCCACTGATCTTGAACGAATCTATCAGCCCTTCGAAACACTGCACCATACCAATACCAATACGGTTAAAGGCACGGGTCTTGGATTGACAATTTCGAAATTGCTGGCAGGAATTATGGGAGGCGATCTTAATGCCACCAGCGTTATAGGTGAAGGGAGCTGTTTTGTGCTCAAGCTTCTGCTGCCACCTATCATGCCAAACGAACCTGATATCCAGCAAGTGCAACAGAAATACTCAAAGCTTATAGCCGAGCGCACCGTAGTGGTGGTAGACGACGATGTAAACCATCGCGCATTGATGGAAGACTACCTTACACCTATCGGCTTCAAGGTGGTGTCGTACGCTAATGCGCACAGTTGCCTTGTTGATATTGAGGGTCGTCAGGTTGATGTGTTTCTACTGGATATATCCATGCCCGGTATGGATGGCTGGGACCTGGCCAGGCAGTTGCGCAAAGTGTGTATTGCACCTGTACGAATACTCATGGTATCGGCTCTGGCGGACGATAAAATTTACCAGCATGCACACGATTCGTCCAGCAAGAACTATTTCGTCAAACCTCTGGACTTCAACAAACTGCTAGCGCGACTCCAGGAAATCCTGGAACTTGATTTTGAACAAGCCGATATCGAAGATGTACATCAGTCGGATAACAAGCCACATCTGCCATTTGATTTATACACTGTGCTTAAAGACCTCTATACGATAGGTCATGTCAGTGCAATTAACGATGCGCTGTCGGTAGCCTGTAGTGAACGCCCTGAATCAGCGGTGTTTGCAAGAACAGCCATCGAGTTGCTTGAGCGACATCAGCTAGATGCTTTCGAGAGTCTGCTTGAATCCGCGGTGACCTATCATGACAAATAATGAGCGATCCATCATTCTAGTGGTCGAGGATTCACCCGAATCGTTGGGTATGTTGCATGAGACTCTGGAGGCTAGAGGATACACCGTGCTGTTGGCACCAAATGGGGAGCGAGCCCTGGAAATTGTTGCTCACATCAGTCCCGACGCCATATTGATGGATGCAATGCTGCCAGGCATCAGTGGGTTTGAGGCTACGCGCCGTATCAAGCAGATTGCAAGTGCTAGACCCACACCGGTGCTATTCATGACAGGACTGGATGATACAGAGCATATTGTGGAGGGGCTTGAGGCGGGTGGCGTAGACTACATTATCAAGCCTATAAATGTGACAGAACTTGTGGCCCGCTTGAAAGTGCATCTGGACAACGCCAAGGATGCGCAAACTGCCAAGGCAGCGTTAGAAATCTCCGGTCAAAGCCTTGTGTCTATTGATAACGGAGGCAATGTGCTTTGGGCGACACCCTCTGCACGCAAGCGCTTTCCGCCAGGACACTGCAAGCTGCACGCGAAGGCACTCTCGTGGTTACGGCAGATTTCATCACAGGCCAAGCCTGTCAATTACTCGGAACCGTGTGTGGAAACCGATGCGAATGGACATTGCGTACAGTTAATCTACTTGGGTGAGTCTGGTAAGCAACAGTACCTGTTGCGGGTTAAAGATGGCGAGGAAAACACCACGCATTCGGTCATTCAGGATTATTTTGACTTAACAGGACGCGAGGCCGATGTGCTCCTATGGCTGGTCAATGGCAAGTCCAATAAAGAAATTGCTGAAATACTCAATATCAGCCCTCGAACGGTCAACAAGTATCTTGATCATGTGTACATCAAACTGGGTGTGGAGAATCGCACTGCAGCGGCGATGGTAACGATGCGGCGCGTTGCTGATCATCTGTATGGCTAAGAGTGTAAGGATACCCGTACTACTTAAAGTACTGCTAACGCAGAGTCTCATCCGTACAGGCAAAAAAAGTAAACCCCAGGAGGCTGTCCGAGAATAAGCTGTCACGAAATTTGCTGGCGATTCTGGGGTAAGAAGTCGCTGCTATCCTCAATGGCCGTATGTTTGATTTTATTCATGTAGGCTGGGCGGAATGCATGTCCACGACTTTACAGAGGCTATGGGCACAGTCTGCCGACTACACAAAGTATTCGTCGAGCGCTATCACCTCTAAGGTTGATATCATTCTGAACGACACTCTTCCAGATGTTGACCAGGCAGTCAGCAAAGTGAGTGAGGTCCGCTAAAGTGGCGGACATACCCGACAATGGCGTAAAGGTACTTAGTGTTGAAGCCCTGACAGGGTCATTAAAGGTTCTAGAGGGGGTAATTGAGCGCAGCGAGTCTGTCGACAAAAGTCAGTCTCTGGGCGCGATAGAGTATGCCCGCAAATGGTGTGTGCGGCGTGGCTTGACTTTTAGTGATGATCACGAGAATCAAAAGTTACGCCGGCTGCTGAATCTGAATGAGAATCCTGTCAAACCTACAGTGAGTTTAGATGCAGGTTTTGTAGAGTATCTGCAGACTTACTTTCTCGATGCCCTTCCACACGAACACTACTTGCACGATTCAGGCATTTCGGAAGGGTACAGTAATAGTCTTTGTTCAGCCATGAACCGGTTTTACGTAGACGATAGCGGAGCATCAAAAGCCGCCTGTAGAGAGCTACCTGTCCAGATTCAACACAACAATCTACCTGTAAAATTTCTCTCCCATGACACGTCACGTTGATCCGTCTTATGAGATCGAAAGTAGCTCCAAACCGGCCTCTTTTTACATTCTCAAGCAAGGTACCTTCAATAGGCCAGCGTGCTGTTTAATCATCAAGTGTCCCGTGTCAACGACTTTGTGCGGTTCGCGAACGGCCAGAATAATTGTCGCCTAAAGCATCAAACGCAATTGGCGACGATTGGTTGTGACTCTGCACTACCTTGCACCCAAGTGTCTACTCAGCTTCAATTTACGATCGAGGTCGATAACTGGTAGGTGTCAATTGACCGTTATACGCTCCTGAACTTCAGTAGCACCTCCTTACAGTAATTTACTTCTATTCACAGTTGCTCTTACTGACTGTCCAGATGCACCGGTCACGACCACTGCCGCCGTCGCTACTGTCGTTACCACCCCCGCCGATGAGCAGGTCGTTACCCTCACCTCCATCCAATGCATCATCACCTCGACCACCAAACAGCTTGTCCGAACCTGCCTCTCCAGACAAGGTATCGTCACCACCACCGCCCAAGAGCAAATCGTCACCTGGCCCTGCAAACACTGTGTCGCGACCTCTCCCTGCAGCGATGTAGTCGGACGCCTCAAGCGCACAGATAACATCATCACCGCGCAGGCTAATGATCGTGTCTCTATGGCTTGTGCCAACGATGACATCGGATCCATTCGTGCCCACTAGCAACCCTCTGTACCGACGTCCATCTCTCGACCCACCCACTATTCTGCCATCCTGCACATAGACGGTGGCTGTTTGTCCATTGCAGCTTGGGGCAGAAGTCGTGGGAGGATCAACAGGCTCTTCGCGACAATCCGGAATCCCATCACCGTCTGTGTCTGTTGAGAGGACATCAGCATCCAGCGGATCACCGCCGCATTCGTTTTCCAGTTGATCAGTCTGGCCGTCACCGTCGTCATCGGTATCTGCATTATTTCCAATGCCGTCACCGTCTGTATCAACCTGCTCATCAGCATTGAACGGAAACGCATCAACGTCATCTTCCGTATTGTCGTTGTCATCATCTGAATCGCAGACATCGCCCTGTGCATCACCATCGAAATTCAGTTGGTCGGCATTAGCCGTAGTCGGGCAGTTGTCACTGCCGTCCTCTACCGTGTCGCCATCGCTATCCTGAAAATCATCGCAGGCATCACCGACTCCATCGCCATCAGTATCTTCCTGATCTTCATTGGCAATCAACGGGCAGTTGTCTTCGGCTTGATCGATAGTGTCGCCATCTGGCGTGCTATCGCAAGCATCACCAAAACGGTCACCATCAAGATTCTCCTGATCAGGATTGTTGATCAGTGGGCAATTGTCGACTGCATCGCTGACACCGTCAGCCCCATCGGCGTCCGAATCATCGCAAGCATCACCCTGCCCGTTCTGGTTGAAATCCTCTTGCCCACTATTTTCAATTTCGGGACAGTTGTCCTCACCATTGATAATGCCATCGCTATCATCATCCAGATTATCCCTGGGGGCATCATCACAGACATCGCCCAGACCGTCCCGGTCCAGATCTTCCTGGGCAGGATTTTCCTCCGCCGGGCAGTTGTCATCTAAATCACGTACGCCATCACCATCCGAATCGGTGTCATCAATGGTGTCGCACAAATCTCCCTGACCGTCTCCATCAAGGTCCAGCTGATCGGGGTTGGGAATCGCTACGCAGTTGTCATCAACATCCGGGATGCCATCTCCGTCCTGATCAGCAACGGGCGGTTCGAATTCAAAGGCACCGATATCACAATTGAGGCGAGCTTGCGCATCGGCATTGCCGTCTGGTCGGGGGACACCTCGTTGATCGACCGGAAGGCAAGCGTCTGGTGAAGCACCATCAATGGCCACTGAGCCCTCCACCAGTGCTAGCGTGGGAGTGGCTCCGCCGTTCAAAATTCCTCCATTTGTGGCGGCTCCCGATACAAACAGCGACGCTGCATCAGATACAGGGTCCAGTGTGGTTGATGTGTTGCCACAACTTATGTCACTGTACAGATTGCCCGCGCCAGGGAAAACTGGCCGGTCCCCAGTATTAAGCACAGCACAATTACCACTGGTGTTGCCAGCGATGATCGAGTTGTTAATGGAAATATCAGAGCTTGCAAGATTGGCACGCAGACCGCCTCCGACATTGCCTGCGCGGTTGAACACAATAGTCAGATGTGTCAACACCACGTTACCATCGCTTCCCTGAGCGACGATAGCACCACCTGACGTGCCTGCGTCATTGCCAAAGAACGTGCTGTTTTCCACTCGCAATGAACGGCTGTTGTGCCAGAGGGCACCGCCCAATGTGTCCGCTGAATTATCCGTGAAATACGTGTCCGAGATAGTAACTGCGCCTGCGAGTATATCGGCATTGATTGCGCCACCCTGCGATGCGCTGTTACCAATGAAGATCGAATCGCTGACGCTGAGACTGCTGTTGTCCCCATTGACATTGACAGCCCCTCCACGCGTAGCCCCAACGCCCGTGCTTGCCGAGTTGTTCTCGAAGCGTGAGCCGGATATGCTCAATTCGGCGGTGTTGAATATTGCCCCGCCACTACCGTTTCCAATCACTTCATTTCTAATGAAGTTGCTGGAGTCAATTATCAGATCGCGTTCGGCCAGTATGGCCCCACCGCCTCCCTCGTTGGTTTGCGCATTGCCTACATTTGCCACACCATCCATGAACGTCATGGAGGCAAGGAAAACAGGTTCGCTACCGGCCATCTCGTCAATCTGCATCAACCGAAACGCTTGATCACCCAAAGAGCGTTGCAATTCGCCATTCTGAAATGTGATGGAGTTGGCATCTTCATCAGTGATTATGAGCGTATCAGTGAGCGTGATCGTCAAACCGCCCAGATCAATCGTATCTGCCTCATTGTTCGTGTTAGCGGTTGCCAGTGCTTCTCGCAGATCGACATCGGTAGTCACATCGAAACGGGCCGCATGAGCGCTTGTGACTGATAATGCAGTTAGAAGGATGCTGGCGAATACAATGCTGGCAAATTGATGTCTTCGTCTACTAAACACGGCTTTGTGACTATAGGTATTAGACGATGTAAAAGGGATGACTCGGGTGCGCGCATGATACATAGTGCTTGTTACTGGTCAACATTGTCAGGGCCACAAAACTGCGGCGTAGGTTTTCCTCGAATGTAACATAACAACCGTTGATAGCGAGAAAAGTGAACCAATTGAATCGTCGACATTAGCGCAGACTACAGACATCCAAAAATACCTACACGACGGATGCTGTATGACCTCTGACACCAGCTTGCCTTGATCACCGCATGACTGATGAATCCATGCTATACATATATTGCTGACTATGTTGATGCTGACTATGTCGGCTAAAACGCACTGGTTAAAAAACCATCGATAGTTTCTTCAACTGGCTATCACGCATCAATTGGCCATACATGTAAAACTGAGCGGCTACCATCACGTGAACCAAAAGCCGTAGGATCACCACCAAAGCCCTGCCAAACAACCTTGATTGACCCTTCGGATGAGTGAAACAGACGAGCAATTTTGAAAGGCTTGTTCAATTGCGTAAAAAAATTACTTTGCGGGTCAACATAGATAGCACCAAAATGGCAATTGTGCCTGGCCAGTACCGTGCTCACAAAATCTGGCCATAGATATTCACAACCCGGGCGGATAAGAACGTTACTGAAGGAGATATAACGAAAATTATCCGGGTCGAAACGTTTTCGTGCAGCACTGAATGGTTTTACGAATAGCAAGGTACACCACTTTGCTATCGCATCCATGCGAATAATACGAAAACGTGTGGGTGCTACTCTTGCGCTTATTGCCAATCCATTTTCATCGTGCAATGCGAATCCTTTTAACCGTGAAGGGCTTACATCACGCACATTACAATCGCCATAGACAATACCAGCCAACTCATTCAAGGGTGCACTATAGGATTCACCCAAATCTTCACATTCATTAAATGCAACCAAGTCACATCGTACCTTTGGCCATTGCCTATACATCATGTACATAGTCAATGCAGGGCCAACGGTAGCGCCAGCACCTTGAAGTAGACGCAACGATCGCGTATTAGCTTGATCAATACAACCATAAGAGACAACCGGCACATCATGCGCCTCATGCGCTAACCATGTCATGGCTGCAGCAGTCATCCGCTTGCCTACACCGCGTTGTTGCCAACTGGATGCCACTGCCAGCACACCTCTGTAGTAACCCGTGGCAGCTCTACCCTCGACTAGCAAATCTCGACGGTCCAGCACGTAGACACCCACCAAATCACCATCGACCATGGCATGAAAATAGGTCGGTGCAATGAACCGGTCTAATTGAGAGCGTACGTCCTGTCTCTGATACTGCAAGCCATCAGTTCCGAATACCGTTGACTCTACAAGATCGACAACGCCTGACTGCGGCTGTGTATCTATCGCTATCGAGATACTCAGGGGCTGAACGCTATTGCCCATGCGTACCTGCATCTTCATGCGTACCTAAGTCTTTATGCAATACCGCTTTATCATTCGACGAGACATCCTTACGCCAACCCACATCGCTCATCAATATCTGAGATATGGGCATACCTGATCTTATTGACTTGAGCAGCTGTGGAGCTAGCACAAAGCACATCAGCAAGAACGGCTTCGCATCATCCCTGCGCCAGGTGATATCTCGCGTTTTAAACAGATTTCGCCAACCACGCCGATCAATCTGGCCTTTGAACAGGCGGCCCTCTACCTGAGCAAGACACGACCAGAATTCCTGACGCCTGCCGGCTAGTCTGCGTTCGCGGCTTGCATCAGCATCACACAAGCCTTGCATGATTTCCTGTGACTGCAGGAAATGCATGCCGCTGGTTGCCCGTGGATTGCATTCGATGGCTCGCCATACACCATCACCGTCTTGAATAAAGTCAAAGGAGATCATGCCGGTGTAGTTGAGCGTTTGCACCACCTGATCTATAAACCGGGTGATAGACGCTGGCATGGGGATCTCTTCAAAAAGCACTGACACAGCGCCTGACTCCATCAAGCTGCGGTAACACACATGCACGGTGGTTTGTCCATGTATGGCAATGGCAAAGGTGCTACAGCTAGCGCCTTGCATTTGTTGTTGCACGATGTTCCCACCGGATTTCTCGTGCCTGAGCAAGGAATCGCCTGCAGCACCAAATCGTACACCCGCGCCCGCACAGGATAGCCTTGGCTTGACAATATAGGGCTGATTGATCAGAGCTCCACATGCCTCCATATCGTTAGTCAAAGCTGTTTGCGGCACAGGCAGCCCAAGCGAGACAGCAAATTGTGAGAATAGGTACTTATCATGCAGTGTCAGCAGCGCATCCTGGCCTATACAAAAAAAATGCACATTTTCATCCAGCCGCTCCTTCAGCTGCGTTACAAACAGTGTCTCTTCAGATACAGGCAATACCAGCGACACATCCTCGCTACGAACCACCTGCGCAAGCTCGGCAAGATAGACTTCGCTATCGACGGTGGGCGCCGTCACTTTGAAACTCTTGCTGACGGAATTCGATATACGGCACAGATGCCAGGCGAACGGATCAGCAACCACCACGCGCCAACCTGCCGATGACAGGGCACGCGCCAGCTCCAGTGAGACCGGCAAGCGGCCCAGTGTCAGTAGTACGGTGCGACTGGCAGTGGGGGAAATCACAACAGATAAGGCTAAGCGTGTAGGCGGTGTGGCAAGTGTATACTGGCCAATGTGGTGTGACAGCTAGTTGACTCAATTTGTTGCCTCGTTGCCGCGCTCCGGCCATTGCCACGATTCATTGCCGCTATAGCAAGGTAACGGCTAACCCAAGCCCGCTGATTTCAAACAACAACCACATGCCCGACAGCACACTCTACAGACCACCTGCCCCAACCCCGTCTTCACCATTGAGGTCATTGCTACGGGTAATTCGTCAAGGTGATGGAGACTTGCTGAGTCTGGTGCCAGAGGAAGCGTATCGTAAGCCGCTCACCTGGCTGGGTTATTCGCGTCGCTCTATCCTGCTAATCAACGATTCAGAGCTTTGCAAGGAAGTGCTGGCTGACAAGCAAGGCATCTACCCCAAGAATGATCTGATGGTGGGTGCGTTGGAAGGGCTTGTCGGCAACTCGCTGTTTGTCTCCAGTGGCGAGAGCTGGCGACGTCAGCGCCAGATGATAGACCCGGCGTTCTCACAGCTGCGTATCAACACGGCATTCGCCTCTATGAATCGTGCAGTGGATGATTACCAGAAACTGCTTGATGAGCACATGGAAGCCGGCGAAACATTTTCGCTAGACAAAGCCATGAGCCACCTGACCGCAGACATAATCTGTCGCACCATATTCTCACAACCACTGAGTTCTGATATCGCAGGGGATGTGTTCAGTGATTTCTTGCTGTTCGAACGCAGCGTGGCCAGCGTGGACCTGAAGCAGCTTATCGTTGGTAAACCGTGGGCAAAAATCACCCAGCCCCCTGCTGTGGTTGAAGCGTGTCAGAGAATCCGCAGACACCTCGGCACCATGCTAGACCCACGCCTTGAGGGCAACAAAGATGACAACACCGACGACATTGTAGCGGCGGTGATTGCGGCTAAGGATTCTGACACCGGTAAGCCCTTCACACGCGAAGAGCTGATCGATCAGCTTGGCGTTTTCTTTCTGGCGGGTCATGAAACCACAGCGAGTGTGCTTACCTGGGTGTTTTTCATACTCTCGCAGCAACCAGATGTTGCTCAACGCATTGCAGACGATGTCAACAACATCACTCGTGGCGGTGATGTGCAGCTTGTCCACATACGCCAGCTACCCTTTGTACGCAACGTGTTCCGTGAAGTGCTCCGGCTGTATCCACCCATTACCTTTCTGCCCAGAGTAGCGCTGGAGCCTACGCGCATCGCTGACAAAAAACTCAAACGTGGTGCGATGATCATGATCTCTCCATGGACGGCTCATCGTAATGCCTTGCTATGGAACAACCCGGACAAATTCGATCCGGATAGATTCAACACAGAAGCTGTTGATGGCAAATCGGCACGCAAAGCCGACAAGGGCATTCACATGTCCTTTGGCGTTGGTCCTCGCGTGTGTATCGGTGCATCGTTTGCCACCACTGAAGCCATCCTGATCATTGCCAAACTTGCACAGCGCTATCGTTTCACGGCCATGAACGCAGATATCGTGCGCCCTGTGGCAAGGCTAACAACACGTCCGGCGTTTGAAATTCAGATGCAAGTCAGCCATCGGTAACCCTTAACCACATCCGAACGCTATCGTGAATACCCCCATAACAAGCGCTATTCCAGCAGATCCTGTCATCGTTATTGGTGCTGGCATGGGAGGACTGGCATCGGCCATGTCTCTGGCAGCACGAAAAATTCCGGTCATACTGCTTGAACGTCATGCAACACCTGGCGGAAAAATGCGTCAGTTGTATGTGGCAGGACAGCCGATTGATTCCGGACCCACGGTGTTCACCATGCACTGGGTGTTCGACAATCTGTTTGCCCAGGCTGGTTTGAAACTTGAGGAACACGTGTCACTGGACAAGGCCGACCTGCTTGCGAGGCATAGTTGGCAAGACAGCGCCTCGCTTGATCTGTTTGCAAGCCTTGATCAGTCCATGCAGGCCATCAGTGAATTTGCAGGAGACGCTGAGGCTGATAATTATCAACGTTTCGCCAGGAAAACCGAGGCCGTGTTCAATACACTGGACAAGAGCTTTATGCGTGCACAAAGGCCTAATCCGATTGCCTTGAGTCTGCAGGGCGGATTGCGCGGAATGATAGACATGGCCAACACGCAACCGTTCATCAGCTTATGGAATTCTCTGGCAAAAGACTTTCAAGATCCCCGATTGCGCCAACTGTTTGCACGTTACGCTACTTATTGCGGCAGCTCTCCGTTCAAGGCACCAGCCACATTGATGCTTATTGCACATGTGGAAAAAGCGGGAGTGTGGATGGTGCAAGGTGGTATGCACGCACTGGCAAGAACGCTGGCAGACACGATTGTTATCTTAGGGGGCGATATTCGTTACCACTGTGGAGTAGCTGGTCTTGATATCGAGAGAAAACGCGTAACGGGGGTGAAACTGGAAAATGGTGAAACTCTCAAGGCGTCGGCTGTCATCTTCAATGGCGACACGCAAGCGCTAGCCAAGGGGTTACTGGGTGATGAGGCGAGCAACGCCTGTTCACAGCGTACGGAGCCTTCGCTATCAGCTGTGACGCGATGCCAATATGCTGCCACCAGCGGCTTTGAGCTAGCCCACCATACGGTGTTCTTTGGCAATGACTATGTCGATGAGTTTGATCGCATCTTTGATAAAGCGGATATGACGGACAACCCAACCGTGTATATATGCGCGCAAGATCGAAGTGGCAGTGCAGACACACAGGTTGCCGAGGGTCTGCATGAACGGTTGTTCAGTCTGGTTAACGCACCAGCTCGTCCCATGGATGATGATGAGCGGCAGGAAGCCGTTGAAAAAATGCAACAGACGCTCATCTCTCAGGGTTTGAACATCGATGATGAACAGGGACAAACCATTGTCACAGGTCCGGGGCAGTTTGGCAGACTGTTTCCGGCCAGCGATGGTGCGCTTTATGGACGCCCCACCCACGGCTGGATGGGTTCGTTCAAGCGCCCGGGTTCGAAAAGCCAGGTGAAAGGACTGTACTTATGCGGTGGCAGTGTCCATCCGGGAGCTGGTGTACCGATGGCCACCCTGTCTGGACAGCTCGCAGCTCAAAGCCTGTTTCGCGACTGGCAACTTGGTTGAATTTCACTTGTTCATGCCTCGGGTTGCAGGCAAGTCGGGTTGCAGGTATAAAACATGACATGTGGCAATTCAACGCATTAGTAGCCTTGCATATCGTTTCCGGCACCATTGGACTTGTGACCATGTGGGTTCCGGTTGTCGGTAAAAAAGGTGGGGAAACGCACAAACGCTGGGGCAGGATCTTTGCCCACGCCCTGTTAATCACGGGCATCCTGGCCATTGGCATCAGCCTGGTAACGCTTCGCTACCCTCTGGAGACTCACCCGTTTTCCGACGATGAGGCACTGGTGCGCGGCCTGTTTGGCTGGATGATGCTGTATCTGGCCACGCTTACTATCATGCTCAGCCGGTACGGCATGTGGTGTATTCAGAACAGACACAAGCACACGGCCAATCGTAGTGCAATGAATCTTGCCCTGCAGGCGGCAACATTTGTTACGGCGGTGAATTGTGCGTGGCAGGGCTATCTGATCAATCAGCCGCTAATGGTCGGGATATCCATTATTGGCATTCTGTCGGCCATCCTGAACACGCGTTTCATCTTCCAGAAAGCACCGCCTTTAAACGAATGGTTGATTCAACACACGCGTGGCCTGGTGGGTGCCGGGATTTCGGTCTACACAGCATTTTTTGCGTTTGGTGCAGTCAATCTCATGCCGCAGCTGGCGTTCAACCCGGTACTGTGGTCAACGCCCTGTACTCTGGGTGTCAGCCTGCTGCTCTATCATCAATACAAGATCTATATGCAGCGGCGGCGAATGCACCGAAGAGCTAACGCTTCCAGCGCATAGCGAGATCAGTGAGGTGGAACACCAGGGACGACACCAGACACAAGGCAATTACTTGAGTGTCGAAACCTTTTAGTGTTGCACCCAACGCCAGCATCAAACTGCCCCCTGCGCCGACATTGGCCAGCAACGGAACAGTCGGCACACCGCGCCCGGTGCGTCGCCAGTAAGCAATCAACACCAACACTTCAACAACAACAAACAGCACCATGATATCCACGATGCGCCCGCTGCTGATGATGTTAGAAAAGTTCATGAAATTTTCCTGCAATAAAACATTAAAGAGAATGCACCCAACGTCCAAGCATAGCGATACCAAACGCCAACGGCCACCAGAATGAATCAAACAACTCAACCGGATACTCACCTTGTTGAGCGACTGCTTGACGTGATCAGTGACGATATTTTGCCACTCACCGAACAGGCAGTCACAAGGGGCAACAAAGTCTTTGGTGCTGCATTGCTCAAAAAATCAGATCTCAGCACGTATCTGGCGGAAACCAATAATGAAATGGAGAGCCCACTGCACCACGGCGAGATGCACCTGCTGAAGCGATATTACGAGATTCCCGAAGCAAGCCGTCTGCCCTCGAGTGATCTCGTCTTTTTAAGCACCCACGAACCTTGCAGCATGTGTCTGTCAGCCATCACCTGGGGCGGCTTTGACAACTTCTATTACTTTTTCAGTCATGAGGATTCTCGCGATGCGTTTGAAATCCCTCACGATCTCAACATCCTGAAAGAAGTGTTCGGGTTGATGCCTGGACAATACAGAAAGGACAACGCCTTCTGGCGCTCGCAAGGAATTGTGTCGTGGGTACAACACCGTGCCCCGGACTCACGTCGCAGCTTGTTTGAGAGCAAAATAGCGTCGATCAACGCACGGTATGCAGCCGCATCAGATGTCTATCAATCTGGTAAATCTGGCAACGATATACCGCTGAGCTGATATCGGTACTATCGATCTTTTAGCATAATCGTAGAGCCGTCTGAGCCTTGATAACTGGCGGCATAAACGTTCAGCGGCTAAAAAAATATTCAGAGTTATCAACTATTTAATTTCATAGACGTCAACATGCACAGCAAACCAAGCTGTCTGAAAGTAACAGCACACGCACTCACCAATGACTGGCTGGCACCTGTCTTTAGTGAACTTTCGAATTCGGGAACAAACACGGGTTTTCAATAAAAAACAACAGAATCAACTGCAATTCACCGTGACATCGGTACCAAAAAAAGGCGATACTCAATGAAGTATTAGCCTTGATTTTTCTATGATGTATTTGCCAATAGCGTCAAAATTTTGATGGCGTCTCTAACCCGCTCTCTGTCGTTGACAAAAAACTGCTGGCTGTGCGTTTTGCTGCTTGCGCCTGTCACCTCAGGAATATCCAGCAACTCCATTAGCGTTGCTGACGCTCAATTGGATGCTGCCTTTTATTCAGACGCATCGTGCTTACTCACCATCGATACGTTTGTGCAGTCAGGCAAGACCCTGATTGATGCCGATGTGGATGCTGAAGGGTCACGCATGCTGATTCATTGCGATACCGAAGATGGACGCAGGCTGACTATTCTTGCGCGTGGTGATGCATTGAGCATGGCACAACGGGCACCGCTTTTAAGCCGTGCAGAGATTGCTGAAGGCGAGTTCGGGATGATTGCGTGGCTCACCCGCAGTGGTGCCCACTACACCGACGACACAGCGCCCAGGCGCTATGTGATCGGCGGCAGCGTAAAGCTTCGAAAATCGCCACCACTGGATGTTGATGGCTCGGCGCTGAATTCAAACAGGCAATCGTTTGCCTCAATCAATGGCGTACTTGAACCCATCATCAAATCTGATGGGCAAAATCTGCAACGCAAGTTAATCGATTCTGCGTCAACAACAGACGGGCCATCCAAAACCGATGAGCAAGTACCGGAAGTCGGTCCCAATACGCAAAAACCGGCCACTGGCGCCGCTACGGAAGATACATCCGGGGATCAGCCCAATACCGACTCTGGCGACACGGTTACCAGCTCAAGCACCACCGAATAGCCTTCGCAGATAAGGCTAGTAGTCCGTCTACCCGAAATATTAGGATTCAGCGGGCCTATCTGTGTTCGTGGCAAGGCACCCTTACGAAGGCATATCGGGCATACGTCGAGTAA
>CAYGSW010000062.1:0-24350 GCA_964352535.1 uncultured Granulosicoccaceae bacterium | reverse complement strand
ACTCAAAATCTCACACCCTCGCCTCGATCGTTATTCTCGGACAGCCTCCTAGTGCGATGTTGCCAGCATCTCGTGCAATCTTGGATACACCATGCGCGTTTTCGGACGCACATCTTCCCAGATAAGGAATGATTCTGCAGCCTGCTCCACCAGCATTCCCAGACCGTTTGCGGTACTGGCACCACGTTGTTGCGCCCACAGCATAAAGGGTGTGTCACGCTGAGCGTATGTCATATCGTAAGCCAGTGAGCCCGGGTTGATCAGTTTCTCTGGCAGCGCCAGCGTGGTACCGCTAATACCCGATGTCGTCGCGTTAATGACGATATCGAATTCACCTGCATCCTGCAGGTCATCATAACCGCTGCCAGAAACAGCCCCCAGATCATTAAAGATATCAGCAAGATCAACAGCCTTCTCAGCAGTGCGATTGGCGACATGCAGTAACGCGGGTGATTGCTTCAAGAGCGCTTGCATGACACCGCGTGCAGCACCACCCGCGCCAAGAACCAGCACACGCTTAGCGCTGATCGGATGACGTCGGTTCTTGACAATATCGGCAACCAGGCCAGCTCCATCCGTGGTGTGTCCAACCAGATTCCCATCACGATGCAGCTGGATTGTGTTGACCGAACCCGCACGATGCGCCTCGCGGGAAAGTCGATCGCACAGTTGAACCGCCTGCTCTTTGAAGGGTGACGTAATATTGCAACCCCTACCGCCAGACGCTATCCAGTCACGCACGGTGGACTCGAAAGTCTCTGTGGTGGATTCAGTACGCGTGTAGTTGATTTTCCGTTGCGTGTGTTCTCCAAACAACTGGTGAACAACCGGTGAAAGGCTGTGAGCAATGGGTTGCCCAATAACGGTATAGCGGTTGATCATTATTCCTCGGGGAACTGTACGGTATCGATGGATACACTGTGCTGTATGAAGAAGTACTTGACTTCATCGATACGCATTTGTCTTAACGTATCGGTGGCATCAGCACGGCCTAATGGATTCTCTGCAACGATGAACTTTCCATCATCATTGCACTGGCGAAACAGAGCAACCAGAGATTGCAGCGCGTTCAGACTTTCACCGCGAATAACCGATGTCTCGTGACGAAATTTCAAACCCACGGGAACTTTGGCTAATGCAGCGCCTGAGCATCGCTCGGGCATATCCAGCGAGACATCCACGGCAACTGTGGGCGGTGGCGCTTTCTTCCTGATCAGGCCAAGCTCTGCCAGTCGCGCCTGCCGCGCTTTCTGACGTGATTGCAGCTCCTCTCCACTCAGTGTGCTCGCCTGACGTCCGCCGGCACTCTCGTTACGCGCACCTTGTTGTGCCTCACCATCGGGCGTCTGTTCTGACTCTGACTCAACCTCGATGACTTCAAGCGTCTCAATTTGCTCATCAGCTTCCTCTTCAGCCTCTTCCACCGCGTCCTCAGGCGCGGGTTCGTCGTCGGTGCTCGCCTGTTCGTCTTCGTCCGATGATTTCTGCTGCGCCTCATCATCTTTGGTCTGTGATTGTGATTCAATACGACTATTGCGCTCAAGAATCTGCGAAGGCTCAGATGGCACGAATTCAGCAGACCGGACAGCTGCCCATGCAGGCTTTGGTTCTGCGCCGCCATTGGTCTCCTCTCGCAGAGAGCTGATCGCGCGCATATCGTTATTGCTGGACAGCTCGTTAGTCCTACCCAGAAACCATTTCACCCCCACCCACAGACCGATAGCCACAAACACGCTTAGCAGCAAGAGTTGAGCAAGAGGACCTTTCATGACAGGCGGGTGAACAAGGCAAACAACACAGGTGAAAACTTCATTTTGAATCCCGGTAGACAGGGTGAACAATCATTCAACCAGACATCGAGCTGTGGCGCGACGCCCAAGTTAATTTATACTCTCGTACGCGGGCTCAGGCACTCATGAGAACGCGGCACATTATAGCCGTTAGCAATCCTGAACTATTCAGCCTGCTTATGGTAACTCGACAGGCACCCCGCCGCCACAGATGCGGGGAGCCTAATCATCACAGCACTTATCGTTTACGCAATACTGTGAAGCGGTGAGCGCCGAAGCTGGACATCGTCAGGTATGAACGCACATTTCGGAGTCAGGGCTCCTTATCCCGGAAATCGCCCCCGGCGTATGCGCTTTGACGCGTTCAGCAGAAAGCTGATGCAGGAAAATCACTTCACCGTCGACATGCTCATCCAGCCCTATTTTGTCATTGAAGGCGAGAACAAACGCGAAGCGGTAGCATCAATGCCGGGAGTTGATCGCCTGAGTGTGGATTTACTGGTGGAGTCGGCGGTAGCACTGTCATCTCTTGGTGTTCCAGCGATAGTTCTGTTTCCATTAACCGACACGGCGACCAAAACCGATGACTGCCGGGGTGCATGGGATCCGGAAGGCCTGGTGCAAAGAGCCATTCGGGCCTTGAAGCAGGCAGCCCCTGAGCTTGGAGTCATTACGGATGTGGCACTGGACCCCTATTCTCCACACGGGCATGACGGATTAATGAACGAGGATGGCTACATCATGAACGATGAGACGGTTGACGCCCTCGTCAAACAGGCACTGTCCCATGCCGAAGCGGGTGCAGATATTGTTGCGCCGTCGGACATGATGGATGGGCGCATCGGGGCGATACGAGAAACGCTGGAAGCTGCAGACTTTCGCCACACCAGAATTCTCAGTTATGCGGCCAAGTACGCCTCCAGCTTCTATGGCCCCTTCAAGGATGCGGTCGGCACAGCCGCTGCATTTGGCAAGTCGAATAAAAGCTCCTATCAGATGGATCCTGCAAACAGTGATGAGGCCATGCACGAAATTGCTGCTGATCTTCAAGAAGGAGCGGACATGATCATGGTCAAACCGGGTCTGCCGTATCTGGATATTGTCAGACGCGCACGCGAGACGTTCGCCGTACCGACATTCGCCTACCACGTCAGCGGTGAATACGCCATGCTCAAAGCAGCTGCAGCACAAGGCTGGATTGACGAAAGAGCCATCGTCATGGAATCAATGATGGCATTTCGGCGGGCAGGCTGTGACGGAGTCCTCACCTATTGCGCTCACGATGTCGCTACGTGGCTCAAGTCCGGTTAAGCAAACCAATAGTCATTATATTTACCTTCATCATCGTTGAGACACCCCGGACGTCCATTAAGTGCTTAGATCAATACCTGTTAAATTCGCCTTTGCGATCATATTCTTTTCCCTATCCACGCACAGCTACGCATTGGGAGACCAATGGTATCTGGGCATCGGTGGCGGCGCTTCGCTATTGACCCCCAATCCGTCTATCTCGGCAATTGATCGAAACTCCGATCTCGCTGCGGTGGGCACCCTCATCATCGGGCGGGATTTCGATTCGCGCAGTAGTGGGCAGCTTCAGTTGTCCACACTCGGCGAGATAGAATTTGACAACGCACAAACTGCGCGATACACCTCCGCTGAAGCTGCCTTGTTGTTCCGCTTCTTTGATTCACGCGATAACCAGCGCGGCAACCCGGTATTCGGTGCGTCGGTTTACGGCCGATTCGGGCTCGGATTTATAGATCGCGATACGCCTGTGGGCATAGCCAACGAGACGCCCGTCTATTTTGGCGCCGGTGCCGGCATCGAAACCTACTTTACCCGCAACCTGGGTGTGCGACTCGAGGCACAGTATCTGGACACCGACGCAAGCGTTGGCACCTTATCGCTGATTGGTCGTTTCGGTGGACTGCGACGAGATCTGGCCAGACGCCCACCCCCCAGCACTGCCAGAACACCCTTGCCCGCGCGCGCACCAACACCGGGGACACAAGCGCCGCAAAGCGCGCAGCTACCTGAAACTGCGCCCTTGCCTGAGTCTTTCCGACGACCTGACACAAGTCAGCTACCGCAAACTGCACAAGCTCCTCAGCCAGCACAACTGCCTGAAAATGCAGCCCTTCCGCAAACCGCACAGCTGCCCGAAACCGCAGTGATTCCGCAGACTGAGCAACTCCCGGAAACAGCCCAACTTCCTGAAACGGCTCAACTGCCTGAAACTGCTCAACTTCCGGAAACTGCTCAACTGCCGCAGGTAACATTACTTCCAGATGCAGTTCAACCCGGCAGTGAAACAACACTCCCTGCCCCCGGAACAGGCACCTCATCTTCATTGACAGACAGCGCAGCACAATTACCTGACAGCGGCGCTTTGCCTGATGTAGAGATCATGGTCGAACCCACTGAGCTCTCAGAGCCCATAGGCGCTGAAGGTATTGTCGTGCCACTTGATGGGATAGCAGTGCCGCTGACTGAGCTGGACGCACCAGCAGAACCGTCTCTGCCGCCTGCGCCGACGCAACCTGAGGTTCCGGCAGCTGCAGTAGCTGACGTGGATGGCGACGGCATTGCCAATGAACTGGATAGTTGCGCGCTCTCTCCACGTGGGTTTCCCGTTGGAAACGATGGCTGCCCTCTTTTTGGCGGGGAGATAAGTGGACTGAGATTTGAAAGCGATTCGGTCACTCTGGTTGATGGCTCCACTGATGAGCTGGACTCTCTGGCACGTCTGCTTGTGCAATTTCCTGAAGCTCGCATTGAGCTTGTATCGCACACAGATGCCACAGGCAGCGAAGCGGAACAGTCACGTAGAACCCGTGGGCGTCTGCTCAGCATCGGCACGTACCTTGTTGAACAAGGCGTGCGCTCAGAACAATTGGTCTTGCGCTCGTTCGCCGGTGAGCGTCCCAAATTTGGCAACGACACCGAGGTAGGACGACGGGCTAACAATCGTGTAGAGGTTTTTGAAAAGCCACGATAAACAAACCGCACTGCCTTTCTGGCAGGACCGGCTTTTCTGGCTTTTACTCGCGTTGGGCCCTGTTTGCTGGCTGATCATGTTTCTGACGGGCATTCCGGTACGCAGGGGCGACGTGCCCTGGCGTGCATTGTTATGGATAGCATTAATCTATCCGGTACTCGAAGAGTTTGTTTTTAGGGGTGGCATACAACCGGCACTGCAGCGTGACGCTCGTCTGTGCTCATCGGCATTCGGCATATCATTGGCCAACGTCGCAACCTCTGCGCTGTTTGCGGCCATGCACCTGTTCAACCAACCGCCGTTGTGGGCCGCGTCAGTTTTTTTTCCTTCCCTGATATTCGGTGGGGCGCGTGATCGCTACGGGAACATACAGGCTTGCACGGTATTGCATATCTGCTACAACGCCGGCTTCGTATGGTTCTTCAGCGGCTAGTAGATCACTCTGCTAGTGCCGAAAATGACGAACGCCGGTAAAGACCATTGTCAGATCGTGCTCGTCAGCGGCCACAATGACATCGGGATCGTTTTTTGATCCTCCAGGCTGGATGACCGCCCTGATACCCACTTCGGCGGCATTGTCGATGCCATCGCGAAAAGGAAAGAATGCATCCGATGCCATGACTGCCCCGCGAACGTCAATGCCTTCATCAGCCGCCTTGATACCTGCAATCCTGGCTGAATAAACACGGCTCATCTGACCGGCACCTACACCCACAGTTGCATTATCACGGCCATAAACAATGGCGTTGGATTTGACATATTTGGCGACTCGCCACGTAAACAGCAAATCGACCAACTCGTTTTGCGTTGGCTGGCGCTTTGTAACAACCTGCAGATCCGCAAGCTCCACACGCAATCGATCATCATCCTGAACCAGCAAACCGCCCGATACGGGTCGATATTGCATGTTATCGGTCGTCGCGTTAGCGCTGCTCAAGGAACGACAATCGAGCACGCGCACATTAGGTTTGTTTGCAAGTAACTCAAGTGCGCCACTGTCCACACCAGGTGCGATGATCACTTCGACAAATTGCCTGTCAAGAATGGCGCTGACAGTGTTCGCCTCAAGGGCCTGATTGAAGGCTATGATGCCGCCAAAGGCCGATGTAGGATCAGTTTTATACGCATTTTGGTAAGCCTCGAGCTGCGACTTCGCAACCGCTACACCACAGGGATTGGCATGTTTGACAATAACGCAAGCATGGTTGTCACTGAATTGCGCAACACAACCCAACGCTGCATCAGCGTCCATGACATTGTTATACGACATGGCTTTGCCCTGGCGAAGATCAGCACCAGCAATAGTGCCATCAGGTGCATCGGCTACGGTATAAAACGCCGCTTGCTGGTGAGGGTTCTCGCCGTAGCGCAAGGTATCTGCCAATCGCCACTGCCTGTTGAGCGTGCGTGCGAATCGAGCGGGTTCAGCGTGTGAGTAATCACCCACACGTTTACCGAAATAGTCAGCAATCATGCCATCGTATTGTGCTGTGTGCTCAAAGGCTTTAACGGCCAGGTCGAGCCGTAGCTTGCCGTTACTCTGTGCATCGGCCTGCAAGGATTCCACGACGCGTGAGTAGTCTGATGGGTCGGTGACAATGGTGACTGACGCGTGATTCTTTGCCGCTGAACGCACCATTGCCGGGCCGCCAATATCGATATTCTCAATGGCGTCCTCGAAACTGACATCATCTCTGGCAATCGTGGCAGCGAACGGATAGAGATTGACCACCACATAATCGATAGGCGCAATACTGCGCTGCTCCATGATCTCATCGTCGACTCCACGTCGAGCCAGGATGCCACCATGAATGGCAGGATGCAGCGTCTTTACCCTGCCAGCCATCATTTCTGCAGCACCGGTGTGTTCAGACACATCGGTGACCGGCAGACCTGCTTCGCGCAGAGTTGTAGCCGTGCCTCCCGTCGATAGCAAACCGATTCCTGCATCGACGAATGCACTGGCCAACTTCTGGATATCACGCTTGTCGGAAACGCTGATTAGCGCATAAGAGCGCAAACCACCCTTTGATGTAGTCAAGATTCTATTTTTCCATGCTGGCAAGTTTTGCCCGCAGATTGCCGCGACTGATGCCCAGCCACTCTGACGCACGCGTCTGGTTGCCGCGACATTCGTCCATGACCATACTGATCATGGCATGTTCTGTTTGGCGAATGACCATGCGATAGAGGTTCGCTGGCTCTTCGCCGTCCAGCATCTCGAAGTATCGTCGCAATTCATTCTGAACGCACTGCTCTATGGCCGTAACGCGTCCTTCCGTATCGTCTGCTGGGAGAGCGGCAGGCTCGCCAAACGGCTTGCTACCGGCTTGCGTTGAACGCACCGACTTGCCTTTGATCGGTGCACTGGCCGATGTCCGGCGCTGGCTTGGATTGGCCTTGAGCTTGCCTGGTCGTTGGCTGGCTGCATTAGCCGGTTTTCCCATGGCGCTGGATTGCACTGAGCGTCCTTTTCTCTGGATGGTTGATGTCATATCAAGCCGCGGCCTCGTAATAATCCGGTCGTGCAAAAAAATGCTCGACATAGTTCAACTGTTCTTGTGGGCACTCAATCCTGTTTACCGCTTCGCGAAAGACAGTGGCGTTGCGGACACCTTTGCAGTACCAGGCGATGTGCTTGCGCGCGATACGCACGCCACGAAAGTCTCCGTACAAACGATGACAGCCTTTGAGATGGGCAATCAGGGCCTCGCCGATTTCAGTGAGTGACGGACGTTCCGGAACGGGTTGTCCGTTGAGGGAGGCGGTGATTTCCCGGAATATCCAGGGATTACCCTGAGCACCCCGCCCGATCATCACGCCAGCTGCGTTGGTATGATCAAGTACACGCCGGGCATCATCGCCGCTGTTGATATCCCCATTGGCAATAACCGGTATGGATACAGCGTCAACGATGGCAGCAATGGTGTCGTATTCTGCGTTTCCACGAAACTTGTCACTTCGGGTTCGCCCATGCACCGCAAGACAGCAGATGCCTTCGCTTTGTGCCAACCTTGCAATGGCCACTCCATTGCGATTTTCTGGCGACGGCCCGGTGCGAATCTTCAGCGTGACCGGCACATCAACTCGCGCTACAACAGCACGCAATATTTCCCTGACCAGATCCGGTGATTCAAGCAACGCCGACCCTGCTTGCCGGTTGCACACTTTCTTGGCAGGACATCCCATGTTGATGTCTATCACCTGGGCACCGTGCGCCACATTCAGTGCGGCAGCATCGGCCATGGCGCAAGGCTCGGAACCTGCTATCTGGACAGCATGTGGTACATCATTGTCAGCCCTGACAATCCGGTGGCGAGTCTTGGCTGTGGCATATAGCAGAGTGTCACTGGAGATCATTTCAGAGGCTGCATATCCTGCGCCCTGTAATGTACAAGCCTCGCGAAACGGACGATCAGTTACGCCTGCCATTGGTGCAAGGAACACAGGGTTGTCAATAACATGTGTACCTATCTCTAACATGGCTGGCGCTAATTCATCAGGGCCGTATATCGTAAACCATGTAAGACTTTAAAAATACCGTATGGGGCAACAGCAGTTTGCAAATAAACCCTTTTTTCTCGCTAAAAACCGACTGCGTAAGAAAAGATATGGCGATGTAACAATGGCTTACAGGACACTGCTTCCAGATTCATGCAGACAAAAAATTGTTAATCTGTAGGAACTGTAGTGATGGACTATGCGAAGGCGCGCAATTAGTTAGAAAACATGATGTGGCCCAGGCACATCTTGCTTCCTTTAAGCATCCTTACTTCATGCACAGGCAACATAAACTGCCTTGACAAATGCTATCGAAACTTCAGCTCAAATGACGTAGCAGTTTGACCAGGATCATCAACTGTAAGGCTCAGATCCAGCCGTTCGCCCACAGCCAGAAGATCTGATGACTGCCATACGTCAAGATAGTCAACAGGTTCGACGATGTTCTGCATGACAAGTCCACCATTACGATCAGTCAAACGTATCTCCAGCACGGGATAAGGCTGTACAAATTCGGCTTCGTTGACAAACGCAAGATCGATGACCAGCGCATTGTCAACCGTTGGATGAGAAAAGACCGAGCGCTTGACAACTTTCAACGCACTGATGTCAATCAATGCCGGCACCTGGCAGCCCACAATAGAGCAGGCATTGACCAACCAGGGCCGAACTTCCGGGTTTCGCAGCAACGCATCACGACTGCGGTAGCCGTACAGCGCTACAGTTATAACAATCAATAAAAAAGCAAGTGCGGAACGTCCGGCCCAACTGCTGCTGGACGTGCGCACGGACTCTCCGGCCGGGGTCCTTGCAACAACAGTTTTTGGCCTCTTGTCGGCACGGCTTTGAGTGCCTGTGTCGAAGGCGCTGACGGGAGCCTCATCAGCTTGATCCCGGTACTTGAAGACCAGAGGATCTCGTGGCACATCATCTGTGACAAAATCAACGTCGGTATCCAGCGATATGTGTTCCAAAGTCTCTGCACTTGATTCAGCTTCAACAGAAGTTCTGACCGCTTCAACGGTCAGATCGTGTGAAAACAGAGTGTCGCTCAATGTCTCGTCAGCTTCAGTCTCATCAAATCGCAGACCACTGCTGTCTTGTGTTTCGTCAAAATACGCAACCTCCGGCAATCCAGCCTCTCCGGAAAACAAGTCGAAGTCCGAATAGGTTACATCTAGCATGGCCTCGTCAGCGTAGTCTGCAGTGGAGCTTCTGCTGGCTTCTATTCCGTTAGCTGCACCTGAATAATCACCACTGGCGGTAAAGTCGTCACCCTCGCCTGACATCGCCCGGGCGTATGAGCTATCTGCATTCAGGATATTGCCGTCTTCGTCCACGAGAAATTCCTCGTCTGCATCAGCCAGCAGGTCGTCACGACGCAAGTTGCTCAGTGAGTCGAAGATACTCAGACATTCACCACAACGCACTCGCGTATCGTTTGAGGCAAGCAGCTCGGGGGCAACTTCAAAGAGCGTCTGGCAATTCGGGCAACAGGTGTGCGCCTGCCCCGATACTGCCTGCGAGCTTGCAGACCTATCAGCATTGCGATCAGAGTTTCCCAATGATGACAGCGCTTCACTGTGCGATGTGCCACCATCGCCCGCAGCGATATCTTCCGGAGCATCTGGGGCAGCTGTGGAACGTGTCTTGTTATCGGAACCTGTGCCCATGGTAGGAAAAATTACCGTCTTGTCGCGATCATCAGTCCCCAGCCATCGGAGGCGCTTCCCGCTGCAAATTCAAAGGCTGCATTGTAACGCATGCGCAACGGCTCCATCTGCGATTCAAGAATCCCGGACATCACCAGCGAGCCACCTTTGATAACCCTTTCAGCGAATACATCGGCAAGGTCCATCAAAGGCTGAAACAGGATATTGGCCAGCAAGACGTCAGCCTGTACCTTGTCCAGTATGAAGGGCTGTCCGACACTCAGGTGAGCATCTGTCTGATTGATCTGAGCGTTTTCACGCGTCGCCAGCAGTGCCTGCTCGTCAATGTCCACGGCCCATGCATGCTCAGCGCCAAGCAGCAGTGCTGCAATGGCAAGAACGCCTGATCCACAACCAAAATCAATGACGGTTTTACCGTGCAAAGGTGTCAGGCTCTGTTCAGTCTGATCGCCCAGCCAGTCCAGACACTGTGCTGTGGTGGCGTGCGTACCCGTGCCAAAAGCCATGCCCGGATCCAGCCATAGCGTAACCGCATCCGGATCCATCGGCTCAGTCTGCCTGGGGCAGATCCACAACCGATGACCGAAACGCATGGGCTGGAACGTGTCCATCCAGGTACGCTCCCAGACCTGTTCTTGCAGTCGATCGACTCGATAGTCAGGTATGACAAGTTCGGCCTCCCTGGCAGCAACAGCCAGTGCATCACGCACTTGCACAGGATCAGCTCCTTGAGCAAAGAGCCCTACCAGAGTGACCTCATTCCAGAGCCTGACCTCTCCGGGTTGAGGTTCGAGTACCGCATGATCCAACTGCTCATCACGAATACGGTCGACGGACGTCACTGACAGAGCACCAGCATCGAAAAGCCATGATTCCAGGCTCTCCACGGCGTCCTTGAGGCAATCCACACGCACCTCAGTCCAGTCTTGCCCGGATTTACTGTCGATGTCCTCCATCATGTGAGTCTGCTGACAGGCACTGTATGTAGATTACCGATCATCCTTGACATTGCCATCAGCTAAGGCCCAGCTTCTTCTCCAGATAGTGGATGTTGGTCCCACCTCGTCGAAACTCGGTGTCATTGAAGATATCAATGTGCAATGGGATGTTGGTCTTGATACCGTCGATGAATACTTCGCTGAGTGCACCGCGCATTCTTGCCAAGGCAGACTCACGCGTGTTGCCGGCAACCACCAGTTTGGCAATCATGGAATCATAATGCGGCGGCACTTTATAGCCGTTATAGATGTGCGTTTCTACCCTCACCCCTAGACCACCTGCCGGGTGATACTGACTGATCGTGCCGGGCGATGGCATGAAGGTCACTGGATCTTCAGCATTGATCCGGCACTCGAATGCATGGCCCGTAATGCGGATATCCTCTTGCTTGTAGCGCAGCTTTCGCCCTTCAGCGGCAAATATCTGCTCTTTGATGATATCGATTCCCGTGATCATTTCGGTAACCGGATGTTCGACCTGCACACGTGTGTTCATTTCTATAAAGTAGAAGTTACCGTCCTCGTAGAGAAATTCGAAAGTGCCGACCCCACGATAGCCAATCCGTTTGCAGGCCTCCACGCAGCGAGCGCCCATGTCGTTGCGCGTGGTCTCGTCAATACCCGGCGCAGGAGCTTCTTCCACGACCTTTTGATGACGACGTTGCATGGAACAATCCCGCTCACCCAGGTGGATCGCATTGCCATGCTCATCGCACACCACCTGAAATTCGATATGCCGCGGCTTTTCCAGAAATTTTTCCATGTATACCATGGGGTTACCAAAAGCCGTGCCGGCCTCGGCCTGCGTCATTGCAATCGACTGCTCCAATTCCTCCTCGCTACGCACCACGCGCATGCCACGTCCACCACCGCCACCGGCGGCCTTGATGATAATGGGGTAGCCAATCTCGTTCGCCAGCTGTTTGTTGGTGTCAGTGTCATCACCCAAAGGGCCGTCACTACCGGGCACACACGGCACGCCGGCAGCCTTCATTTCGGCGATGGCAGCCACTTTGTCGCCCATGATGCGGATAACATCGGATGTGGGACCGATGAACTTGAAGCCACTGGATTCGACACGCTCGGCAAAATCTGCGTTTTCTGACAGAAAGCCGTAACCGGGATGAATGGCCTCGGCACGCGTGATTTCCGCGGCGCTGATAATGGCGGGTACGTTGAGATAGCTTTTCGCCGATGCCGGCGGCCCGATACAGACAGCCTCATCAGCCAGCCGTACATGTTTCAAATCACGATCAGCCGTTGAGTACACGGCGACAGTCTGAATATCCAGATCACGGCAGCAGCGCATGATGCGCAAGGCTATTTCACCGCGATTGGCAATCAGGATTTTCTTAATAGGGGTCTCCATTAATCAGGTCCGCCTAGTCAATCACAATGAGAGGTTCGCCATATTCCACTGGCTGACCGTCTTCAACAAGGATCGCGCGAACCGTGCCACTGATCTCAGCTTCAATCTGGTTCATGATTTTCATTGCCTCAATGATGCACAGGGTTTCACCCTTGGCGATGCTTTGGCCTATTTCGACGAATGCTTTGGTGGTTGGCGATGAAGAGCGATAGAACGTGCCTACCATCGGTGACTCGATGATCGTACCCGGAGGAACAAGCTCATCTCCGGTGGAATCGGCCACAGCGGCAGCAGGCACTGGTGCGGCAGTGGCAACAGGCTGCGCGGGCGCGTAGCCTTGCACAGGCATCTGCTGTGTCATGACCGTGCCGTTATGGCGTGCAATTCTCACCGACTCTTCGCCTTCGACTATTTCGATCTCGGACACATCCGAGTCCTCGAGCAATTCAATCAGCTTCTTGATCTTGCGGATATCCATGGATTGATCTCTCAGGCCGGCATAAACCGGCTTTTATTAGTTGTTTAAGTGGGCAGCGGCCGCACTGAGCGCCATGTTGTAACCGGATGCACCGAACCCTGCCAGCGTGCCGACAGCAATGTCCGAAAAATACGAGTGATGCCGAAAGGGTTCGCGCTGATAGATATTGGATAAATGCACTTCGATAAGTGGCAAGGCCACCCCCAGAAAGGCGTCGCGCAACGCTACGCTGGTGTGCGTGTAGCCAGCAGGATTGATGATGGCAATGCCTGTGTCTTCTGCTCTTGCCTGGTGCACACGGTCCACAAGAGCGCCTTCGCTGTTGCTTTGAAAAAAACTGACACTCAATCCCAGCGTTTCGGCTTGTCGGGTAAGGCTGTGTTCGATGTCTACAAGAGTAAGCTTGCCGTATTTTTCCGGCTCGCGACTACCCAGCAAATTGAGGTTTGGGCCGTTGAGCACCAATACCTGTGACATACTTCTCTCTCCCAAGATATGGCGGCCAGTGACAGATCTGTACCGGCAAGAATGAACACGTTTTCGACAAACCAACAGACGCTTGGCAAAAGGGTACTAACTTATCGCGCGAGTGGAAAGATAGCATCAAATTGAGCATATTTACAGACAATTGGCGACATTTATCGACAAAATGGAGTAAACGCCATAAACGAGCATGAAGCAACGGTTGCCTTCCAGAAGCTCGATCCACACCATATCCTGGATGCGATAGACGGTGTGGGCTGGAAAACAGACGGCCGGGTCAGCGCTTTGAATAGCTACGAAAACCGTGTGTACACTATCGGTCTGGAGGATGGCAGTTCGGTGGTGGCCAAGTTCTACCGGCCGGGACGCTGGAGCGATGAGAGCATACTCGAAGAGCATGCCTTCTGCGATGCTCTGGTAGCACATGACTTGCCTGTGGTTGCGCCGCTGAAACTCAAGGATGGCTCAAGCCTGCACCAACAGGGACCGTTTCGCTTCTGCCTTTTTCCGCGCAGTGGCGGACGCTCGCCTGAGCTGGACAATCCTGCTCAGCTAGCCGTCATCGGACGCACGATAGCCAGACTTCACCTGGTCGCCGACACACAACGCTTCGAACATCGCCCAGTTGTCGATGCTGATCGGCTAGGAGAGGATTCAGCGGATTATCTATTGAGCTCTGATCTGCTGCCAGCTGATCAGGCGATCATCTATGAATCCATCATTGACGACTTGCTCGATGAGGTGCACAACCAGATGGATAGCAATGATTACCACGAGCTTTGCCTTCATGGTGATTTTCACCCCGGCAACATCCTGTGGGGACTCGATGACACACCAAGATTGCTGGATTTTGACGACACCGCCACAGGACCATCAATGCAGGACTTATGGATGTTCATCTCGGGTGATCGACGTTATGCACAGGCACGACTTGCCGATCTGCTGGATGGCTACAACGAATTCAGGCCGTTCGACGAACGCGAGATAGCGCTGATTGAACCTCTACGCACCTTGCGTATCATTCACTACGCAGCCTGGATTGCTCGACGCTGGGAAGACCCTGCGTTTGGCACGGCATTTCCGTTTTTTGCAGAGCCGCGATTCTGGGATGATCACATACAGTCACTCAGAGACCAGCGTCTGGCGCTCGACCAGCCTTATCTGGTGTATTAGCCTCCTAGCTTTATCTGGTGTATCAGCGTACCAGTCTGGTGCATTATCATCCTAGGCGGCTTCTTTAAGCAGCTTGGTAAGCGCGGTTGAGATTTGCTGCAATCCCAACATACCGTCAGCGCCACCCATCTCGTAGGCACGACCGGGCATGCCCCATACTGCGCTGCTTTTCTTGTCTTGCACAACAGTGAGTGCGCCAGCGTTACGCATGGCCGTCAAGCCTTCAGCGCCATCTTCACCCATTCCGGTCAGAAGCACACCGACTGCCGCATTGCCTGCACTGCTTGCCACACTCTTGAACAGAACATCAACAGAAGGTCTGTGCCCGTGCACCGCATCTGTCTTGCGTGTCAGACACTTCAACTTGCCACCACTGCTGACGAGTTCAAGGTGCATGTCTCCTGGCGCTACGTAACCGCGCCCGGGTATGATAAGTTCGCCATTTTCTGCAATACGGATATCAAATGAGGACCAGGAACTCAATCTCTCAGCAAACGGCCCCATGAAACGCTCCGGCATGTGTTGCGCAAACATGAGAGCGCTGCTCGCTGCATCAAAACCGGTCAGCGCCTGACGCAATGCTTCAGGCCCGCCAGTGGATGACCCGAAAGCCACAACCTTACTCAACTGTCCATTGATCTTTCTACCGGTGACAAGCTTGCGTTTAAATACACTCAGATCAGGCAAGGCCTTTTGACTGATGGATGCTCCCGGTGCAGCCACGTGCATTTGGCCAGCCTGCTTTACCCTGTCAACTATTTCCGCAACATAAAGCGCAAGATCCTGGTCACTACCCGGATGTCGCTTCACCATAAAATCTACAGCGCCTTCCTGCAGAGCATCCAGCGTGACCGTTGCACCCGCTGCGGTTAGTGATGAGAGCATGACCACAGGCATCGGATGCAGTCTCATCAGGTTCTTTAGAAACGTCAGACCATCCATGCGCGGCATTTCTACATCCAGCGTAATAACGTCCGGATTATGCAACTTGATCATGTCCCTTGCCACGAAAGCGTCAAGCGCATAGCCAACAACGTCAAGGTCCGGATCACGCAGGAAGATCTTCTCCAGAAACTTGCATAGTGCAAGCGAATCATCAACGATCAGGACTTTAATTTTTCGAGTGAGCACTTGGTATTTTCTCGTTAGCCGTTTGGCTGGTGGACTTATGCGCCTTGATCGCTGATGAAATCAAGACGGGTTACCGCTACGTTTCTTATGTATCAAACTACAACGCATAACTGAAAAACTACTCAGATACGTTCATACACAGTGTTGTCCACCCGACGATAGGTATCCTTGAAACCCTCAAGTGTCTCGCTATGGCCAAGAAACAGATAGGACCCTGCTTTCTGTATCTGCGCAAAACCGTTTAACAGTCTTTTCTGATAACTGGGATTAAAGTAGATCAGCACATTACGACACATGATCACGTCAGCACCATTCTTGATGGGCCATTTATCAAACAGATTGAGTTGCTTGCAAATCAACATTGAACGAAGCTGTTCGTCGGCCTGATATCGTCCACTGGCTGTTCGTGCAAACCACTGCTCCTTGCGTGAATCATTCAGTCCACGCATTTGTTCTGCCGTGTAACTACCTTGTTGAGTCGCCTCAACCATCTTGGTGTCGATATCGGTACACAGTATGCGCAGTGCTCGATTGCGTGTTTCGGCCGTCTCTTTTGCCACAATTGCCAATGTATAGGGCTCTGCACCCGAGCTACAACCTGCAGACCAGATACGGATGGGAGTAGGCGACATAATGCGATTGGCCAACGCAGGCAATACAGAGTTCTTCAAGACATCAAAATGATGTGGCTCCCGGTAAAAATACGTCAGGTTAGTGGTAACCGTATCGATGAACTCTCGCGCTTCAGGGTGCCCTGGCTCGGAGACAACTTTCAGGTACTCCTCAAAACAACTGAGACCAAGAGCCCCGAGACGTCGACTGAAACGATTGACGATCATCGCACGCTTGCCATCGGCAAGCTCAATACCGGTTTGCTCCAGCGCGATACGCTGAAAACCTCTGAACACCTCATCACTCATTGTGTTGTGATGATCATCATTGACCAGCCGTTGGGCAGAGCTACGAGGCATCGGGTTGGCCATGATCGCTATGCCGCTCCAACAGGTGGATTTGCAACGCTATCTGTCTTGATAAGGTCGACAACACCCATGTCATTGAAGGCATTTAGCATGACTTCATTGGCGTTAACAACCATGGCACCCTGCATCTGCAACTGAAGCTGACTGACAGCGAGAAGAAACTGGACAGCCGCACCGTCAACCCTTTCAACCTCACTGGCATCAAACTTCACCAGCTGGTTGTCCTGTCGATGATTATCGACTATTGACTTCAGACCATTTAACTGTACTTGCACAAACTGTGAGGGCAGCTCGATGACTTGATGGGGTTCAGCACTCATGCGGCATCCGCCATCTGCTGAATCTGTCCAAGCGACTGCGTGATGATAGGTTCAAGATTGACCAGTATGACAAGCTTGTCCTGTATCTGACCAAACCCGCGTACATAGGTCGCCTTGTCTCCAGGGCCCCCATCAGAAGCATCCTGTATGGCGTCTGGTGATAAGTGATAAACCTCTGAGACACTATCGACCACAAGTCCGATGATTCTTGTATCGTCTCCCTCACCCGTTCGGACGATGATCACAGCAGTCGTTGCTGTGTAGTCAGTGGGTGGTAGTCCAAATCGCGCACGAAGATCAATGATCGGCACGATGGCACCACGCAGATTAATGACGCCGAGCACATAGTCAGGTGATTTGGGCAGTGGCGTATATGGCCCCCAGCTTTTGATCTCCTGCACTTTGAGAATCTCAATGCCATACTCCTCATCGGCAATGAGAAACGAAAGAAACTGATCTGCGGTTTCAGCAATATCGGTTGAAGTGTTTGTTAAGTCTTGCATGTTTATCTCTCGCAGTTAGGCGGCTTCGGCAACCGATTCTGGTTCCGGTTCACTGATGTTGGCTGGATCCAGGATGAGCGCAACAGAGCCATCACTCATGATCGTTGCACCAGCCAGGCCTTTGACACTTTTGTAATTCTTGTCCAGCGGTTTGATAACCACTTGTTGCTGACCCAGGACTTCATCGATCACCAGCCCTATACGCCTACCATGTGTATCAACGACTACGACCAGCTTGCCACTTGAAGGCTCCTTGAGTTCAAAGTGTTCAGCCACGCGAAGCATGTGTAGGTACTCACCTCTAAACCGACATATCTCACCCGTGCCTGGTACGTCAGAGCGCTCAGTCTGAGCCAGCTCCAGCGTTTCAATAATGCTGAGAATGGGTATGACATAAACCTGACCGGCAACCCGCACCAACTGCCCGTCAAGAATAGCCAGAGACAATGGCAGGTTGATCTCAATACGAGTTCCCACACCAAACTCTGAATAAACATGAACTCGTCCACCCAGATCAAGAATGTTGCGGCGTACGACATCCATTCCCACTCCCCGACCTGATACATCACTCAATACAGCAGCGGTTGAAAATCCGGGGGCAAAAATCAACTGATTGATCTGATCATCAGTAAGCTCTTCATCAGCGCCAACAATGCCTTTTTCGCGTGCCTTGCCCAGAATAAAAGGCCCATTGATACCCTTGCCATCATCTTTTATTTCGATGACGACGCTGCCACTCTCCTGTCGAGCAGACAAGTGCAGAATTCCAGCGCCGGTTTTGCCTGCAGCTGCACGCTCTGCAGGTGTTTCAATACCGTGATCAAGACCGTTTCTCACCAGATGAACCAGTGGATCGATCATGCGTTCGAGTACCGTCTTATCCAGCTCGGTGGTACCGCCTTCCATCTGCAAGTCAACTTCTTTATTCAGCTTGCGTGAAAGATCGCGTACCAGCCTTGGTAGACGACTGAAAGCAGAAGATATCGGCAACATGCGAACCTGCATCACACTCTCTTGCAAATCCCGCGTGTTGTGTTCCAGATCTGCCATGCGTTCACGCAGCTCATTGATGTCGATACCCATTGGGTTTTCACTAACACGACTGAGCATTGACTGGGTTATAACCAACTCACCCACTAGGTTGATTAGTTGGTCGATCTTGTCAGTTGCAATTCTTATCGAGCTGGATTCATTACTTCCTGATTTCGCAGGTAGGCTCTTCGCAGCCTTTTTGGCAGCTTCCGCTACAGTGGGTTTAGCAGTGGCGGTTTCAGCACCTGCGGTAGTGGGTGTAGCTGGCGTTGCCGGGGCCTGGGATGCGGGCGCTTTTTCAGCTGATGGCTCAGTTGTCGTTGCAAAAGTCCCTGCCTTCTGATCATCGCCTGGCGAATCATTAGCAGCTGCGTTATCAATGGCCTCAATAGCATTTACCGTAACGGTGCACTCGGTATCTACCCAATCAAACACTTCAAGAATGTCACTCTCTGACACAGTACCCGGCACCACAAGTTGCCAGGCAAGGTAGCTGTTGTTGACATCTATCTGTTCCCACTCTGGCAAGCGATTGACGTCAGCACTGACACTGACGTCACCCAGCCGGCGCAACTCACGCAAGATCAAAAGCGCATCGTTACCACGTAGATAGAAGTCAGAATTGGGCGCAAACGATACCGCCCAATCGGCACTTCTGGTAGTTTCAGTCACTGCTGGCTCCTCACCAGCAACAGCTTCAGCACCAGCATCAGCATCAGCATCAGCATCAGGTGTCATGCCTGTAATAACAGCTGCTTCCAGTTGCGCCTGTATGTTCAGCCTGTCAGGATGGTCGGCACCTGTTTCATTACGACTGTCACTGAGAATTTCCTGAACTGCATCCAATCCAACGAGTAGAAGGTCAACATCTTTTTCGACAACCGGACGACGACCTGAGCGCATCTCATCCAGCAAGGTTTCCATGTGATGCGTAAGCTCAGCCATTGGCAGAAAGCCGAATGTAGAGCCTCCACCCTTGATCGAGTGCGCTGCACGAAAAACCTCGTTCAGCGTGTCTGCATCATCATCGCCCTCACCCATACGCATGAGGCCGCCTTCAAGCAACTCAATATTCTCGTTACATTCATCGAGAAATATATGGCGTAGCTCTTCTAGATCATCATCCATCGGTGTATGTCTTCTATCGGGTTAATTAACTTCAGATGCACTCAACTGATGTTGAATACAAGCTCACCTTTACCGTAGTTGCCAAGGTCGAGGGAAAACGCCTGTTCGGCATCCCCTGCTATGCGGGCATCACTACCCAACTCAACCCTGGAAAGCTTCAGATGCGCTGTCTTGTCGCTCATCAAAAGACTAGACAGAATATTCATGACTTCGTAAAGGTTGTCAGTGGCAATTCCGCTGAGCTCTTTATCCTCGACCATACCCTCGGCACCACCGGGAGGAATCATGGACAACGAACATCCCAGAGCGGCGGCTGTCGGCAGAGCAACGGAGCAGGTAGCAACGATATCTCCAGCCTGATCTATATAAACAGCCGTGTGACTAAAATCTGACTCAGCAACCGCACCTGCGGCTTGTGCTTCAGCCGCGGGGCCAACAAACATTTGCAGCATGTCTGTAAACTGTGCTGCGTCTGGCTTCTGGTAGTTCATTCAAGCTGCCTCTTTAGAGTGTTCTTTGAGTTATCAACGCTATCCGATGACCGGACGAAGCGCTTTTTCAAAACTCTCGGCGGTAAAGGGTTTTGCAACGAGGAACTGCGCCCCTGCTTCTTTCGCGGCAGCACGCATCTCAGCTGTGGACTCGGTGGTTACAAAGCCGAATTTCACATTGTTTCCAGCTTCACGGATGGCCTTGAGAAAATCGATACCGTTCATGGTAGGCATGTTCCAGTCACACAAAACAAGTTCCGGCCCGTAGCCATCGATCTTCTCTAATGCGTCGGTGCCATCATCAGCTTCTTCGAACTCCATATCATCGTAGCCAGCCTGCTTGAGCGTGCGCTTGACGATCATGCGCATGGATTTGGAGTCATCAACAATCATTACTTTCATGGGGTCACCTGGGGGCTATTAAACATACAGAGCAGGTAACGACCACTTTCCATGCCTTTGAAGCCTTGCGTGACAATAAGTAACCGTTAGTCGACAGAACAGATGCCAAATTGCTCACAGGTAACATACGAGGCTGCAAGTTTCCTCCTTTCCGCCGACACACCAGTTACCTAGTTGAAGCAATCAGTGGCAGACCCCAACCTATGAAGATGCGACCCCTCCTGATCGTCTGTATGATCATTGCTGGCCTTGTGCCGATGGCAATTGCAAGCATTGTTATTGCCTTGCAGGCAAGTACCGTAATGACGGAAAGTACAAAACACAGCCTGCAGGCCGATGCGGAAGGCAGAAAGGCCTACATTGAAACTTATTTCAACTTTCTTATAGGTCAGGCATCCACGCTGGGGCAGAACGTATCCACGGCTGAGTCGATGGTCAAATTTGCAGCAGGATTCGACGATTTTAAAACCGACTTGGCGTCGTCCAACATCTCTGTAGATGACATGAAAACCCGGCTGCAGCGATACTACGATCGCGAACTGTTACCAAACGTAAAAAAGAACGGTGGCACAGTAAATTCCCAACAATTACTGCCACGTACTGATGCAGGCGTGGTCGCTCAGTATGAATATCTGATCAAAAATACAAACCCTGTTGGCAGCAAAGAGGAGCTGGATACGCATAGTGAGTTCAATCCGTATGGCAGGATTCACGCCACCAAACATCCCTTTTTCCGCACGTACTTGCGCGAGTTCGGTTACTACGACATATTTCTGATAGAACCAGAGAACGGCACAATAGTTTATTCCGTCTACAAGGAAACTGATTTTGGTACCAGTCTCTTCAATGGTCCACATAGAGACTCAAATCTGGCAGTGGCCGCCCGCCAGGCACTATCCCTATCGCCAGGAGAAGTTGCGGTGGCAGATTTTAAGAATTACATTCCGTCTTCCAATGCACCAGCATCCTTTTTGGCCACACCTGTCTACGCCGAGGGCAAAATTGCCGGTGTGATCGCCTTCCAGATACCGGTTGATCGAATCAATGCGGAAATGGCACTGGGTCTTGACCGCACAGAAACCCAGGAATCCATGCTTTTGGGCAGCGACGCACTGATGCGCACTCAATCAAGGTTTATGACGGAGAACAGCATTCTCAGTACCCGAGTCGACACAGAATCTTTACAACTGGCCCTCAGTGGCAAAGCAGGAACTCTGGATGAAACTCTGGCTGACATTAACTATCTGACCGCCTATGCACCTCTGGAACTTGAGCAACTCGATTGGGTCATTGTTGAGCGCATCCAAACTGAAGAGGCTATGGCCTCAGTCGCCGGAATAATAAGGACTTCCACAATTGTTGCAGGATGTGCTGCACTGGCAGTAGCTTTGTTTGCAATGTTGCTTGGCAACTACCTGTATCGCTTGCTGGGCGGTGACCCTCAGGATGTGGTTCGCATTGGCAAAAGAATCGCCAACGGTGATTTGAGCGATCATAGTGAAGATTCTAACCGCGTTGGCGCTTACGCTCAGCTGGTGGACATGCGAACTCACTTGCGCAGTGTTCTGGTGGAAGCCAATGAAATTGCCCAGAACGTTCGTTCGGGTGCGGCTGAACTCTCCGAAGGCAACAGAGGCTTGAGTGAGCGAACAGAACAACAGGCCGCTAATCTGGAAGAGACAGGCTCCAGCACAGAAGAGCTGACCAGCACGGTAAAACAGAACGCCGAGAATGCACGTTCAGCGAATGAACTGGCCATCTCGACCCGCGAACGAGCAGTGTCCAGTGGCGAGGTTGCCTCACGAGCGATCACTGCCATGCAGGACATCAGCTCTGCCAGCGAACGCATCGCGGACATCATCGGTGTCATTGACGAGATCGCTTTCCAGACTAATTTGCTGGCATTGAACGCGGCAGTAGAGGCAGCACGCGCAGGTGAACAGGGTCGAGGCTTTGCCGTAGTGGCCAGTGAGGTGCGTCAGTTAGCGGGTCGCAGTGCCTCTGCAGCAAAGGAAATCAAGGATTTGATCGAAGACAGCGTCACCAAAGTGAAAGATGGCACTGGCCTGGTGACAGAATCTGGAGATGAGCTGAAGACCATTGTTAGTTCTGTTTCACAGCTGACCGAAATTGTCGGACAGATTGCCGTCGCCACTGATGAGCAGGCCGTTGGCATCGAACAAATCAACCAGGCTCTGGTTCACATGGATAGTGTGACTCAGCAAAACGCCGCATTGGTTGAAGAGGCTGCAAATACAAGCCGTACCATGAGTGATCAGGCAACCTTGCTCAGCTCTCAAATCGGTTATTTCAATGCTGATGGCAGTGCTCGTGTAGAACAACCCGCACCAGGCACCAAGCCACCAGCAACGTTGTCGATTCCAAAGCCCTGGCAATCACGTAAGGCAAACAACTCGCCCGATGAAATCGCCGCAAATCACGCGGTAATCGAGCCAACACCGGCACCTATCAAGCGAGCTGCTGGAGGTGGTAACGATGTATGGGATGAGTTCTAGCGCTATAGAACGTCAATGCTTGTGGCGGTAACGCATCTGCCGCCAACTGAGGAGAAAAAGCCCGGCTACTGACCGGGCTTTTTCCTTTCAGGATTAATTGTCCAGAGCACGAAAAACGAGCGAAGCGTTGGTACCGCCAAAGCCAAAGCTGTTCGACATCACCGTGCGTAGCGGCATATCGATGCGCTCACGAACGATCGGCATGCCGGCTGCGGCTTCATCAAGATCCGTGATGTGCGCTGATTCTGCAATAAAACCGCTTTGCTGCATCAGCAACGTATAAATAGCTTCTTGCACACCAGCCGCCCCCAGGCTATGACCAGATAACGATTTGGTTGAACCGATATGCGGCAGATCATCACCAAATGCCATACGCACGGCACCCAACTCAGCAATATCACCCACCGGCGTGCTTGTTCCGTGTGCGTTGATGTAGTCAATGGGTGTCTCCACGGTGGATTTTGCAAGGCTCATGCATCGAGCAGCTCCTTCGCCTGAAGGCGCTACCATGTCGTGACCATCAGACGTAGCGCCATAGCCGACAACTTCGGCGTAAATTGTTGCGCCACGCGCTCTGGCGACTTCCAACTCCTCCACCACAACCATGCCACCACCACCGGCAATGACGAATCCATCCCGATTGGCGTCATAGGCACGCGATGCTATCGCAGGGGTGTCATTGTATTTTGTCGATAATGCGCCCATGGCATCAAACAGACAGCTCAGCGTCCAGTGCTCCTCTTCGCCGCCACCAGCAAACACGCGATCCTGCTTGCCCAGTTGAATAAGCTCCAGCGCATTGCCAATACAATGGGCACTGGTGGAACAGGCAGAGGAAATGGAGTAGTTAGTGCCCTTGATCTTGAACGGTGTGGCCAGACACGCTGAAACAGTACTGCCCATAGTTTGGGTCACACGATACGGACCCACGCGTCGGATGCCACGATCCCGCAAGATGTCGGCAGACTCCACTTGGCTGGCCGATGATCCACCACCAGAACCAGCGATTATGCCCGTACGCTCGTTCGATACGTCCGCATCGCTTAATCCTGCGTCTTCGATGGCTTGCTGCATAGCAAGGTAGGCATAGGCTGCAGCGCCACCCATAAACCGGAACTGTTTGCGATCAATCGCTTCCTTGAGATCGATGTCCGGAGCGGCAGCCACATGACTGCGCATGCCCATTTCCTTGTAGATTTCGCGGCTTGTTATGCCGGAGCGCGCATGTCGCAACGCGTCAGTAACACTGTCTTTGTCATTACCAAGACACGAGATGATACCGATACCGGTAATGACCGCTCTTTTTAGTTCAGGCATCGAGTGTTCTCAGAAATCTTCGGTTGAGGTAAACAGGCCGACTCGCAAGTCCTTGGCTGTGTAG
>CAYGSW010000061.1:12038-24659 GCA_964352535.1 uncultured Granulosicoccaceae bacterium | reverse complement strand
GGATGGTGTAGCGCCCTTCATATCCCAGGAGCAGCCTGCGGGTGATACCGTCGAGACTGACGGTCCTCTGACGTTTAGCGGGGCGATCACAGACACGGGCGGATCAGGTGTCGACAAGGCGTTTTTTGTCATACGCAACCTGAACACCAATGATTGGGTCGATGTGGACGGCACCGTTGATAATGAACGCGTATTTCGTGACACTCAACTGAGTCTGGAAAACGCCAACACCGGCACATGGACGATTACCACCTCACTACCCGAAGGTAGCTATCGCCTGTATGTTTCTGCCCGTGACAACGACCGAAACACGTTTTATTGGGGAGTAAGAACCACCATTACCAGCACCGCCGTTGACGGAGGTGGACCCAGTGACAGTGACGATACCTTGCCAACGGTGACGCTTCTGCAGCCTACCGATGCGACTATATCGGTACAAAGTTTCAGTGGAGTTGCCAGTGACGCAGGCGGATCAGGTCTGCGAGACGCCTTCTATCTCATCCGCAACACCGCTGACGGCACCTTTGTCAGCCCGAGTGGTGCAACCGAAGATCCGCGTGTAATACGCGAGATTCCCCTGAGTTTGAGTGATAGCAATAACGGCACTTGGCAGTTTGATACTTCACTGCCTGACGGTCAGTATCGCTTCTATGTCGGGGTGAGCGATAACAACAACAATATCAACTACTGGGTGGTTCGTGAGACGTTTGATATCACAGGCCATGGCGGCGGTGGTGACCCTGATCCTGAACCAACCGACTCTGTGTTTGTGGCCAGTGCGTCTGATATCACCGATCCAGCTGACTTTTATGAGCGGGACGGGTACGAGATTATTAACGTCATTCGCATGGATGTCGCTACGAGAACAACACCTGGCATCTGCACGCCAGATGATCAGAGCGGTTGTACGCTGGACGACGTGCTAGCTGATACCGATGGTGACGATGATTTCAAAGTCGATATCGCGGTCAAACTGGTAACAGATGATCTGGTAGAAACAGGTGCAGATGTCAATGCGGGCTTGCGGCAGCGTGGAGCAACTTCGCGGCAAGCACCTCAGAAATCTTTTCGCATCCGGTTGGAAGACGATTTGTGGCGCAACGAGGAACGCATACAGCTCAATAAGCATCCCTTTGACCAGAGCCGTATGACCAACAAACTGGCGTTTGATCTTATGCAGCGTTTGCCGCACCTGCCCAGCTTGCGCTCACAATTCGTGAACCTGTGGATAGATGATGGCGCTGGCCCTGTAGATCAAGGCCTGTATACCCACATAGAGTCGCGGGCGAAGGAATACCTGATCAACAGAGGACTGGATAGAGACGACAACGTCTACAAGGCCAATTTCTTTACGTTCTCAACGTCTGATCTTGCCGCCATTCAAGTGAATGCCAATGGCGAGCCTCTGGACGAAGTCCGATTTGAGGAGCGTATAGAAATTGATCGCGGTGATGATCATAGAAAGCTTGTGGAGATGGTGTCTGCGGTCAACAATCCGGACATCCCTTTCGAATCAGTGCTTGATCGTTATTTCAATAGGAACAATGTACTGATGTGGGTTACTGCCAATCTGCTATTGGGCCAGGAAGACGTTATTGACCAAAACTTCTTTTTGTATAACCCACGAGGCACAGAAAAATTCTATTTTCTGCCCTGGGATTATGACGGTGCCTTGCGAGTGGAGCCTGCGCTAACCGACAGTAATTCTTTTGAAGAGCTGCGTCGCCGTCTTACATTTGGTTTTGCTAACGCGGCCAACAATAATTTTTTGCGCCAGTATTATCTACTGCCTGGTGCACATGACAGGTTTGTGCGTGCCGCCAATGAGGTGCGGCGTGATTTTTTTACAGATGATCTGATCCGAGATCTTAGCAGCCAGTACGCCGATGTCATTCGCCCGTTCATCTCCCGCTCACCGGATATAGAAAACATCGGTGGTGTGCGGCGGATCGAGCGTCTGAATGTCTGGGAGGATCGGTGGCAGTCGTTCCCGTCGGTGGTTGCCAACAACCTGCAGCAGCTTTCCGAAAGTCCCAACATGCCTTTGCCGCATCGATTAAAACAGCCCTTTACCCGTGGTGGCAATACGGTCTTGTGGTGGGATAGAGCAACAGATATCACCGGTGGAACGATTACGTATGACATCGATATAGCGTCACGGCCGGATTTTGCCCCAGGATCCATTGTCTTCAGCGACACTGGTATAGCGAATGAGCCTGTGCAAGTGGAGTATGAAGTGGACCGGCAAAGCTTGCCGTCGGGCACGTGGTACTACCGAGTCAGAGCGAACTCGGGGAGCTTCTATCAATTGGGCAACAATCAGCTGAACCAGGGTGGAGAACGGTATCCGGGTGTTCGCAGGTTTGATGTGCCTTAAGTGGTCCGTATAGTTAATAAAGTAGGATGCTTAGCGATCAGACTTCGTTTGACGGGTTTGACGTGCTTCAGGTATTCGATGTGCCATTGGTTGACAATCACAGTCTCAGGCCAGTTTGTCAGTTAGCGTTGCTTTTTGTTGACAATTTGATCAATGACTTGCGACGCTGCTAACACACGTTCATCCTGAGCATTCGCACCGCACACCATAAGTGCCGAAGGTGGCAGCTCTGATCTTGGAATAGGGATATTCATGCCGCAACCGTCCACCAGATTGATATAGGAGGTGTTGCGAAGCAATGCACCGTTGACTGAATCGAAATCTGCTTCTGCAGCGGCGATACTGGGACGTTCGCATTTGAGGGTGGGGGCCAGAAGTGCGTCATAGGAGCCGAGTTTTTCGTTGAACACTTCAATGGCTTGTTGCCGTTGTTCGTGCAGCCTAGCAATGTCATCACCTGTCAGATCATCTGACTGATGGATTCGCGCCAACACGTGTGGGTCACCATCAGTCTCAAGGGCCTGCAGATGTGCCTTGTAAAAAGCCTGCGCTTCAGCTGAAACTGACAATCTCATTGCATTTGTAGCCTCTGTCAGTTCGGTGAATGACACCAGATGGATCTCATGCCCGGCATCATTGAGCTTTTGCACCGACTCATGAAATGCAAGAGCCACAGTCTCGTCCAGATCATCAGTGAACGTATCTTCAGGTATGGCAAGCCTTAGCGGACGGTCGGAAGCATCGATTGACAGCGGTGCGCTACTAATTACGTGCATGCATGTCAGCACCAGATCCAGTGTGCCTGCCAATGGGCCTACGCTGTCATAACTGGGAGACAGCGGATGCACACCTTCCACAGAAACCATCTGCCGCGATGGTTTATAGCCATACAGGCCGTTGATGGCTGCCGGGATGCGCACAGACCCACCCGTGTCGGTGCCCATGGCAATGTCGCACAAGCCATGAGCCACACTCAACGCCGCGCCTGACGAACTACCACCGGGTACCAGCGCTTTGTCGAAAATACAGCCTGGCGTGCCATGGTGAGGATTCAGCCCCACCCCTGAATAGGCGAATTCGGTCATGTTTGTGCGGCCAAACGACAGTGCTCCAGCGGCCTTCAATCTGGCGACGATCTCGGCATCTCGCCGGGCAGGGTGCACTTGCGCCAACACCTTGGAGGCTGCCGTGGTGCGCTTGCCTGCCTCGTTGAACAAGTCTTTCAACGAGACGACCAGCCCGTAGAGTGGCAACGATTGATTGCTGCCGCGAGCTGCATCCAGAGCCGCCGCATCAGCCAGTACTCGGGCCTCATTAAGCTCCACAAAAATGCGGTTACGCTCGTCGCCCAGCGCCTTTGCCTTGTCCAGCGCACGCGTTGCCTTGTCTTTTATTTGTCCCATGCGCACAGGCTATCATTTTATTTCTATAAAGTTGCCGCAAGGGGTTGTATACGACATGCTGCGGCTTTATACTTCCTCTGGTCAGCACAGGTGCGGGGTGGAGCAGTCTGGCAGCTCGTCGGGCTCATAACCCGAAGGTCGTAGGTTCGAATCCTACCCCCGCTACCAATTCGCCTTGGTAGAACAGTGCAGAAGTTGAGCCGCTTAAGTGCGGCTTTTTTGTGCCCGTTTGCACGGCACTGTGGTAGCACTAGTGGTCCGTCCAGCTCATAAAGTACGATCCTACTTTATCAGTTGGACGTACCATTAGCTAAGTTGCCAAATTAGCGGTTGACGAAAATCCCGCATCCGCGCTTCGCGCTTAGCGTCGAAGACTTCTGAGACGAGGTTCTGCCAGACCACGTGCGGACACTGAAAAGTGTGAAATTCTGCCAAGCGTCTACACGCTTAGACAAACGACATTCTGTTGTCGATGATTTTTGTGTGTGCTGACGTAAATCCCCCAGAAGATTCACTAGCGGCAGCCACTTGTCCGCGACGTCTTGTTTCTTTATGAACCAAGGTGGAAACTGAATCAGCCGGTCACTGAAGGCTGACGCGAATTTCCGCGAGAGTGTCTTCGAACATAGTTCACGTCTACAGTGCGTTGGGTGCCAACGGTGGCGATACCGTAGGGATGCATTCTTGTATGGCGCAAAGCAGCGCATCCAGATGATCGCCTGTCGGATCGTCAGCCAGACTCCGTGAAGCAAAGAAGCGGCGCCGACGAATTCTCCATGAATTCTGCGTTTTGCGAGTTCTTGTCGCTTTATCTGATCAAATTTCAATAGTCGTTAGTCAGAATCAAAACGATTGCTGATTGGTGTGAATGATCGTTAGCATGGTCTTTGGTGTCGTTTATGATCAGTATCATAGTCATTTTATAGCGTGCATTGTCAATCATCCTTAGCCACGCACAATCAACGCCTTGGCTGTTATCTGATCAGTCACCAGCGTATTCACTGCCCCGCGTTTCAATAACGCGTGAATGATTTTCACCTTGTGTGTGCCACCCGCCGCCAGAATGACATTGGGTATATTCTGTAGATCCTCAAGCTCCATGCCGACGACACATCCGTTAATGTCGTGATCAATACGGCGACCGTGCTCATTCACGTAATAGCCCAATACATCACCCACAGCTCCCGCCTTGACCAGCTCATTCACTGTCACGGAATGCGGTAAGCCATCGCGGATCATGCTCGACAGACCCGACACATCACCCACAGTCATGGCCAGGGCATCCACGGCGCGGATGCGTTCCACCATCTCGTGGAAAACGGTTTGCTTGAGCAAGGTGTTCCGGCTCTTTGTGCTGTCGGCATACAAAGGCGCTGTGAAGTAGCGTTTCTGCGCCTGACACAAGTTGGCGAGCACGCGTGCGCTTTCGATGATGTTGACATCCGATGCTCGTGCAACACAACCCATGACCGACATGACTTCCAGATCGGGTCTATTCATTGGGCGAAGGTACTGCATGGCAATGTTGAGGGTACTTCCCCAGGCAATACCAAACGTCTGCACGTTCTTGTCGGGCAACAGGTTTGACAGGTACTGTCCCAGGTAGCTGCCGATCAGGATTTTGACATCGCTGAGTGGGTCAAACACAGGTGCCACGTGTGCATCGTTGAGAGCATAGCGTTCTTTCAAATCGTATTCTGCTTGCGCACAGGGTGCGTAGTCGGAATCGATGTATACACGGACAATGCCGCGGCTGCGAGCTTCTGCCAACGCTTTGTTAACCCGCAAGCGTGTGATACCAAAACGATCGGCAGCTTCAGCCTGAGTCAGCCCTTCAATTTCGCAGGCCCATGCAATGCGCACAAGCAATCGTTCATCGTCTCTGGCCACATGGCTGGTGTTATCTGACAAGGCTTTGTCCGGTGTTGTGTCACTTGACCGCACCCATCGTCAAGCCGCGCACCAGATGTTTAGAAGCAATCAGCGCAAAGACAACAACGGGGATGACGATGAGAGTGGAGGTGGCCATGATCTTGCCATAAGGTAGATTGTAGCCCTCCATGAAGCTGACGGCCATGGCAGGCGCAGTTTTCGCTTCATTACGAGTGAGTACCAGCGCGTACATCAGCTCATTCCAGGAAAATATGAATGAGAATATGGCGCTGACAGCCACCCCGGGCATTGCCAGTGGTAAACAGATGGATCGAAAGATGCGCCATTGCGACGCACCTTCGAGCATCGCGGCTTCGTTAAGGTCAAACGGCACTGCTCGAAACTGGTCGGTACAGATCCAAATCACGATCGGCAAATTGAAGGTCAGATAAATCAGAATCAGTACAAGATGAGTGTCCAGCAATCCAATCTGCCGGACAATCAAAAAGAACGGCAGCGCCAGAACGATAGGCGACACCATACGATTAGTAATGAACCAGAACCACAGATCTTTCTTGCCCCGAAACTCAAAGCGCGCTAATGCATAAGCAGCAGGGCATCCCAGCAACACCGCAAGGATGGTGGTGCTAACGGCAACGATCAAAGAGTTGATCAGCGTCTGGCCAACACCATCCTTGCCAAGCACTTCGGTGTAGTTGGCAAACGTCGGCTCAAACACCCAGACCGGAGGCGACTCCAGTGCCAGTACCTGAGTTTTCAGGCTGGTAGTCACCATCCAGTAAAAAGGAAAAACACAGAACACAATGATCAGCAAAAGCAACAATATCTGTGTGCCCATGCGATGACCGGCACCGCCTTGTTGTGCGGCTGACATCAGCGAACCTCCTTGTAGAGCAATCGGATATACAATTGACTGAGTACGATAGTGACAAACAGCAGAATGATAGCTTGAGCAGAGGCCAGGCCCTGATCGAACGCACGAAACCCTACGCGCTGAATCATCAGGGAGATTAGTTCGGTTGAGGATCCGGGACCGCCGCGTGTCATTGTAAACACCATGTCAAATAACTTCAGTGTGTCGGCTGTGCGTAGGATCAGAACTGCTGTAAGAGCCGGGATCAAGTAGGGGAGTTGAATATGACGCAGGATCGTTGTCCAGCGCTTGGTCTCAAGTTTTGCGGCTTCTTCAATTTCTGACGGTACTGTCGTCAAGCCTGCGAGCAGCACGAGTGTAACGAACGGCGTCCACTGCCAGACATCCCAGAATATAATGGCAATGAAGGCATTGGCAGGATCGCCAATCCAGTTGACTGGGTCAAAACCCAGAAACCCAATGAGTTGGTTAACGACACCGTATTTGAGGTTAAACATAACCTGGCCAAGCAGACCTACAACGGCATAAGTGGTAGCCATGGGCAATACCAATGAGAGCCGAGCCAGTGTTTTCAGAAATGTCAGTCCTGGCTGATGCAGTAATAATGCAATTCCGAGACCCAAGCTGAGCTGAATGGGAAGTGAGACGCCCAGCAGTAGAAATGTTCTACCCATGGCATCCCAGAACGCCGAGTCAGTCAGTACATAGGCGTAGTTTTCAAGACCTATGAATTCAATCTGATTGAGCTTGGTGAGGTTGAAATAGTGCAGGGATGTCCATGCTGCATAGAGCAATGGGCCTATACCAATTAATATCAGCGTAAGGACTGAAGGTCCTAAAAACGCCAGTATGGTAGAGCGACGTGTGGTTGCTGACATAAAAACTAGCGCGGTGATGAAAGTATGAGCGTGTCGTGTGATAGCACTGTATTCAGTTTGTCATACCCACATTGGGCGCCGAGGTCTCCTGGTAGGCGCAGATCTATGGGTACTACGTGCATAGATCGTCCGTTCGCGGGAACATCGGTGCCATTTTATGGGCATGACAAATGTCGGTAACTTCGCTTCTGTATTAGCGAAAATCTTACTATCGGAAGTTATTGAGCGAGAGGTTTTGAACCATCGTAATAGCCAGCTTTTTCAAGGACAGCTTCCATACGGCTACCCAGTTCCTGAGCACCTTCTTCAGTGCTGACTTCTCCTAGCATCATGCGCGTTCCCCATTCCTGAACAATCTCTGTGATTTCAGGCCACTCAGCGAATCGAGGTCGGAATTCAGGTACGCCATCCTGCCAACTCTCGACCAATGCCGGAACAAAGTCGAACTTCTCGGCGACACCTTCAGCAGCGTATACCGATTGGCGTGCAGGCACACCCCCTCTCTCAAGGTATTCCAGTGCGTTGGCCTTGGATGTCAACCATTGGATGAACAACCAGGCTGCTGCCTGCTCGTTGTCATCAGCTTGTGAAGCCACCGCCAGAGAGAATCCCCCTAATGCAGGCTTTCTTCCGGCAGGACCTTTTGGTTCTGGAGCGATTTTCAGGCAATCAGCAACTTTTGATGTCTCAGGATCTTTTAGACTTGAATAAAATGCAGACCACTCAGTAATCATCGCAACGTCACCTTGCGCAAGAGCGTTGACGGTTTCGGCATGGTCATATGCCACGATGCCCTCTGGCATGTACTGCATCAGCTCCTGACGAAACCGCAACCCTGCCTGACTTTCATCTGACATCAGGTTTGAGCGAAACTCCTCATTCAAAAATGAGCCGCCGAATGGCCACAACACACGTGCAAAGCTATCAGCAGATTGGGTTTCGTTACGCTTGGATTGCAATGCAAAGGCGTATTTTCCATCTTTAGTAAGAGCAGGTCCATAGGTATCTTTTAGTTCACTCCACGTTTCTGGTGGACCGTCAAAGCCTGCATCCTTGAGCGTGCACTCGTTGTAGAACAACAGGCCAGAATAGTTGTCAAATGGCAAGCCATAAACCGTATCGTTCCACCCACCAAATGCATTGAGTACCAGCGGGAAAAAGTCATCGATATCCAGATCCGGATCAAGCAGATCAGGGTTAGATGTAAATTTGTCGATAGGCTCTATCCACCCATTCTCAGCAAAATTTCCAATCCACACCAGATCGATAAGAGCAATGTCGAGATCACCATCAGCAACGAAGTCGCGAACTTGCTCGCCCAGAGCATTCTCATAGGGGTGCTTGATGATATTGATGTTGATGCCAGTTGCTTCTTCAAATTCAGGCAGCATGGCCTCTGCAGCTTCGTAGCCGGGTCTAAGTAGGAAAACGACATCGACGGTTGTGCCTGCATAGGGTTTTGCTGCTTCTTCCAGCGTCCAGGCGCTGGCGGTGCCTATACTCGCAAGTGCGCATGCTCCGGCAACTGCTGTGGTGCGCAGCTGTGTTGTCAAACTCATTGAAACCTCCAATTTCTGAGAAATTTGTGTCAGATACTATTGTATCGTTCACGATACTTATGTAAATTAGGATAAATGTCAACTGTGAATTTACGGTTGATCGTGGAAATGGAGCATATCTGTTGGCTAATGTATCGCTTAAGAAAGTGGACAAACTATATGGCAAGACGGAGGCTTTATCGCAGGTGTCTCTGGATATTGCCCATGGCGAATTCGCTGTGTTTGTGGGGCCGTCAGGGTGTGGCAAGTCAACTTTGCTGCGCTCGATTGCAGGGCTGGAGTCCATCAGTGGCGGAAAGATTGAGATCGATGGCAGAGACGTATCGCTGACGGCTCCTTCAGAGAGGGACGTTGCCATGGTATTCCAGTCATATGCGCTATATCCGCATATGAGTGTGCAGGCCAATATGGAATTTGGAATGAAAGTAAATGGCGTGCCTGCTGAGATCAGACAGAACCGCGTGGCTGAAGCTGCGCGCGTTTTGCAGCTGGAGGAGTACATGAGTCGAAAACCCGGTCAGCTCTCTGGCGGGCAAAGGCAGCGGGTTGCTATAGGGCGTGCGATTGTAAAAAATCCCAAAGTGTTCTTGTTTGACGAACCTCTATCCAACCTTGATGCAAAATTACGCATCCAGATGCGAATTGAATTGGAAGCTTTACACCAGGAACTTGGGTCAACCATGATTTACGTTACCCATGATCAAGTCGAAGCCATGACGATGGCAGACAAGATCGTTGTACTAAATGAAGGGGTCGTTGAACAGATGGGTACACCGATGGAGCTCTACCATCATCCCAGGACGCGCTTCGTCGCTGACTTTATTGGTTCGCCTGGCATGAACTTCATGTCCGTGGATAATCGTGACAACGGTTTGTATTTGGCCGATGTAAGGCTGCGCAACCATGCCTCGGGGGCCCTTGTAAAAACGGTTGGCATACGTCCAGAGCATATTCGTATCAAGGCAGCTGATCACGGACTTTTCAATGTTGTCGTCCGGTTAAAAGAGAGCCTTGGTGGAGAAGCATATGTCTATGCACGTCATGAGGGCTCATCTACGGATCTTGTTATCAAGACAGACGGCGAAGACAGTATTTGCTCAGGAGACATGATAGGGCTTGACCTGCCATTCGAACGTCAGCATCTTTTTGATACTGCTGATATGACGGTATAGCCAACGGCGATAGCGTATGGATGCGGTGTGGTGCAAATCAAAAGCTACTCGTTGTGGACAAACAGATGCGGTGGTGGAATTGTTCCAGCACCCATGCCAGATGAGATTGGGGGATGTATGAGTCGTTGGATTGATCGATTTTCATTAACGGGCAAAACCGCTCTGGTAACGGGCGCATCACGGGGTATCGGTGCACAGATCTGCAGGGTGTTTGCCGATGCAGGTGCCGACATCGTTGCCGTTGCCCGAGACCAGCACGAGCTTGAAAAAGTGGCCGAGCAAGTGAAGGCGTTGGGCCGTCAGTGTTGGGTGCAACCGTGTGATCTATCTGATCCAGCGGCCATCACACAGCTGTGTACTTCTGTACTTGATCAGGTTCAAGTAGACATTCTTGTCAATAATGCAGGCGTGGCTCTGGTAGCTTCGGCGCTTGATGCAACACTTGCGGACTGGGACACCACCATGGCGGTTAATGTCAGAGCGCCGTTTCAGTTGGCGCAGCTGCTCGCGCCAGCGATGATCGAACGCCGCTGGGGAAAAATCGTTAACATCTCTTCGCAGGCAGGTGTCATTGGTCTGGAAGAACACACGGCCTACTCAGCATCAAAGGCTGCAATGAACGCCATGACTCGAGGTTTGATGAGCGAATGGGCCCGGCACAATATTCAGGTGAATGCCATTTGCCCTACGGTGATTCTGACCGACATGGGGCGACAAGTCTGGGGTGCTGAAGAGAAGGGTGGGCCTATGCTGGCCAAGACGCCACTGGGTCGGTTTGGTGAGGAGGTAGAGGTTGCCGATATGGCACTGTATTTGGCTTCGGATGCTTCAGGGCTGGTTAATGGTGAAACGCTGCTACTCGATGGCGGGTATTCTGCCGTTTAGCCGCAGAACTTCAAAACGAATAACTCCTGGAATTCTACAAGATGAACATGGCTGCCTATATTCACGGTGTCCGCGATGTCCGCATCGGAACCATTGCACCGCCGTCTGTGTCAAACGGGTCAGTGATGGTTGATGTGTTGGCCGTCGGTATCTGTGGCAGTGATCTTCACTATTACAAGGATGGTGGTATTGGCGGTGCTGTTATTCGTCAGCCATTTGTACCGGGGCACGAATTCTGTGGCTCACTGTGTGCTGATGTCGAAGCACTAGGACTCAAACGTGGTCAGCTGGTTGCCGTAGATCCGGCCACGCCTTGCCATCGCTGTGAGTGGTGCGAGAGGGGCTATCACAACCTGTGTCCGCACGTTGTATTTCTGGGTGCGCCACCTTATAACGGCGCATTAACGCATCAGATTGCAGTTTCGCATGAGAGCCTGTTCGTTCTGCCTGATGGCATGACGCCTGATCAAGGGGCCATGCTGGAACCGCTAGGCGTCTGTATTCATGCGATGGATCTGGCAAAACCCAGATTGTTAGAGTCGGTCGCACTCATTGGATGCGGGCCCATTGGCCTTGGAATTCTGCAACTGCTCAAACTCAGTGGAGTGGGGGATATCATCGCAATTGATCCCCAGTCACACAGAACGGCATTGGCCAGCGAGTTGGGTGCCAGTCATGTCGGCGACACTCAGCTGGCTGTGCTTGATCACACAGGTGGTCTGGGCTGTCATCTGGTTATAGAAGCCACCAACTCACCAGATGGTCTGGTACATGCGATAAAGGCCAGCAGGATTGGTGGGCGACTAGTCATGGTCGGAATACCCGATGGCGACACTTACTCGAACATCCAGGCGTCTGAAGCACGTCGTCGTGGGCTTACAGCAAAGTTTTCACGACGCATGGGTAATGTCTATCCGCGGGCCATTGATCTGGTAAAACTGAAAAAAGTGGATGTTGATGGTCTGGTGTCTCATCATTTTGATCTTGACGGTACGCCGGATGCGTTCAGGATACAGGCGGATGAAGAAGCCGGTTTTATCAAGGCTATGGTGTATCCGCCGGGGTTGTAGGGTTAAATGGAGATCAACGCACATTTGCTGAATTCAACCGTAATTGTCTGCAGAGACTCGCCAATGTGATACCCACCCACAAGCTCTGGGGTTGTATTGTTCCACTCATACCCAGCCAGCCAGATACCCGATAACAGCAGCACAGGGAACCAGAATCAGCAAACCAACCCACCATTTCTGCAGGCGCAAAGCGGGTGGTTCATCTTCAGAGGTCCATGACAGTTTCCCCGTAACCATGGGCATTATGAGATTGCGCTTGGCATAGACGGCATAAACAATGACCATCACTACATGCACTATCAGTATTATCTGAATGAGTTCGGCATTGATGTGGTGAATGCGATACATCAGATCAGTCGCATCGGAGCCGATGCTTTCGTACAGCGCGCCCTCCACCAACTCATCTTCGTCGGCGATAAACATTCCGGTGACAGCTTGGGTTCCCAGCATCAGCAGCATCGCCAATACCGCCCAGGCACCAGCAGCATTATGCCCACGCTCCTGCGGAAC
>CAYGSW010000061.1:0-12028 GCA_964352535.1 uncultured Granulosicoccaceae bacterium | reverse complement strand
TTGCCCGGGATCATCGTGAGCGCCCGCGAGACGACTTCCGGACTCGCGAGCGGGTCCATGTCTTCTTCGAGCGCAGGATTTGCGACCTTGCCAGGACTCCCCGCTGCAGCATTCGCGACGCTGCCTGTTTGGGCAATGGCGGACGCGTTGAACGTCACCAAGATCGCGATAGCAGTTAAAAACGCTCGACCGATCGGTCGAAACAATTGCGACAATCTAGCGTTGCTGCTGCCGACAACTCCCCACGCAAGGCGAAAGACAATCAACAGCAGTACGAACTCACCGACAACACGGTGCCAATCGAAGAACAGCTCTCCGGTGAGTCCGGTATACAACATGAAGCCTACGGCGATAGCCAAAGACCAGTGAAACAGGCGTATCCAAACGTCCCAGATGGGTATGGATGTTACCGGAGTCATATCTGTACTTCTCTGTGCTTCTTACTTCTTCTCGGCGCGGTAGTCGTCATGGCAACCTTTACAGGATGCTCCGACATCACCCATTGCACCTTGTAAGGCACCCAGACCATTACCTGCAACAGCTGCCATGGCGGCTGCCGCTTCCTGCAATGCACCTGCCTTTTCGATAACCTCAGGAAATTCATCCCAGATGACAGGCAGGGCGCGGTTGGTCGCGTTTCCTTCGCTTTCGCTATCTGAACCCGCGGGCCAGAGCTGAGACTGACCCAGATTTGCCGCGGCGTTCAGATTGGCGGCCGCTTCGCTTGCAATATCAGCATCGTATGGAGTGTCTTCCTTGGCCATGTCGCCAAGAATGGCCGTGTTGAAACCATAGAGTTGAAACATGGCCTGTCTGGCCTTGATGGCTTTGTCGTACGGGCCATCGGCGGCATTGACGGCCAGACTGGCGACCACAACACCAAAAGCAAGCGCACCGGTAATTGATGCCTGTATCTTATTGATTGTTTTCATCTGCTTCCATATTTAGCACTACGGGTCTTTAAACTAACAGGAATTACGGCGCTTGCGAAGCGTGTATGTACGCTGTCATATTTTTTCCTTGTTTCTCGTACTGCTAATCTTGTTTCTCGTACTGCTAATCTTGTTTCTCGCACTGCTAATAGCGAGATATCGACCCAAATCTCGAGATATTGACCTAATAGGATTCACCGGATTGTGCTCTGCAAGACCTGACTCCATGACCTTGGTGGTGCATGACAGCGGCATTACATGGGCAAGATTTTTCTGAGCAAATGCCACTCAGAAACAATCATCACTTGGAAATTATCGCATTACGTACAAAGCAGAAAGGGCGCCGCGACAATGTCACACCATCTGGACAAAAACGCTGTCAGATACACGCACGTGATGGTCAATGGAGTACCCTTCATGCTCAATGATCAGCGAACTGACGATGATGCGGGACGGATATTGCCTGGCGGATGAGTACCCACGACAGAGCATGCGCTACCAAGCATCGACCGAAGTCTGTATTTTATTGCTGACTCTGCCGTAATCAGTGATAAATCAGGAAAATCATGCAGCAGGAATCCTATGGATGCTGCTCACCATGTGCTTGTTTGTGTCCATGGATACGGTTGTGAAGTTTCTGGTTCAGGATTTTTCGCCTTTCCAGATTGTATGGGCGCGGTTCTTTTTCCACATGTGCTGGCTAGTCGTGTTTTTGCGCCAGAAATTTATCGCCTCGTTCACGACTGGATCCGTGAAGTTGCAGCTGTTGCGTTCGGCTTTTCTGGTTCTAACCACCTCATTGTTCTTTTCAGGCTTGCGCACCACCGAATTGTCCACCGCTACCGCTATCATGTTCCTGTCGCCAATCTTTGTGACACTGCTGGCGATACCACTGCTTGGTGAGCGAGTGGGAGTTCGGCGATTAAGTGGTGTGTTGATCGGCTTTGTGGGTGCGCTAATTATTGTGCATCCGCAATCCGGTGTCAGCGAAGCAGGGCAGGACTCGTCGGCAACCAAATGGACCAGCTGGCTGCCAGCTTATGGGCACTTATTGCTTATTGGTGCAGCGGCCACCAATGCCTTGTATCAGATAATGACGCGCAAAATCAGGGTGGTTGATGATGCAACCACCTCGTTGCTCTACTCAGGAGTCGTCGGTGCGATCGTCATGTCAGCCTATGCACCCAATGTGTGGATTGCACCAAACACGACTCAATGGGGTTTGATGATGCTGGTAGGTTTTCTGGGTTGTACCAGTCATTTTTGTCTGATCAGAGCGTTCCGCAATGCGCCCGCTTCGTTGGTTGTTCCATTCAGTTATACCTCATTGCTGTGGGCCACGGTTTTGGGTTTTGTTGCTTTTGGTGCCTTGCCCGATCGTTGGACGCTGATGGGAGCCTCCCTGATCATGGCCAGTGGTCTGTACATCTTCTATCGCGAGGCGAGAATGTAGGTTTCCAGCGCAAGGCGAGAGGGTCTCAGGTATGGACGACTGCCCGTTCAGACACTACTGCTTGACCATTGCGCTTTCGAGCATTTCGGACCACGCGATTGCCTGTCTACAGGCACCTGCGAGTCTCGCCGTTTATTCATCGGCTTGCACTCATCGCTCTGCGACTCAAGGTGAATTGCAAATGAGCCCTCGCATGTCTGATTTGATCAGCAGTGACGATGTGAACATCTGACCCTTACTCGTGTCTATGTTGTTGGCGCAATGCAGCGCAAAGAACACGTTCCATAATTCATAACCAGTATTAATATTAATTACATGACATAAAATTAATGAGATTTAGACGAGCTACAGGGTTGTAAATCTCAAATATTACGGGTATCTTATGCGTATGTATTGTTTTACGTCATGAATAAAATAATAATTCGTGACTTGAAATAATAAAAATTTTTAAAGAACACCGAGGAGATCGACCAATGAGTTACGACATCAACCCTACGAACAGTAAGGGAACACGCAAATGCGTGTCGTTGACCATCATCTCAGCAACCATTGCAGGTTTGAGTCTGGGCACTGTGGCCCATGCGAACCCACAAGATAACCGTAATCAGGCAATACTTTCAGCCACGGACATAGCCGCCCATGATTGGCACACAGGCGCTCCAAAAAAACACGTGTTCAACGGCAATCCAGTGACCATGGAGCATCCGGGTGGAGACCCTGATTTTCTGGTGGACGGTGACACGATGTATGTGTACACCTCGACAGACGCTAACCAGAGGGTCTATCAAACAGCAGGGGACCCAGATTCGGACGGCATCATGAATGACACTTATCACGATATGGACGGCTACACCGTCTGGTCATCACAGGACATGACTCACTGGACAAATCATGGCGTTCAGTTCGTAGCAGCCAACATGAATGATCGCAAATGGGCAGCGGCATCTGACACCTCGCTACCCAAAGGTGTGGATACGACCTTGCAGCCGAACGTATCACCTCATGCTATGTGGGCACCTACAGCGGCAAAGTATTCTGACGGAACGAATACTACCTACGTGCTTTACTACCCCAAGGGTATCGACGGCACGGCTAAATTCGCTACGGGTTATGCCACTGCCCCCACCCCCGTTGGCCCATTCACCGATCAGGGTCCAATCTATGGCGATATCGATGGCGGCCGCTTCTTCATTGGGATGGACCCCAACGTATTTCAGGACGATGATGGCAAGATCTACATCTACGGAAATGGACCCACCGGTGCAGATTCTCCGGGCAACGTAGTTGTTGCACAGCTTTCAGCATTCGATCACGTTAATCAAACCCAGTCGTTGATCACCAAGCCAGTCTCCATTGACTACGACATGAATAACACGCTGTACGACGGTCTCACCGGCGATCGTTTCAAGGATACCGATTTCCACGAAGGTGGATCCATGCACACGTCAAATGGCAAGTATTATTTATCCTGGGCTGAACATGATCACAAGCACTACAACGGCTGGTATTCGATGTGCAACAGCCCTATGGGTCCGTGTGAGTGGATGGGCCCTGTTGTCAAAGGCATCTACTACGGCAATCAACATGGTTCATTTGCAAAATTTAAGGGCAAGGAGTATTTCCTGAGTCACATTGATCACGGTCAGGACGTCAAAAGAAATTACCAATGGGATTCCTACCGACGAACGTGGACCTTTTACCCGGTCACCTACAATGCTGACAAGAGTATCCGAGTCATGTACCCGCGGGCCACTGGCACATCGGTTCCCAACATCAACATTGGTGGTGCGTATACAGGCTTAGATGGAGCGGTGTACGTTGACTCGCAGTATGTGTCTAACGGCGGCTACGATGTAGTGGCACCCGCGAATATGGCACTGTTCGAAAGCGCTAATCCCAACAAAGCTGATCTTGAATTGTACAAGGCGAATCGTTTTTCCGAGGGTAGCCCGGTGAATGTTTCAGTACCTGTGGGTAACGGCACCTACACGGTGACACTGAAGTTCGCAGAAATTTTTCCCAATGCGCAGATTGGCACCGATCAGGGCTGGTTCAAGCGAGTCATGAATATTGCCGCCGAAGGACAAACCGTGAAAACGGGTCTGGATGTCATGGCCGAGGCGGGCCACTACGGTGCTCACGACGAAACGTTTTCAGTGACAGTGAACGATGGAAAGCTGGATATTGAAGTATCAGCAACTGAAGATAATCCTATGTTAAGTGCCGTCAAGATCACTCAACAAGCTGATTGGGCAGTGAATCTGGGTGGTGCCCGTGAGACAGTCGATGGCAACACCTACGCTGCTGATCCGGGTGTGGGCGCTTTAAACGACAATACCACCGCGTCAATTATGCTCAATGCCAATGAAGTTTCTGGTGCTACTCCGGCAGAAGAGACACTGTTTCAAACATCGCGCATTGGCTGGGCTGGTTTGAATTACAGCACCTCGGCACTTGCCAACGGAAACTATGATGTGACACTGGGTTTTGTCGAATCGCATCATAATGCTGCAGAGCGCCGAAAGTTTGATGTAGAAATCGAAGGTAATCTGGTGCTCGACGATTTTGATATATTTCGCGCAGCAGGTGGTAAAAATGTAGCAGTGAAAAGAGTATTTCCGGTCAAGTTGACAGACGGCTCTCTCAATATTGACCTGACCACTGTTACCGATGCTTCCAAGATCAGCTTCATCAAGGTGGTAAGAAAGTCAGCTGATACACCGGATTCAAGCATTAGAATCAACGCTGGACAGCAGAGTCGGGGTACAGACACCGAGGGCGCATTTTTCCTTGCAGATGGTCGATACCTGACTAATGCAGCCAGTGCTCAGTCCAATGCTGCAGCAATTACTCGACAGGACCTGACTTTCACAGGCATGCAGACGGTAACGCCCACTGATGAAGTTGTCTATCAGTCACAACGATCTGGCACAAATATCAATTATGCTATCCCTGTGCGAGATGGGCGTTATCGTATAAGACTCATGTTCGTTGAGCAGGAGCACACAGCTGCCGGGCAGCGTGAATTCGCAATCTCTATTGAAGGTGATGAAGTGCAGGTAGGCCGCAACCAGACACTACTGGACATATACAAAGTTGCTGGTGGAAGTAACAAAGCCATTGATCGCTTTTTTGAAGCTGAAGTAACAGACGGGACACTCAACATTGACCTCATTGGCAGCACAGGCAATGCCAGTGTTGCCGGGATTGTTGTTACGCCACGTTATCTGAAGAAGAACGAAACAGCAGCATCTGATCCAGCGGTTTGGGAAGCTGGTTATCGGGATGATCAGCTTTGATAGTGATGTCTTGAGCAAGAGCCTGCATAAGGTTTGAACAATGGTGGTGAGGATCGCATTGCCGTAAAAGGCAGTCTTACCATTGATCAACTAACTCGAAGACGTATCCATCATCCCCTTTAAGGTGGGAATACAGATTACTTACAATCTGGCTTCCCACCTTGAAGGGGATGATGGGTTTCAGTTATCGTAGTGTTGCAAGCAATCTGAGTTTTGCAAGCAAAAGCAGTGGTGTAAGGCACTGCAGTCGTGCAAGTACCGCATTTTTGGGAGAGAAGTGCTTTAGTCCACGGCGAAAGATCTCATGCAGCCTGTATAGCCCGAACTAGCTCCGGGAAAACCTGCTCAAGATGCTGGTGCTCTTCGCTTGTGCCTACGCCTACGCGGATGTATTGACTCTGCGGCTCAACACCCGGTTTTCGCATGAACACACCTGCTCGTGCCAATGAGTTGATCAAGCCATTGGCGCTGTCGGTGCTACCGGCATCAACTGCCACAAAGTTGGTGGACGAGGGTAGATAGCTTAACGACAATGCGTCAGCTAACGCATAGATTCGTTGTCTGCCTTCATCTACCTGTTGCTTGACGTTGGCTAGAAATTCATCATCTTTCAGCGATGCCACCGCTGCTAACTGCGCCATTCGATTAACGCCAAAGTGATTACGTATCCGATTGAATCCGGCAATGGTATCGCGGTGGCCCATGACATAACCAATGCGCAAGCCTGCCATGCCATAGGCTTTCGAGAACGTGCGAAAGCGGATCAGTCTTGGGTCTTTGATATTGATGGGAAGCACCGGCGTGTGTTCCATGAACTCCACGTACGCCTCATCGAGCATGAGAATACAGTGGTTGGGCAGGGTGTCCAGCATGTGCATAATGGCATCCGGGTGCAGACAGGTGCCCATCGGGTTGTCCGGATTGGCCAGGTAGACCAGACGTGCTCTACTGGCATGCGCGCATTCCACAAGCGCCACGGGGTCTTCATGATTGTCCTTGTAAGGCACGCTGTGGATGGTGCCGCCAAAACCATTAACATGGTAGTTGACCGTTGGATAGGCCCCGAGCGAGCTGACAACCGATGCGCCGGGTTCTATGAAGAGCCGGATGCTCAGGCCGATCAGTGAATCAATACCGGCATCGACACACACATTGTCCATGGGTATCTGGTGTTTTTCGGCCAGCAGCGTACGCAGGTCAAAATTTTCCGGGTCGCCGTACCAGCTGCAACCGCGTGCCTGTGCGGCATTGTTGATAGCCAGACTTGCCTGTGGGCTCATGCCAAACGCGCTCTCATTGGCACCTATGCGGGCAACAAACGGTTTACCAAGCTGCCGCTCCAGGGTCTCTGGGCCAACAAAGGGCACGGTATCGGGTAGCGCTTGTATGTGCTCGACGAACGTTGTTTTCATGGTGTGTTCAAAAAAAACGGATTTGAAGCTGTTACGCAAGTGTAGTGGAAAGGAAAGCTATCGTATTCGCTCACCTTCACTGTCAAACAGGTACAAAGCATGAGGCTCGACAGCAATGCCCATCGGTGAGTCGATAGCTGCATCAAAATCCTTGGCAGCTTTTACGATAAAGATGTCCTCTCCAATGGCAGCACTGACCAGGGTGTGATCACCCAGTAGTTCTGTAGCGTACACAGCCGCCTGTATTTGCCCTTGCCCTGCAGGCACAACGTGACAATCTTCAGGGCGCACACCCAGTGTTGCTGCTGATTCGTCAACGTTGCTGGACACCTCTACGTGCAAGTCACCTTTGTTGAAATGCCCACTCTGTAGCGAGCCATGCAACAGATTCATTGGTGGCGAGCCAATGAACTGTGCAACAAACAAGTTGGCGGGATCGTTGTAAATCTCTTTTGGGGTTGCCAGTTGCATCAGTTTGCCACCCTCGAGTATGGCGACCCGATGGGCAAGGGTCATGGCCTCTACCTGATCATGTGTCACATAGATCGTGGTAATGCCAAGCCGGTGCTGCATGCGCTTGAGCTCGGTACGCATGTGTCCGCGCAGCTTTGCATCAAGATTGGACAGGGGCTCATCCATCAGGAATACTGCAGGGCGCCTGACCATGGCACGGGCCAGGGCAACACGTTGTCGTTGTCCTCCCGAAAGCTGTCTGGGATAACGATCCAGCAATTCATCCAGTTGCACCTGACTGGCCACATCACTGACCTGTTTGGCAATCTCCGCCTTTGGTAACTTGCGCACCTTCAGGGGATAACCGATGTTCTCACCCACTGTCTTGTGCGGATACAATGCATAAGACTGAAACACCATGGCCACGTTTCGATTCTTCGGCAGCACCTCGGTCACATCGCGACCATCGATGTGCACCGATCCTTCCGTGATGGTCTCCAGGCCGGCAATCATGCGCAGGGCGGTACTTTTGCCCGATCCGGATGCACCCAGCAGCACCAGGAACTCACCATCCTTTACATCAATATCCAGCTCATGCAGCACGCGCGTGGTGCCAAACGACTTGGAGATGCCATTGAGAACGACGGTCATACAGGGCTTATCCTTTCACAGCGCCAAGGAGAAGTCCCTTGGCAATTAGTCGTTGCAGCAAGATGGTCAGAAGAACCACAGGAATGATCATGATGATAATCAACACGCTCATGTACCACCATTGCGGTCCCCGGGTTGCATTTTGAGCGGCTACCAGTAACGGGATGGTCTGCGCTTTGGCGGTCGACAGAAACAGCGCCAGCAAGTATTCGTTCCACGACAGGATAAGCACCAGCAGACTGGTTGCCGCCAATCCGGGCTTGGCCAGCGGCAGCACCATCTCGTAGAAAATGCGGAATTTGGAAGCGCCGTCGAGTCCGGCTGATTCTTCAATGTCCTTGGGAATGGAGACAAAGAAGTCGTACATCAACCAGACAACGATCGGAAGATTGACAGTGGTGTACGTCAGGATGATGGCAAAGTGCGTGTCAAGAATCTGTAGCTGTTGAAACATGATGTAGATCGGCAGTGCAGCAACAACAGGTGGCAGTATGCGTTGCGAAATTACCCAGAAGAGAATGTCGCCATTGCCTAACCTTGGAGACGGCGCACGCTTCAAGGCACGTACCAGTAAGGCAAAGCCTGCAACGGCTACGGCCAACGCCAATCGCCAGTCCACACCGAACAAGGCAATGGTGTATGCGGCGAGTGCGAAACAGGCGATGAACAACAGTATGGAAATCAGTCGTGGCTGGAAATGCAAGCGCGCCAGGGCATAGGCAGCTGTTGATCCAAACAGCATGGCTAATACAGTAGACACACTGGCGATGATGACAGAGTTCAGATAGGGCCGGAATGTATCGCTGCCCAGATCCACAAAGATGTATTTCCACGCATGCAGTGATGGCTGATAATCGATGAACGGCAGAAAATCCGGACCGTCACTGACATGCACGGGTAGTTTGAACGAGGTGATAACTACCCAATACAGAGGAAACAGGACAACGAACGCCCAGAAGCACAATAAGCTGTACACAATGAGCTTGGTGCCCGGCGCCATTTCGCCCAGCTTTTTCGATTCGAACCAGCTCACTCGCGCGCACGCCTCATCGGTAACACCACCAGTTGAAAGTAGGACACACAGATAACTGTTGATACCACCAGTAGCATGTACGCCACTGACGCCGAGCCTCCCAGATTCAGGGCACGCCATTCGATGAAGGAATGCAACGTGAGCGATTCGGTTGCGATACCAGGGCCACCGTTGGTTAGCACGTTGGGCAGATCGACAATCTTGAAGGCCTCTATGATTCTGATAAGGACTACCGTGCAGGCAACGGGCAACACAGACGGCCAGGTTATATCCTTGAATATCTGCCAACCACTGGCGCCGTCCAGTTCAGCCGCCTCTATCTCATCACGCGATTGGCTTTCAAAAGCTGCCAGCATCACGATGAATATAAACGGTATCCACTGCCAACTGTCGCCAACAATGACCACCAGGCGCGCAGTCCACGGATCTGCCGCCCACGAGAATTCACCTAGACCAAACAGCTTCCACAGGGGCGAAAACGGTCCAACAGACATATCAGCGAGCATGCGAAACATGTAAGCAATCCCCACCGGTGTAACCATCAAGGGGATGAAAAATACCAGCCTGAAGAATGATCGCCCCCGGATGTTCTGGGCGCACAGCCAGGCGAGCAGGGTGCCGATCGCGAACTGGATACTGACGCCTGCAAAAACATAAAACAACGTGGTAGACAGCGAGCCGAGTCGTCCGCCTTCACCCGTGGTGGTGGCAACAATCCAGGCCAGCCACGCCAGCATGGGAAAGGCAACCAGACGGCCGATGACGCCGATGATGGAGATGCGCCCACAGCTCAGAAACTTGTAGGTGCCCCACAACAATACAGCAGCGGTGCAGGCTAACAGGCACCATCCAAATACACCGATAGGTGCAAAGGTACCCAGAAAATGAAACTGCTGGGAGCCTGTGAACAGCTTTTTGAAATTAAGAAAACCGATAAATCTGATGTCATATCCGCCGGCTGCCAGTTTGAAACGCGACAAGGCAAGCCAGGCGGATATGACTAACGGGAAAAGCGAAAACGCAAGAATCAATAGAACCGTGGGTAACAGGAACAGTCTGGCACTGTTCCTGTCCAGCCAATTGTCGAGCCGCTCTGACAAGGTTGTGCTATCGCTGACGCGTGTCGTTGTCTAATTGATCACTCAGCGCCAATGGTAGAACGATAAGCTGACAGCTGATCTTTCATACCCATCTCTTCAGTCACCTCTGACCAACCTTCGCTGATGGATTGCATGGTGGCTTCGATATTCAGTTCACCGGCGAGGAATCGTGCAATGGCTGTATCAAGAACGATTTGCTGGTAGCGCTGGTTTTGTGGAATGCGCAGGTCCAGAACCATGTTGGGTGAATTCAGACTGGTTTGAATTGCACTCAGGTAGTTTTCAGCGGCCTCTTGGCTCATACCTGCAGACACCCAGTTGTCCAGATTTTCGAACTGAGATGTGCGGTAGGGATTGAAACCCGTGGCACCTATGGTGACATCGATGTTGGACTGCGCCGGCTGGCTGACGTAGGAAAAGAAGGCGTAAGCGGCTTCTTTTACAGCATCATCCGCTTTGGAGTTAACACCACCAGACCAGCCGCCAAACGCTGCGAAGGGTGCGTGGTTGATGCCGTCAACGGCATGCGGGCAAATCTCTGGCGTGCAATCTACCAAGGTTCCAGAATCACGATCGAGTACGCGAGAAGAACCCGGAAGGGCCACTGCACCGACTTTGTCAATGACCCTGGAGGTGTCAGGGTCGATAGCCAGGGTGCCGATATCGCCCCAGTCCAGGGTCAATGCACAGCGACCACTGGTAAACAGACTGCGTGTATCGCCGACGTCCAGATTGATTTCATCGCTGGGTCCGTAGTCACCCGTCTCGCCATAGACTCGCAACGCTTCGGCAAACGCATCATTGTTGTAAAGAGGCGTCATGTCAGCCGTATCGAAGAATGCACCTTGCGAGGTGCCTTGTGACTGAATATAGGAGGACGCCACCGAGGTAATCATCCAGTAGGACTGTGCGTTACGCTTCTTGGCAATGCACGAACCATAGTCTGCTTCGCCATCACCATTCATGTCCTGACCATTGGCCGCTTTTGCAAATGCGAGATAGTCATCCCATGTCCTGGGCGCTTCAAGTCCCAGCTCTGCGGCTACATCAGTACGGTAGTAAACCATGTGGAAATCACCGTCGACGGTGAGCATGTACGTCTTTCCGTCGTACTTTTGAGAGAACTCGCGAAAGAACTCGGCGATGTCATCGCTTTCCAGCGCCTCATCAGCTGCGACACGATCAGTCAGATCTTCCAGCAAACCAGGTGTGACATAGTCGACCATCCATTGAGGGGCGAACACACCGGCATCGATCGAATTCGTACCCGAAACCCAATCGGTGAGCAGCTTCTGATACAAATCTGAAAACGGTACCGTGATCACATTGATCGTTGCGCCGGTAGCTTCCGAGAATTCTGCTCCGCGCCGCTGCAAAGGCTCGGCAATCTGCGGTCCGGTAAAGGTCATGACATTCACGGTCACACCATCAAACTCGGCGGCCTGCAGTGCAGTAGCGTTCATGGCCAGTCCGACTCCGGCGCTGATCAGTAACTTCTTCATCGTCTTCATACGTGTTTTCTCCTTCACTCCTTAATGTGTACTTTGGCGCGACACAGCGTTGTTCAAATTATCTGGTCCGCGAGGTTTAGCTCTTGTCAATATTTTGATCAAGGTGGCTGGCCGAAAGCGCGATATTTCGGCCAGATTTCCGCGTAAATCTCGGCGAATAGAACAACTATTCACCTCAATTGAC
>CAYGSW010000060.1:0-24795 GCA_964352535.1 uncultured Granulosicoccaceae bacterium | reverse complement strand
GAACAATCGTTGGCAACGTGGCTTTTATTGGTAACCGGTGTCGTCTACCTTGGAACCTGGTTATTCTGTATCTGGTTCTTGCGTTGGGTGGGCGATGTTGTCAGTGATCACATTCTGAATCGCTAAGCTGCGACTCTACCCGCAAGACGGCCTCAATGAGTTAGCACCCGTATTTTCTGCACACCAATGGACCTTCACCACTGATTAGGGCCACAGCACAGAGTGTTGTTTTCGGCGACCTGTCCGGCAAGCCCTCGCAGGCAAGGATTGATCAACCACGACAGTAGCTCCGATGGCGGTGCAATTCTGCTCAAGGCCTATGATCAGAGCCTGGAGCCTTACAGATACAAAGCAGCGTATACCACTTTATCTGTATTTATAGTGATTCATTCCGGTTTGCCCTTGTTGATAGCGGCAATGGCAGCTCTTGCAGCAACGACCAACGCCTCTGGCAAAGCAGGGTGGATATGAACTAACCCGGTAAGTTTCCGGATGTCATTGTTCAAGTGCATCAACGTCATCATCTGGTGGATCATCGTTGATGATTCAGGGCCGATCAGATGGCAACCCAACACCTCGTACGTTGAGGTATCAACAATGAGTTTAGTGCGTGGGTAAGTGAGCCGGGTAGATAGTGCCCTGGCGCTGAGCGTCCAGTCCTCAACAACGGCGACGTAGGGGCGGCCAGAAGCGATGACTTCAGACTCTGTCATCCCGGTGGCTGCGACTTCAGGGTTAGAGAATACAGCGTGAGAGATGGCGCTGTAGTCTATCGCTGCCGGGTCGCCTTTGAGGATGCGCTCTCGAATATAGTGACTCTCGAAAGTGGCGATGTGTTGAAGCTGATAACGCGTTGCCGCGTCGCCCAATGCGTAGACACCCTGAACCGACGTTTGCAAGTGCTCATCGCGCACAATGCCACCTCGCTCGTTCAGAGTAATGCTGGTATTTTCCAGACCGATGTTGTCGATATTTGGCTGCCGTCCAATAGCGTACAGCAAGGCCTCGGTGTAGTGAGTATCGCCCCCGTTGAGTTTCAATTCAAACTCCTTCCCATTGTGACTTGCCAACTCTATCGTTGTATTGAAGCGCGTGTTTACATTCTGTGTAAACAGTTGCTTGAATATTGCGGCTATGTCGTCGTCTTCAGCGGGTAGCAGTCGATCATCTTTTACCATCACAGTAGTCTCAACGCCGACGGCATCAAAGAAGTTGGCAAGCTCCACAGCAATAAACCCGCCACCGACAACGGTGATGGAGCTGGGCACGGCGCCCGCCATCGGAAAGAGATCGTCACTGGTCCAGATGGGCAGATCTGGAAAGGGGCCTGGGCGCGGGCGGCTGCCGGTGGCAATGACAATATTGGGTGCGGTTAGCTCAATGCCGTTGACTCCCACCACATAATCTGACACAAATGCGCCGTGACCTCGATACAGATCGAGCATAGAGGGGTGCCTGGACTCGTAGCGCGCATCCACCTGCGCTGACCAGTCGTTCGTGTCGCGGATCATGCGTTCAACATCCATAGACTTGATTTCAGCGTCGATGAAATGTTCGGACGCTTCCCGGATTTTACGCGCCACTTCAGCATAGCCGATTAGTAACTTCGAAGGAACACAGCCACGGTTGGGGCACGTGCCCCCAAGTCTGCCTTCTTCGATGAGTGCCACCGATTTACCCGCAGATGCCACATCAACAGCCAGGCTAGAGGCACGTCCACCGCCGATAACTATCAGGTCATAAGTTTTCATTGGTTCGTTTTTGGTGGTGTTAGTAAGGCATCTTGTCATTATAACGTGTACCTTACAAAACCATCAGCGTGTTTGTAGTGCATGACGATTAATGACCACAAGCAATATGCCCGCAAAAAGCACAGATAGTGCGGTCCGAAACAACGAGCCTCCATCGGATACGCGATCAACAACCACTTGCACACCCAGTGGCGTAGCGAGATGGAAAAACACAGCACCAGCCATTAAGGCAACAGTGAGCAATCCACCGACCGCGTGAAGCAAGGAACGCGAAGGGCCAACGGTGCGCTTGACCGCTGCTTTGTATGACCATAAAAATACAGGAAGCAAAAGTACAAGTGCTGTTATCAGCTCCAAGGTACCCACGCCTGCCGCACCGACGCGGGAGAACGTGGCACCCATTCCGGGGTTCAGTGTGGTGCCTATCCACTCACCGATAGTGGTAAATATATGGTGTGTGGTTGTATGGCCTGAAAACTTGTATGGCAACGAGGAGAGGAAAACAAAACTCGACCACCCCGCCAAAGCCCACGATGCTGATGCTGCCAGTGTACATGGTGAAAACCTGTGTATTTGTTGACTTGTTTGTGGGGTATTTGTGGCTGGTGAGGTGGCAAGTATGGGTTCAATGCTTGTAGTCATAACCATGATATTTCGTCTCAGTTGATGAAGGGTTTTTGGTGACTGTGTCTTGTCTTTTTTTTTCAGCCGCCGATTCATCGACGGCCAAAAAAAGGCGCTCTTTTCAGGATGATTGCAGGCGCTAGTTGTTGTTCGCAGCGTGTAAATCACTACCACCCCAGAGTACGCTGTATTGTTCGCAATGTATCAGGATACTTTTATAGTCTTCCAGAAACAGCCCCTCGGGAAGAATGTAATCCTGGCTGCCCTCGGTAGATTGCAATTTGCCTAACTGCAAAGAGCCATCGGTCGCAGTTTTTCCTGAAACATCTGTGATGGATGATGGAGAAAGGAATACTTTCAAATCCGGGCCGCCTTTGGTCTTGAAACTGTCGTCAAAGCGAATCAGTGTCTGACCGTTTTCCTGCACAATCTGCCAGTCGCCTTTGATGGCATATTTTTTACTGACAAACCCTTGTTCGTCAGCCGCAATCGCTGGGGAATTGATAGTCTGTACAGCGACAACAGCCAAGACAATACCCGCTAACAGGCTGCGCGTTCGATTCATTTTTTTGGATGGAATGATTTGCATGGTGATCTCTCGGTTCTCGTGACAATAAAAGGTTGCGCCCCGTCTGCGGTGTTTGCCAGAGCGTCGAAGCGCAGGTGTTAAAACAGTGAGATAAGAATACGAGAGCGCCCGGCTGATATCTCTACCAAACGTCCAGGATTCATATACCGATAGTCTTTAAAAGTTACTGAGCCTCAGGCAGGCATTCCGTGTACGTTCGAAGGCACAAGATGTCAATATGACGTGTCCGGATCGGTTCTGAGGTATATAGATCAGTATAGATGCGCGAAAAAACGTGTCATACAGGGTTGTGCAAAAGCCGAGCAAGTAGCTTCCATTATTCAAATCCCTTCAGCCATAGGCTTTATCTCACCGTACAACAACGCCCACACTAGGTAAAACTAAACTGTCGTAAGAGACGATAAACGCTTTTACACCGACAACGATCGGTGCAACCTTAAAAGTACATTTGCTGAATGATTCGGCCCCTTGTAGGGTTTAGTTTGATGGGTGGCGGTCCCGGCTGTACTCAATTTTTCCTGGATTTCACCAAAAGTGATTATCAAGGCATGGGGGATCAAACCCTTCGCCAACATGCCGCCCAGTGGCTCCAATGCTCATCACCTGTAAAACTGTTAACCTCATGAGACAAAAATCGCGAGTCAGAAACGTTATAGAACGGTGATTGCAGTCGCGCACGGAGATTTTTCGACCCGAGGTTTGGTCATTCGAAATTAGATTTGGGGAAATCGAGTATGTGGCTGATGGCACCGCTATAGCACGAGCCGAAGACGTTTTCCGGCCGTGATTTTTTGCCTCATTGACGTTAAGTCGCACCATGAATTCGCGTTGGGCGCGCCCGGTTAGTCTGCCGTGCAGAACAACAGACTCAGGAAAAGAATCACCAGAGCCCTGGCTCAATGCTCTACCGTCGCAGTGAGACCCGATACGCCGTGTGAGCGCACGGCCTCCAATACGCGGTTGTGCGTTGCTGCTTCTGCATGATGGCATTCATCCACTATAAATTGCCCATAGTGAGCCAGAGTGTTTGCATGGCCATTATCGCTGAGTTTAGCGAAAGAACGTACGCCAGCTAAATGCAGCACACTCGTAGGTTTTATGCCCTGTGTTCTGTTTAAGTGCGCACTTCAAACTATTTTTTTGGATTTAGGAAACGCACTGATTAATTTTGAGAACGCGTGGATAGCGGATGATTTGTCAAGGACAGACCCACTTAGCGTACCTTATATCCGAATGCTCAGTCAGTGCCTCAATGCAGACAAAAAAAAAGGCCAGCCGCCTACTTGAGGCGACTGGCCTTGTTAGTGATGGTAAATCTTACTGATCTTGAATCAGTGCAGGCGCGGTATCAAAACAGAATCGATTACATGGGCGATACCATTGCTAGCCTCAATGTCGGTGGCAATAACTTGACTGCGGTTTATAAACAGATTATCACCAGACACACGTACCGTAACATCTTGTCCGTTGGCAGTTGGCACAGCTGCAGTATCCAATGTAAACGCTGTTGCAGCATCCACTTTTGAATCTGGTATGACGTGATACAGAAGTACTGTTTTCAGCAATTCTCTGTCGCGGAAAAGTCGAAACAAATTCGACGTACCCAGTTTAAAGAAAGCGCGGTTGTTCGGTGCAAACACCGTGAAAGTGGCGTTTTCGTCAGCAAGTACACTGGACAAACCGGAAACTTTAAGCGCTATGTTCAAGATACCGAAATCCCGGTTTCCCTGAACGATGTCCGCCAGCGTGGGCAGGTCATCGGGTGAACCAGACGGTGGCATTAGGACAGTGTCTATCAGATGTACAATACCATTCGTTGCTCGTACGTCGGTAGCAACTACCTTTGAGTCGTTGATGAACAACTCATCGGAGCGTAGTGAGATTGCAACGTTCTGGCCGTTGGCCGTCTCCACGCTATTACCAGCAAGACTGATAGCCGTAGCTGCGTCGACCGCTTGCCCTGCTAGCACATGATAGAGAAGCAAATCCTTTAAACGATCGGGATCGCTTTGCAATGCCTCTAATGTCGCCGCGTCAAGTTTTGCAAATGCCTCATCGGTAGGTGCAAACACCGTGAACTGTGTCGATGCGTCTGCAAGCACTGCGTCGAGGCCAGTCGCCACCAGTAAGGACACTAGAGTACCAAGATTTTCTGCGCTGGATGCCGTTTCCACAATATTAAGCGTTGGCTCAGGCATAGCTGCAGGTGGCATCAATACCGAATCGATAACGTGGATGATGCCATTTGTAGCTCGAACATCAGTGGCAATGACGGTAGATGAATTGATAAATAGCCGCTGGCCTTTGGCCTGGATAGCCAACTCGTCGCCGTTTGCTGCCTCAACTTTCGATCCCGACAGACTGATTGCTGTCGCAGCGTCTACAACCTGCCCGGGGATCACATGATAGAGAAGAATATTTGACAGGGTCTCCGGGTCTGCAATCAATGCGTCGATAGTGTCTTTGCCCAGTAAGGCGAATGCTTCGTCTGTGGGTGCGAACACTGTGAAATGTTGGCTTTCATCAGCCAATACAGAGCTCAAGTCGGTGGCCTGTAGCGCCGCGATCAAGGTGTTAAAGCTACCAGCGGCCTGGGCAATTTGAACTATATTGCCTGTCGGGTGAGAGCCTCCTTGCCGCGCATCGGCGGACAACATACCAGAAAAAATGAGAGCACCTATAGCAAGCACGGACGTGCCAAGGCGGCGCAATGAATATCGTTTCACTTTTTTTACTACTCCCTTAAATTACACGAATCGATAGTATGCCTCCAGATTTGTGAACGATGTGTGACTGCGTTTTACGATTGCCTGCGGCCGGGCATTACGATACAAATACTGTTCAAATTAGTGCTCAAATTGCGATTTCGGAGCAATCATGACCGGCAGGTATCGCTGATTGCAAATGTCTTCCTACCCGTTGAAGCACGTATCGGGCAACCCGCTCGCTGATCGTCGCTACCAACGCGTTGAACTCTTTGGACGTGGGGGCATTGACCCGGTGAAATCTCAGCTCTCCATTGCTCTTGGGAAAAAAGACACCATCGATAAACAGCACGTGAAAATGTAGGTTCTTCACTCAAGGCTGAGCCGAAGCGCTGGATCAATGTCACCGCACCTTAATAAGCTTCTCAGACCTTGAAGCCTGCCTTGTTGATCAGGTGAGCAGAATGCGCGAGTGGATCTTTGGGCTGCGTTGTATTCGCGGCACATCCGGTGCAACCTGGCTTATAGCGGTCCGGCTTACTTGCGATCTGACTATTACTCATTCATGGAATCATCGAGCGCTTCTATTGGGAAGGCACGGATGAACTCGAGCACGGCCTCACTGTTCAAATCATACGATGAGACCATGAGCATGCCGCCACTTTTCAGCTGAACCATATACTCGGCGTTTCCGCCCTCGCTACTCATGTCGATGACGGTCCGCTTCTGCGCACGCGTTTTCGCACCCCCTGCGTTGCCCATTCCTGAAGCAAACTGCGCCAGCGCTGCCAGCCCTGCTCCGGCAATACCGCCTGTAAGCGAAACATCCACAGAAGAATCACCACGGGTATACGTGCGTTCAATAACTGTCATACCCATTGCGCTCTGATTTTGAAGCTCACCACCGGTGTATCCGTCAACCTCGTCGGGAAACACGGTAAGCGTGAGCTGCTGCCTAAGTTGACGCAGGCTTTCAACACACCATTCAGCTTCAGCCAGGGCTCCTACAAAGTCGTTCTCTGCTATCAGGCTTGCGGCCTCATTGCAGGCAGCGGCAGCCTCGTCTGCACTTTGAGCATAAGCCTGACCGACGGGTAACCACAGTGCTGCCACTGTACTCATAGTGATGACTGACCTGGCGAGTTGCATTGTATTGTCTCCCGGCTTAGTTGATATCAAGGCAAACTGATGGCCACCGGCATATGAATTGGCCGATAATGCTCATGTATTGTACTGACGTTGAAGAACGCCGTCCCATCCTGGTTCACAGAAACATGATCCTCCTGGATGTGCCCGATAATTGAGCCAACGATATTGTCGTCGCGTCTTACGGGATCTTCCATGTTGCCGTTGCAAGGGCTGCTAGCTTGCCGTTTACATCAGATAAAAGATTTGACTATCAAAGTCTTTTTGCCCTAGTTTCTTTTTGCACTACTTATTGCCCTAGTCGAAGAATAGTTCAATCTGCCGGTGTGCCTTGTAGATGCCTGCTTGTGTGCTTGTTGCAGCCGATCTGAAGCTAGTGATCAGAATACGGCTTGGCGAAGCGCTATAGCGCAACGTTTGGATGTCGTGACACCCTGTGCGATCAAAATTTAGCAGCTATCGCATCAGTTCTGACGAACCGGCCATAGCTTGTCCGCCTGTTTAGCACACTGACTGCGCCACTAATAATGACCATTCGCCCGCATCAATTGATCAGCACGGTTCTGTGAGCTGACCAGAGCCTGATCAATCGTTTTAGCGCCGACAAGCATGTCGTGCATCTCTTCACCGGTAATTGCGATGATATCTGCAATCTCCGGGACTGGTGGACGCGGCCACATCTGTACGACGCCGTTGCGCGCCATTTCATCGACAACGGAAATCACTGGAGAAATCCGCCGAATCTCCGGATCCCTGCTGACACTGAACCGCGGGCTGACCAGACTACCGTTTTCGATATACAACTTGGCAGCCTGTGCGGATGTCAATGACGTCAACGCCGTCCACGCTGGATTGATTCTGTCTGGTTCGATATTGGAGGGAATTGCCAGTGCGTAGCCACCTATCGGCGCAATACTGGGAGCCGCCAACCCGCTGGGGTGAGGTAGGTATTCAGTGTTGCCGTAAGCCGGTGATGACGAATCCAACTCGAACAAAGGTGCCAGCAAAGTCGCACAGTAGGCGATCCCGGCATGACCTTCTGCATAGCATCGCGCTCGCTCATACCATGACATCGTCAGAATGTCGCGGGGCGAGTACTGCAGCAATTCCAGAAGGTATTCTGCGGATGCCCGGGCTTCGGCTGTGTTGAACATGGGTCTGTATTGTTCACCCGATATATGCTCTCCATCAAATCCATACGCTGTGCGCGCCAGATTCAACACTGGCTGTCCAAAGGCGCCCATAACAAAAAGAAAAGTGTGCCCTAACGGTGTTCCGCGTGAGGCATTCCATGCAATGCCTGCCATGCCATCCACAAACGGATCGTGAATACGACGGGCAGCATCGATGGTTTCTTCAACGGTTGTCGGCGCACTGATATCGTTTGCTTCAAATACATCACGTCGATACACCAGCAATTCGGGCGTCGTCTGAACAGGTAAACCGTAGTGATGCCCATTGAATCGGGTACTGGCCAGTGCCTCAGAATGAAAATCCGCCAGATCAAGCTTGTCGTTGTCTATCAGCTTGTCTATGGGCATCAGGTGCCCGGCCTGAGCCATCTCGCCAAACCACGGTAAGTCACAGGCAACAATGTCATAACGCGATTTTGCTAACTTCGCATTGCGTAAAATCTCGTTCCTCAGACGATCGATTGAAAATGCATGACTTTTGATCTGCACACCGAACATGGATTCAAAGCGCTTTTTCAGAATGTGCATCGCCATGAAGGTAGGATCAGCGTGAAACAGAATTCGCAAACCGCCACCGAGATCCAGTTTTGATTCAAAAATGGACGGAGGCGTCAACACATGTTCGCTTGCGTACGATGACCCAAAAAAATAGTGATCCTCTGATACATCAGAGCGAGTCTGCACCTCGTAGCTACCCAACAACGATTTTGCACGACGCGCCAATTCCTGCCACTCTTCCATCAGTTGGGTAGAGGGGTGTAACGAAAAAGACTTGCCCGAACTTGTCCTTGCGCGCTTGACGATCAGGCCGCGTTTCTGCAACGCGGAGATCGCCCTCATGCCGGTGCCATACGACAGGTTAGAATGACCGACCAGGGAGGAGCTTGTGGTAAGTTTACCTTCAAGGTGGTTGCGCATCAGAACAACCAGCATATGCGTTTCGCGATATCCCCGTTTGAGTGATAAAGCCCGTTCGGTTTCGATTTCGAATTGCTCGAAGAAATCCAGGAAACGCATCAGTTCCGGACGCGATATTGAACAACCCGGCAGATTGTCGCCAGTCTCGTAAGGGCCCTCCGGCCGCTGCCTCTGATAATGGCTGCTGCGTCGAGCGGCCGCCGACTCCATACCCGTTTGCTTCATTGTCTGACTCCATACAACTCCTGCCAGCATAGATCCTCAAGACTATAAGCTAACACCTAGCATGTCCAGATTGGATATTTTTGTCAGATCATCTTGAAATCAGACAGTGCGAGCCGCCCATAATGCACCTCGCCTGATGATCTCTGTCACCTTCGGATTTTTAAGATCATCCAGTTCATGACCTATTGAACAGTAGAACACTCTTCCTTTGTCCCATCGACGCTTCCATACAACCGGGATGACCGTACCTTCGATCCACCAGAGATGTTCTCCCGAAAAAGTGGTTGTGGCCAGTACATCGTTAGATGGATCAACCAGCATGTAGTACTGTTCTGTTTTAAGTCTGAAGCTGCCGATGCCTTCGACAATCGGGTCATCCGGTTTACAAATCGTGACATCGTAGTCGATGTAGTCCTCACACGGCTGTAAGTTGTCAGGCCAGCCAGGGGGATGGGCAACGAACTGGCCACCGATCAGGAAGTGGTACGTCGGCCGATCCCGAAATGCATCTCCCATATGGCCATGCCAACCCGCTATCCCGCAACCTGCTGCAATAAGCTTGAGAAGCCCCGCTTCCTGAAGCTTCGACATATTGCCAAATTCCTCCTGATGACCCGAGCGTGCCGACGACCAGATAGGTGTTATAAGATCCAAATCCTTCAGTTTCTCCGGATTCTCCAGAGGCGCAAGCGTGTCATAGACATCAACATCAAAACCGTTCTCGGTTAGCAGTGCTTCGTACCAGTTGCTGAAATGGGTAGGGGTATGGCCTTCCCAACCACCGACAAATAGCGCTGCTTTCATTTTGATTGCTCAATCATAAAACTGACTATGGAGGCCATATCCCGTTCACCGTAGTGAGCGGTGATTGCTTCGTTGAGAACCGACAGTGTTATCCTGGATTGCGGCATGGCCACACCCTGATCCTCAGCAAGCTCGAGCGCCAGTGCAACATCCTTGGCTGCCAGTTGCACCGTGAATGACACATCGTGTGCACGTTCATCAAGATACAGTGCTCGCCGGTATGTCAACATGGGTGCTGCAGCTGCTGAATGTTCGATGACTTCAAACGCGTTTTCTCTATTAATGCCAGCCCGCGTTGCAAGGGTCAACGCTTCAGCCAGTGTCTGATTCAAACCGTGAATCAGCAGGTTGACGGCAAGTTTCATTATCGCACCATGGCCGGTTGTGCCAAGCCAGATGGTCTTGCGAGCCATCGCCGAGAAAACCGGTATCAGTGCTGCATTATCGGTTTGTATCGCCCCAGCCATGATCACCAAGTGTGCATTGGCAGCAGCCTCTGTCGCACCGGATACTGGCGCGTCAATAACGCGTTGGTTGAACTGCTTAGCCTTGACTGCCAGTTCCCTGACAAGTGCCGGACTTATCGTCCCCATCTCCACCAGTGTTGGTGCGCCTCCCGCCCCGATAAGTCCCTTTTTTCCAAGATAAACAGAACGGGTGGCTTCATCATTCGCCAGCATGGTAATGACCACATCACAGGCAGTTGCCAGGTCGGCTGGCGACTGAGCAACTTTCACTGCATGCTTTCTTACCAGTGCATCCACCGAAGCTGAACTGCGGTTCCAGACGGTTACGCGGAACCCGGCACGCACGCAATTCTCTGCCATTCGCAGTCCCATGCGGCCTAGACCTGAAAAGCCTAACGAAATGTCGTGCACGTCAGTCTTCATTTGCATCCAAGTCTGCACTCAGGCCGGAAATTGCCTGAATGAGACTATCTTCAGTCACCTCCTCGGAGGTGAACTCGCAAATGAGCTTTCCACTGTACATGGCAATGATTCGATCAGAGACATGCAACACTTCTGGCATTTCCGACGAGATGACTATCACCGCGTAGCCCTGCGATGCCAGATCCCGAATCAGTTTGTGAATCTCTGATTTGGATCCTATGTCAATACCTCGCGTAGGTTCGTCGACGATCAGAACTTTCGGATGCATAGACAACCATTTACCGATAACAATTTTCTGCTGGTTTCCACCAGAAAGATTGCCTGCTAACTGTCTCCAGCTCGGTGTCTTGATGTCCAGCTTTGCGCGGTATTTGTCAAATATCGCCATTGAAGCGCTATCAGAAACAAACGGTCCCGATTTGAGCTCGTTGACCTGTGGCAAGGTCATGTTGTCTTTGCAATTCATACCAAGTACAAGGCCCTGTTCTTTACGATCTTCGGGTACCAGCGATATTCCCAGACTGATGGCATCAATGGGTGAACCGATGTGAGCGATCTTGCCATCCAACTTGATGCTGCCATTCGTGGGTGCTCTGAGCCCGAAGAGCGTTTCAGCAATTTCCGTACGACCAGCACCGACAAGACCATAGAAACCCACCACCTCTCCCTGGCGTACAGTGAAGCTGACGTTTTCGTACAGTGATCCGCAGGAAAGATCAGCCACCTCCAATGCAATATCACCATATTCGTGATCTTTTACATGACGCGTAAGGTCGAGCTTTCTCCCTATCATCAATTGCGTTACTTCTTCTTCGGACGTTGTTGCGGTATCAAGCGTGCCACGATGTGAGCCATCACGAAGCACAGACACTCGATGGGTTATCCTGAAGATCTCCTCCATACGATGTGAGATGTAGATAACGCTAACGCCATCCGACGTCAGATCTTCGATGACATCGAACAAAACCACTTTTTCTGCATCGGTAAGCGATGCGGTGGGTTCATCAAAGATGACTGCCTTTGCCTCATGTGTCAGTGCGCGGGCAATTTCAACCATCTGTTGATTCGCAATGGACAGATCACCGACTCTGGTTCTGGCATCAAATCCTACCTTGAGTCGTTGCAGTATGGCATCAGTGTTATTGAACAGCGCTTGCCAGTCAACACGCCCAAAGCTCTTTTTCGGTAATTCCCCAAGAAAGATATTTTCAGCCACTGTCAGTTGGGTTGCCAGGCTGAGCTCCTGATGTACAAATACGATACCGTTATGCTTTGCTTCTAGCGGCGAGGTCATAACGACAGGCTTTTCATCAATAAAAACCTGACCTTCCTCGGATTGATAAATACCACCAAGCACCTTCATCAATGTTGATTTACCTGCACCGTTCTCTCCCATCAAGGCATGCACTTCACCGGGCATAACCTCAAACGAGACACCATCCAGTGCACGCACACCGGGGAATGTCTTGACAATATTTTCAAGACGAAGCGCAGGCGTTGCATTACTCATACCTTCAGCTCTCCACGGGCGCGTGTATTCAACTGACGATCCAGGATCAGAACCGCGATCAGGATGAGACCAATCACCAGATTGACTGTCTCGGTGCCCGCACCGATGTAGCCCAACCCCTTGCGTAAAAGTTGAATGGCAATGACACCACCCAGTGTTGAGATGACCGATCCGGAACCACCAGTCAGCTTGGTACCGCCGAGCACGACAGCAGTAATGGCCCAAAGTTCAAACAGCTCACCGTCGTTTGGATTGACTGAGCCGCTCTCGGAGTAGAAAACCACAGCCGACAGTGCTGCAAGAAATCCAATGATGACGAAGTTGATCATGATGTGCGGACCAACCCGGATACCCGCATTGACCGCAGCATCTCGATTATCGCCAACCGCATACGCTGTTCGACCATGCACTGTACGGTTCATTACGTACCAGAATACAGCAACAACCGCTATGAGAAACCAGGTAGCGGTGTGCAGGCCAAGGAACTGTGCCTCGGCAAAATCAACCAGTGTCCAGTTCAGATTGGATGTGGGATTCTCACCGTTGTACATGAACACAATGCCGCGGTAACCCAGCATTGACCCCAGTGTAACGATGAATGCGTCGACTCCCGTCTTCCACACGATGAGTCCGTTAATAGCACCCAGTACAGCCCCTGTCAGCAATGCCAGAGTCCACGACACGGGTATCACCCAGTCGCCAAGTGATGAAAAAATGGTCCACGTCATACTGTCAAGCAAGACGATAGCGGATAATGCGTAGGTCGCACCGACGCTCAGATCAATATTGCCGTTGATCATGATAATCGTCATACCGATCGCAATGATACCGATCGGCGCTGATTGCTTGAACAACAGCAACATGTTGTCAAGATCCATGAAGGCCCCTTCTGACAGCGAAAGGTATTTGCCAGCAATGGAGAAAAACATCAACTCCAGAACAATGAAGCCCCAGATCGCACCATGCTTGAATAGATTGGCTCGGGATAGTAGTCGCATCATCTGCCCCTTATGCAATAGCCGACCAAAGCCGGCCACGCTTGGCTGCAATGTCGAGCCACACGGCCAGAATGATGATGATCCAAGTGATTACGAACTGCGCATAAAATTGTAATCCGATAAGTAACAAGCCATTCTGTATGAATCCAAGGATCAGCACCCCGATGAGGGTTTTGAAAATCGTGCCCGAACCACCCAAAAGTGACGCACCTCCGAGGATGACAGCTGCAAGCACTTCCAGTTCCAGACCCTGCCCAACCGTATTCTGGCTGCCAAGACTTCGACTGGCCTGTATCAGCCCTGCAGTGGCCACGCAAAATGAGGACAGGAGGTAGCAGCTGAACACGACGCGGGCCCGAGGGATGCCCGAAAAGGTAGCCGCGACACCATTGCCACCGACCGCGTAAACCTGTCGTCCAAAGGGCGTCCTGGCAAGCACTATACCCAGCGAGCAAGCCAGCAATCCGAACAGAAGGATCGGAATCGGAACCCCTAGAAAGCTGCCTTGGCCAAACACGGAGAACCAGGTTCCACCCTTGTCCGCAATATCCATGTTCTTGCCGCCGGAGTAAGTCAGCGTCAAACCGTGGATAGCCGACAGCATCCCCAGTGTCACGATCAGCGAGTTAAGCTTGAGATAACCAACGAGAAAACCGATCAGTGCACCAAGGCACAGTGTCATCAGAAACATGGCTGGAATAGCCAGGGCTGGCCCCAGTTTATCGTGCAGATCCAGCACGACAATGGTCGAAAACGACATCATGGAGCCAACGGACAGATCAAGGTTGCCACTGATGACAACGAAGGTGACGCCCAGCGCCATAACACCAAGAATGGCCGAAGAACGCACCACGCCCATAATGTTTTCGGGAGAGACAAACCGCTCGTTAGCGACAGTGAATCCGATCATGAAGATGACGAATGCAATAAGAATTCCCTGCTTCGCAACAAACCGCACAACACTCGATCGGGTGATTTCTGGCATACGTTCCTCGCAAGAGTACTTCGGGTGCGCTTTACCGCACGCTTATTAACGTGCCTGCCGATGAGGCCCGGCGCGTAAATCAAATCAGTGTCATTCCGCCATCTATCATGACAATCTGACCCGTCATGTAATCACTGTCGGCGGATGCCAGGAATGTGGTAGTTCCCGTAATATCAGCTGGCGTTGCTACCCGCCCTTTCAGAATCTGTGCAGCAAATTCGTCCATTGCCTGGCCAGGACGCTGCGCTGCCCCGATATCCATCAAGTCCTGATCGACTTGTTCCCACATTTCCGTCGCAACCACACCTGGTGCAAAGCCGGTTACTGTGATGTTGTGTTTTGCCAGATCACGCGCACCCGACTGGGTTAGCGAAACTACTGCCCATTTGCTTGCACAATAAGGTGCGACGTTATCAAACCCTTGCCGGCTGGCGATAGACGCTGTGTTGATGATCTTGCCACCTGAACCTTGTGCAATCATCTGACGGGCAGCTTCCTGCATACCGATCATGCAACCAAGACCATTGACCCCCATGATGAAATTCCAGTTCTCTTCGGTGACGTCCAGAAAATTCATGGGCTTGTTAACGCCAGCATTGTTGAATTGCACATCCAGCTTGCCAAAACGCTCTACCGCACGCTCAATCATTGAGCAAACCTGGGTACGATCAGTGACATCGACAGCGGCGTGGATAGCGTGGCCGCCACCGCTCTTGGCTCGTGCAGCATTCTGCTGCACCACTGCTGCAGCCTGATCACCATCAACATCAGCAAAACAAACATTTGCACCTTCATCCAGAAGCGCTTCACCAATCGCTCGCCCGATACCTCTGGCTGCGCCCGTGACTACACATGTTCGATCTGACATCCGACCCATTGTTCTCTTCCGTTATGCATTTCAATTGAATCGAAATAGTCCGGTAATCACGGGTACTGCAACCCTGCAGCACCCGCGCACAGCTTCTCGTCTGTGCTAGAAAACAGGCTTGGTAAACTCTGACATGTTTGCCTGAGTGATTTTGGGCGTATCGAAATAGTTCAAAAACGGCACATCTTTTCCAGCAAGCACATCGACTGCTGTTTTTATAGCTGCATGTGCGTCATCTACAGGTGATTGGTAGATAGAGCCCCAATATTCTCCTGCTTCCATCGCTTCGTAGCCAACTGCAAAGTTGGTTGCACCGACAAAAATAATGCCTTCACGCCCCGCGGCTTTTGCAGCATTCAATGCGCCAACACCCATGTTGTCATCACCTGCATAGACACCGTCAATCTTGTCGTATTTGACCAGGAACGCTTCCATGACTTTCTGCGATTTTTCACGATTCCAGTCACCCGGCTGTGTCTCGACAATGCTGACATCAGGACATACCTCTGGTAACCGGTCGTCGAAACCCTTCTGACGTTCGATGGCAGTGGTGTAGCCCGGTTGCCCCGAGATCTGTACCACTTGCGCGGTAGTCTCTATCCCCATCTCCTTGAACTTGTCACACATGATTTCTGCCGACCGCGAACCCTGAGTGATGTTGTCCGGACCGGAGAACGACTTGACGAAATCGAAGCCCGCTTCGGCGATGTTTGAATTGGTTACGATAACCGGAATGCCCGCCTTGTGAGCTTTGCGTACCGCCGGTATGACCGCCTCACCGTTTGTAGGCCAGATGACTATGGCATCCACTTGCTGCTGAATCAGATCCTCTACCTGAGCAATCTGGCGCGCAACATCGCCCCCTGCATCAAGTATGACAGCATCAATATTCTCATCTGCATCGGTAGCCTCTTTAAACGCTTTGTCGTAGGTCGTCTGATAACTGTCGACTCCGACGTTGTTCTGGGTAATTCCAATGGTGTACTCCGCAGCATAGGCAGAGCTTGCAACGGTGACGCCCGCAACGGCCGCCGACATGGCAAGAAGAGCATTGAGTTTCATCGTGTTTCCTCCCGGATTAATTTCTTATCAAATGACACTGTGTGGTAAACCGCAATTTCGCCTGTATGGCGCTCTGTGGACAGCGCAGCTGGATGCAGGCTTTCCCGCGAACCATCAAAGCGCATCTTAAGGTGCAGGGAAGTGCCTTCAAAAAGAATCAGATTTTTATTCAATCTGGACATTTTTTATCCAGATAGGATTTTTTAGGCGTTTTCTAACGTGCACGAATTGAGCATTCTCGTCAGCGGCGCTATTCCGGCCAACAACACTGCGCCACCTGCGTCAGCGGACGCCACGTTTGACTTTGGAGGAGTAAATGGATACCAACCGACTGACAGGCAAGAACATCATGATTACCGGTGCAGCGCGCGGCATGGGTGCGAGCAATGCGGAATGTTTTGCACAACAGGGCGCAAACGTGTGCCTTGGCGACCTTGACCTGGATGAAGCCAGCGAAGTCGCCAAACGCATCAACGAAGCCGGCAATGGCAAAGCCATCGCCGTCAAGATGGATGTCACTCGTCGAGCGGACAACGCCGCTGCAGTTGCAGCGACGGTAGAGGCTTTTGGATCGATCAATGTGGGTGTTTTCAATGCCGGTCTGAACAAGCCCAGATTCTTCATGGATATTGATGAAGACAACTGGGACATGATCATGAATGTCAACACTAAAGCGATGTGGCTTGGCATGCAGGAGACAGCCCGCCAGATGATCGCGCAGGGGGCACAGGAGCACCCGTATAAACTGATCAATGTCGGCTCCATCGCTTCACGTAAACCCCTGGTAGACGTGACAGTGTACTGCACGTCCAAATACGGCTGCCTGGCGTTGACCCATTGCGGTGCCGTCGCGCTTGCCGAACACAACATCACGGTCAACGGATATGCACCAGGTGTCGTCGTGACACCGCTCTGGGAGCAGCTCGACAAGGATCTTGTCGAAATCGGATTCAAGGAAAGAGCCGGGCAAGCTTACGAAGACATCGTCAACGATGCGTTAATGATCAAGCGAGTCTCGTATCCGCAAGACATCACGGGTACGGCCTCATTCCTGGCCAGCGATGACAGTGATTACATGACCGGCCAGATGATTCACATCGATGGTGGCTGGTGTATCCAATAGTCCGCCAGAGCTGTCTGATTTATTTAATTATAACGGGTGTGCGTTTTCACACCCAACGGAGAGAGCCGTGTCGCGTGCACTGATACCCAACATCCTGACGCCTCAGGACCTTGAGCCCCACTGGCAATGGGAAGGTAAGATTCCGGCGTGGGGTCATTCGTCGGTTGATTTCGAGCGCCGGATCGACCATGACCGACTGCGTCGCTATCGACTTTCTCGGACTCGACAAGCCCTCAAAAACAGCGATGCCGGATCATTGTTACTTTTCGACGTCAATAATATCCGCTATGTGTCGGCCACGAAGATTGGCGAATGGGAGCGCGACAAGATGTGCCGATTCTGCCTGCTGACAGGTGATGATGCACCGTATGTCTGGGATTTTGGTTCTGCCGCTGTGCATCACAGGAAATATGCCGACTGGCTGGTGCCCGATCATTGCCGCGCAGGTGTGGTTGGCATGCGAGGCACTATTCCGCCCTCTTTTGGATTGATGAAAAAATACGCCGAAGAGATCGCTGGCCTTATTCGTGATGCTGGCATGATCGACATGCCGGTGGGTCTGGACTATGCTGAAGCAGCGATGTTTTTTGCGCTGAAGGAAGCTGGTATCAATGTCGTTGATGGTCAGCAGATCATGCTGTCCGCCCGCGAAGTGAAGAACTGGGACGAAATCCAGCTCCTGACACAGGCTGCGTCTATGGTGGATGGCGTCTACCTCATGATCTACGAAGAATTGAAACCCGGCGTGCGTGAAAATGACATCGTGGCACTCTCCAACAAATTGCTTTATGAGATGGGTTCGGACGATGTGGAAGCTATCAACGCCATCTCCGGAGAACGCTGCAACCCTCATCCGCATAACTTCACTGACCGTTTGTTCAGACCGGGTGATCAGGCATTTTTCGATATTCTGCAGAGCTATCAGGGCTATCGTACCTGCTACTACCGAACCTTTAACATCGGCATGGCGACACCTTCACAGCAAGATGCCTATGTAAAAGCCCGCGAGTGGATCGATGCATCCATACAAGCCATCAAGCCCGGTGTCACCACTGATCAGGTGGCCAAGTTATGGCCCAAGGCCCAGGATTTCGGTTTCCCGGATGAATTGAGTGCATTTGGACTTCAGTTTGGCCATGGGCTAGGCCTGGCACTGCACGAGCGTCCGATTATCTCGCGCAGTGTCAGTCTCGACAACCCCATGGAAATCAAGACCGGTATGGTGTTCGCACTGGAGACCTACTGCCCGGCTTCAGACGGATACTCAGCTGCGCGAATAGAAGAGGAAGTCGTGGTCACAGACACTGGTTGCGAGGTCATCTCTCTCTTTCCTGCACAAGAATTGCCGATAGCCAACCGCTACTGATCAACTCACCCTGCCAACCGGACAAGCAAAGATGCAAGCCGGTTGCGCCACCCTCTGAAAGCCATGAACGCTAATAGGAACACGAAGACTAACACTGAGCAGTTTCTGCGCATGTACCGCCAGATGGTGCGTATACGTTGTTTTGAAGACAACGCAAATCAGCTTTATCTGTCAGCGAAAATGCCAGGCTTGACACATATGTACTCCGGGCAGGAAGCGGTGGCTGTTGGCATTTGCGAAGCGCTCAAGGTGACTGACAAGATCACCTCTACCCACAGAGGGCATGGCCATTGTGTCGCCAAAGGCGCTGAATTCAAGGAAATGTTTTGCGAGCTGCTGGGTAAGCAGGAGGGCTACTGTCGTGGCAAAGGAGGCTCCATGCATATTGCGGATCAGTCCAATGGCAACCTTGGCGCAAACGCCATTGTTGGAGGATCCATGGGCATTGCTACAGGTGCCGCCTTTAGCGCAAAGCTGCTGGGTACCGATGAGGTGACGGTCTGTTTTTTTGGCGACGGTGCAACGGCCCAGGGCCTGATGTATGAGGTCATGAATATGGCTGCTCTCTGGAAGCTACCTGTGATCTATGCCTGTGAAAACAATGGGTACTCCGAATACACAAAGACTGACGAGATTGCCGCAGGTACCATCACTGCTCGCGCGGAAGCTTTTGGTATCGAAGCTCATACGATCGACGGGCAGGATGTGCTTGCCGTAAACACGCTGACAGAGAAACTGGTTGATCGTTGCCGTAGAGGTGAAGGACCGTTCTTCATGGAGCTGATGACCTACCGCTACCACGGACATCACGTTGGTGACATAAACCGGGAATACTATCGCTCGAAAGAAGAAGAGGCACAGTGGCGGGACAAGAAAGACCCGATCACCCTGTTCGCCCAGTATCTGACCAGTGAAGGTATCGCGACGATCGATGAACTTGACTCCTTGTTGGCGGACGTGACAGCGGATGCAAAGGCTGCCGTGGAATACGCACTGGCTGCGAATTACCCCGATGAATCCGAAGTCGACATGCACGTTTTTGCGAATTGAGATCCAATCATGCGTGAAATTACATTATCTCAGGCCGTGAACGAGGCGTTGGTTGAAGAAATGCGCCGCGACGAGACGGTTTTTATCATCGGTGAAGACGTCGCAGAAGCCGGTACACCCTTTAAAGTCCTCTCGGGCCTGGTTGAAGAATTCGGTACCGCACGCGTGGTAGATACACCGATTTCCGAACCGGGCTTCATGGGACTAGCGGTTGGTGCGGCGATGACCGGCACGCGTCCTGTTGTTGATCTGATGTTCGGAGATTTTCTTTTTCTCATAATGGATCAGCTGTGCAATCAGGCGGCCAAAGCACACTACATGTCGGGTGGCAAGCTGCGTGTACCCCTGGTTTTACGGACTAATCTTGGGGCAACCCGCCGTTCGGCTGCTCAGCACTCACAATCCCTGCACGCACTGGCAGCGCATATTCCCGGGCTCAAGGTTGCCCTGCCATCGTCGGCTTTTGAGGCGAAGGGACTAATGAAAACAGCCATTCGCGATAACAATCCGGTGGTGATCTTTGAAGACAAACTGATGTACCAGATAAAAGCTCCGGTACCGCAAGAGGAATACCTGATTCCGTTCGGTGAGGCCAACGTCAGACGGCAAGGGATTGACATCACCCTCATAGGCACCTCTTCCATGGTGCAGGTTGCCGATGAGGCAGCCGATCTGCTCGCGGCAGAGGGTATCAGTGCCGAGGTCATTGATCCGCGCACCATCGTGCCACTGGACGAAGACACTCTGCTCACCTCGGTGCGCAAAACATCGCGCGCCATCGTTATCGACGAAGGGCATCAAAGCTATGGTGTTACTGCGGAGATCGCGTCTCGGCTCAATGAAAAGGCGTTCTATCACCTCGATGCGCCTGTGCTTCGCATGGGTGCCATGGATGTACCTGTACCTTTCAGCCCCGCTCTGGAAGACTTGACAGTGCCAACACCCGAAAGTGTTGCAGCCATCGCACGCAAACTGGTCGCAGGGACACTGATCCATGCCGCATGATGTCATCATGCCTGCCCTTGGCGTGGCGCAAGATACTGGCCTGATCATATCGTGGCTCAAGAAATCCGGTGATGCCATCAAGATCGGTGATGCGCTCATGGAAATCGAAACTGATAAAGCCGTCATGGAGGTTGAAGCACAAGCTAACGGCTATCTCACTAACGTCAGTGCAGCAGCAGGCGATCATGTGCCGGTCGGCCAGGTGATAGGAGTAATTGCCGAATCCTTTGGTGGGGTGGACTCTGCGACGCCCGTTGAGGATGAATCAAATACACCAACAGCCGCTGACATAGGCTTTGCATCAGAGGATATTCCAGAGGGCAAGAAGATTATCATGCCAGCACTGGGCATGGCTCAGGATACCGGTCTGATCGTCGCATGGCACAAACAGCCCGGCGATCCGGTCAACGTCACAGACATTCTGCTGGAAGTTGAAACTGACAAATCGGTCATGGAGGTCGAAACGGGGCATGATGGTTATGTTGCTGCCATACTTGCCAGTGCGCAACAATCCGTGCCCGTGGGATCGATCATCGCCGTAATCACGGCAAGCAAACCGGAAACAATACAACGCCGCAGCAACAAGGCTTCTGCAAAAAATGCAGATCCTGATCCAGCAGTTTCAAACTCAGTGGTACAGGCAAACGTCATTCGCAAAGTGGATGATGCGAATAACCAGAGCCCTATGGCGGCTCAGTCGATGATAGAGCTCAAAAATCGAATTCTTGCCTCACCCAAAGCACGGCGGCTCGCAATGGAACAAGGACTGGATTTTGAGCGCCTGGTTATACATGGCATTGCGCAACCATATCATGTTGCCGATCTTGAAAAGTTGAAATCCCTTGGCAGTATTATGCCGCTGGATGCAACCTCGTCACAGTTGCCTGTGCATGCAGAGACCGTTCAAACGGTACTGCGCGTTGACGCTCGTGTAGCAGCGCAGGGACACATTGAATTTGTTGAATGGATGGCGCAGTACAAACACATCTGCTTGCCAGCGCGAATGGCTTGGCTCAGATATGCCAGCGCTGCACTGCGGCTTGCATCCGGGCGAGCTTTGGAGTCTATGGTTGTTGAAGTCAGGCAGGCACACGAAACGCAAGGTTGCTACCAAGACGCTGACCACTCAAGGATGTCGAGCCCCATCACAGAGAGTGTGGATCAACAACCTGATCTTATTCTTCGTGACTTGACCGACTCGCCGATAACCTTCGTGACGACTGCTGCGCCTGTTGCGCCGCTGTTATCGATCAGGCAAGAGGGCAGCGACTACGTCATGGCACTCGACTATCGAGCCGAACAGCTTGACGAAAACGTTGCCATCAACTTCATGACAGACCTTGCAGCGCGCATGTCCCAGCCGCTGCACCACCTACTCTGACTGGCAAAGAATCATGGACTACACCAACCTCTATATCAATGGTCAATGGCGCAATGCTGTCAGTGGCGAGCGATTTGATGTCATCAATCCAGCCACCGAAGAGGTCATTGCCTCCGTTGCATCAGCAGGTACCGCAGATGCGGACGCGGCTCTCGATGCGGCCGAGAGTGCATTCACGTTATGGGCAGCAAAGACGCCGCGTCAACGCTCAGAGGTGTTACGCAGAGCCTGGGAGCTAATGACTGAGCGTCTGGATGACTTTGCACATATGATCACACTGGAGAATGGAAAGGCCAGGGCCGATGCCATGGGTGAGGCAACTTATGCTGCGGAATTCTTCCGCTGGTTCTCTGAAGAAGCTGTGCGTGCTGACGGTATGATCACCCACGCCCCAAGCTCCGGTGCACGTATTGTTGTCCAGCACAAAGCTGCGGGTATTGCCGTATTGGTAACCCCCTGGAATTATCCGGCCGCCATGGGCACCCGCAAGATAGCTCCTGCCCTGGCCGCAGGTTGTCCGGTTATCATAAAACCGGCATCTGAAACACCGCTCACCATGCTTGCATTAATGCCACTGTTGGAAGAGGCAGGCGTACCGCCCGGCCTTGTCAGTGTTCTGCCCTCCAGAGGTTCGGGGAAACTGGTGGACCACATGCTGCATGATCCCCGCGTGCGTGTCATATCATTTACCGGTTCCACAGAAGTCGGTCGAAAACTTTTACGTTCAGCTGCTGATCAAGTGCTGAAACCGGCGATGGAACTGGGCGGGAACGCACCACTGATCGTATTTGAGGATGCCGATATCGACAAAGCGGTAGGCGGTGCCATGCTCGCCAAGATGCGAAATCTTGGTGAGGCTTGCACCGCAGCCAACCGCTTTTACGTTCATGAAGAAATCAGTACCGAATTTATCGAAAAATTCACCGCTGCCATGTCTGCATTGACGCTGGGAAATGGTCTGGAAGATGGTGTGGATGTGGGTCCACTGGTCAATGCTGATACGCGCGACACGGTTGCAGCCTTTGTCGATGATGCCGTAGCCAAAGGTGCCTTGGTAGAACTGGGCGGTATTGCTCCCGAGGGCAAAGGGTTTTTCTACCCGCCCACCGTGCTATCCAACGTTCCAGAGACCGCTGACTGCGTACACGAGGAAATTTTTGGCCCCGTGGCAGCCATACAGACGTTTTCTGATGAGCATGATGTCATCCGTCGTGCCAACAGTACAGAATACGGATTGGTCGCTTACGTATTCTCGGAGAATATGCGCCGGGGCATGCGCATTTGCGAGCAACTGGAATATGGCATGGTCGGTCTCAATCGCGGCCTGGTTTCTGATCCCGCTGCCCCTTTTGGTGGCGTCAAGCAATCAGGATTGGGCCGAGAAGGCGGACATGAAGGTATTCTGGAATTCATGGAAACGCAATACATTTCGGCGGAATGGTGAGATGAACAGTCCGACCTATTTCGCGACTCCATCCGTTTGCGCCATGGCGCGACGCGAAGGTGTGGACCTGGCCGAGGTTGCCAGGGCCGCAGGTCGCGCTCACATTGCACGCGAGGATGTCGAAAGACATGTCAAAGGAATGAACAGTCAAGTTGTAGAATCAGTTTCAAGTTCAGTGGCACACGCTGATGAAAATCGTTACTGGAAAATTGATCATTCGGTTTTTGGACCCGTCACCGAAGAGCCCTTGACGAATTTTGCACGCAGTGCATCGGACAATCTGGCTGCCGCCAACCGCCTCATTCCACAAGTGACCCATCACGATCGGGCAGACTTGCGAGCCCTGGACTCATTTCGTTCAGAGCTGAAACCCCAGGCAAGCTCACGTGGCATCAAATTGACTGCGTTAGCCTTTCATGTAAAAGCGCTGTCCATTTGCCTGACGGAATTTCCCCGGTTTAATGCGTCGCTATCGGCAAACGGAGACACCCTGGTCCTGAAACACTATTGCCATATCGGAATCGCCGTCGATACTCCGTACGGACTCATGGTGCCGGTCATTCACGATGCAGATAGAAAAGGCCTGTGGCAAATAGCAAACGACATTACCGACCTGGCAACACGTGCCCAGCAGCGAAAAATCAGACCTATTGAAATGGGTGGCGCTTCAATGACCATCTCCAACCTGGGAGGTATCGGTGGCATCGGATTTACACCCATCGTCAATCCACCAGAACTGGCTATTCTGGGCATCACACGCACAGAAACCGTTCCAGTGTGGGAAGACGGAAGCTGGAATCCAGTTCCCATGGTGCCACTGGACCTCTCGTATGACCATCGTGTGATCAACGGTGCAGACGCCGCACGCTTTTTGACACGCTTGGCAAGCTTACTGGCTGAGCCGCGTGAAATGCTGGTGTAGCTGGAACGTCGTCCGCTTCGGCAGTACACGTATCATCCTTGGTCATCGCGCTTTCAACATGCATCAGGGATCTTGTAGAGATTGCATATCGAGACCTTAAAAATCGTTAGTCACTGATCTACCCTCAGCATAGCGGTGCGTTGACTCTATAATCGACAGAATGTCAGACTCATCAATAAACTCTGCTCGTTTCGATTTCACAAATGGAACCACCGCTTACCTGGCCCACTCAGTTC
>CAYGSW010000059.1:0-24885 GCA_964352535.1 uncultured Granulosicoccaceae bacterium | reverse complement strand
TATAATTTCGGTAGCGGCTAAACACATGACAGAAAGAATTTTCCACAAAGATCCAGAGATTCTCAACGGAACAGCGGTATTCTGTGGCAGTCGCGTACCTATTCGAATTCTCTTCGAACACCTGGAGGCCGGAGATGGCCTGGAAGTCTTTCTGCAAGATTTTCCGTCTGTGAGTCGTGAACAAGCCACGGGGCTTCTTGAACAAGCATTGCAGCAATTGACATCGGGCAATGAAGCTGCTGCTTGATGAGCAGGTCCCAGCGCGACTCGCGCGCGAGTTCCCTGAGAAATTCGATCAACATGCTTTGGTTAGCGAATCGACTACTACCTTTTTTTGTATGTCTCCAGTGTTTTGCGACGGCTAGCAATGCGAGTTCGTCCCATCCTGCCTGCCACTCTCTGGACGCCCTCCCTTCCGGTGTCTATCGTTTCTCAGCAGATTTGGACGGAGTTGATGGGCCAGACATTTTCATTGCAGACCGCACTGGTAATTCAACGGTAATCACCGCCTGTGATTATATTTCCCTCGGCCCTTGGGACCTGCAGGGTACCAACAAACCTCTCAATACGATAGTGGTGGTCGATGTGGAAGGGGACGGCACAGAAGAAATGATAATAGGTGGAGCGACAGGATCATCGCTACTTTATGGCTCCGTTACCCGGCTGGTTGGCACGCAGCTTGAGCGAAATGAATCAGTTTCTGTCAAACCCGCCAATGATTTGTTTGATGGTCAAACCTTCCGATGTGTCGATACTGATGGTGATGGTTTGCGTGAAATCGTTAATTACACCTTCAGTGAAAGTGCAGACGGTTCAGTATTAAATTGGCGGGATCATAGTGGTCATAAAGGAATGTTCAAACTACCAGATCAATCCACAGATGCTTGGCTTTTACGAAGTGCAGAGTGCGCAAAGCGTGTCGTCGTTAGTCTATATTTCGCGGTAAATGGCTACCAGCAATCAGTTATGCTGGAAACTATTAAATCGCACCTTGCTGTGGGTATACCAGTGCGTTTCGGTATTAATAACAATTTCCTCTTTCGAAAAACCCCCAACTAACACATGCTGTCGACTGGGTCATTCCCGTAGAACACTATGCTGGCTATGAGGTATCTTTCACAGTCCTAAACTTACTAGAGAAAGCTCAGAGGCCAACTGTTGGTCCGCACAACCACTGTGTCGCTCAGCCGCTGCAACCTCCAAAATTCACTGAAAAGAACTTAATTCAACTATCTGTTCAGCCAAGCCAAACAAACAGTTGCTTGCAATGGTTTTCCGTTGATTTTTGGGTGAGGCAGAATTTTACGATTGCGGCTGTTGTGCTGAATATCTGGGAACCGTGATTTGGGCTACATGGTTTATCATGAATACGATGTGTATCCATCATTGTCTCCCTCGGGCATTGCTTTGCCAATAGGAGACCTACAACAGGAATGCTTTGATTATTCGCGACCAAATAATCTATACGAAAGATGTGCGAAAAAAACCACTTTGGGCATTCGTGGTTCTTATAGTTGTTTTCAATTCAGCGAACGCCACCCAGGTCCCCGAGTGTTATGAAGAGAGTAGACGGCCTTACTGGCGCTTTTTAGAACGCATAGTGCCGCCGGAGCCAGGCATTAAAAATGATGCGTTTGCTGAGTTTTGTGATGCTGACGTGCACCAGATCAGCGAGTCAATGCCGATCGCTAGTGAACCACTTCAATGCTACACCTCGGGCCGAGGTGAGTTGGTAATTGAGCTGCCTAATGAGTACTTCAATAGCTGCATAAATCCCGAAGAACTAATCCATCTTTACGCGTTGAAGTGGGCTTACTATTCGTTCGATTCTGTTGATATTGTCGTGTATAGCACGGTCCACAAATTCATCCAGACCGCTAGCTTTCCGCACGATCACCCAGTGTTTGAAAGCGCACGAATTTTCAAAGAGATGCAAGCTGTTGGCGGATCATTCGATGAGACTTTAAAAGAAAACTAAGCTAACTATTTACCGTGTTCGTCACACCAGAGATGATCAGCGTACAAGATGAGCTAAGGCAACTTTGGGCACCAACCCGCCAGTCGATTTGTTGGTGGCCCTCGGCTCATTAACTACACCTCTGCCAAGAGTTGTCATAGCGACGCTGAGTTGTGGCGGCAAACATGTGATGTTCGACAACAAAAAACGCTCCCGCAGGAGTCTATTTACCAAGTTGATAAGAACCCGTGATCTCAGGCCGACAGACAGCGCTGGGAACTCCAAAGACAATCATCGGAAAAAGTGGGTAACGACAGCTCTAAGATTTCGAACTGCCTGTTAATATGCTATAGGTGATTGACTTAAAATCGACACTCCGAACAAAAAAGCTGCCATTAACCATGTTTCCGACGATGTTGATCTGATGGAAAAATGACAGGCAGCCTTCGTCATCTTGGGGCAGGAGGTCACTGGATACGGCTACATCAGACTTTAGAGATCGACGAGATTTTCCAGTCAAAAATCAATACCACCCATCATCGATGTTGCTAAATTATGTTGCTAGCCTTTGCGTCATGTCTTCGTCAATGTGTTCTTTTCCCGGTATGTTGTTGGTTCCTGGCGCACACCTTTGCGCCGAGAACATCCTGAGCGCGCATCGTCACATTACCACCCTGCTGAACGTCATTGCTGGCATCGCTATCTATTATTCATTCTTGGACATGTTTCCACGTCTTGCTCGCAAACATTCCACTATTGAGGGAATGAAAAGACCCGCGCGTTAGCGTTAATAGTGTTAACTGGTACTGGAAACACTCACTCAAATCAATGGATCCTCACCCGCATAGTGTCGATCCGGGTAGCTTGCATGCAACGCCTGATCAGCTTCGTTAAACCGTGGCAGTGCAAAGTTATGTTGATGCCAGTAAGGGTAGATTAACGGCAAACGACTGACATCATCCAGACGCTTGCATTCTTCATCACTTAATTCAAGCTCTGTTGCCTGCAGGCTGTCTTCAAATTGCTCAACGGTACGTCCACCCACCACCAGTGATGAGATGGCAGGACGCGTGAGCAACCAGGCAAGATTAACCTGTGCTGCAGAAATACCTCGGGTATCAGCAATATCAATCAGAACATCAACGATGCGCCACAAGCGCTCCTTATCACGTATGGGAGGTTCATCCCAACCCGCAGCCTGGCGCGACTCTGGCGGCACAGCGATGTCACGACGATGCTTACCGGATAATAACCCTGCGGCCATAGGACTCCACACCAGCACACCCAGATCTTCAGCCACCGATAATGGTAGTAACTCATACTCCGCTTCACGCGCCTCTAGGGTGTAATGAATTTGCTGAGTGGCAAAGCGCGTGCCATGCATGGCATCCGCTGCCGCCAGCGATTTCATGACGTGCCAGGCGGAATAATTGGAGCACCCGATATAGCGGACCTTGCCATCTCTGACCAGCGTATCCAACGCCGCCATGGTCTCCTCAACCGCAGTCAGACCATCCCATTGATGCATATAATAAATATCAATGTGATCTCGCTGCAAGCGTTTGAGTGAACGCTCACATTCACGTATCACATGCCAGCGCGATGTCCCCTGATCGTTAACACCCTCGCCTATCGGCATACGCGCCTTGGATGTCACCATGGCATCCACATCACGACCCTGCAATACTTCGCCGAGTATTTCCTCAGAAAGGCCCAGAGAATACATATTGGCAGTATCGAACAGGTTTACACCGTGCGATAAACACATATCCACAAGACTGCGAGCCTCAGTAACGCCATGGTTGGCGGTACGAGCGAATGCACCACGTCCACCAAAGGTAAACGTTCCCATGGTGATTGCTGATACTTTCAATCCGGTTCGACCCAGTGTTCGATACTGCATATGCCTTCTCCCAAGGTTTTACTGTGACATACAAGCAAGTCAGTACTGCGACAGACAACGCTATGACAAAACGTCTTTCAAAGCAGGATACAATTTCAGATAACGCTGATAGATACCTTCGTAGGCAGATACATTAGCAGCGATTGGCTCTATTTCTCTACCCGGATTTACCATCGCTTCAATACCTTCATCAATGCTGCTGAACTGTCCAGCACCAACTGCGGCCAGTACGGCAGAGCCCGTGGATGGTGCATCCGCAGATTCTGGAACGCGAACCGGCAATCCTGAAGTGTCAGCATGTATCTGCAAAAACAACGGTGATGCTGCAGCACCCCCACCAACCGTTATCTCATCACTGGTATAGCCAGCGCGTTTAAACGAATCAAGAATGGCTCTTGTGCCAAAGCCAATGCCTTCCATCATGGCACGAAAAATATGATGTTTTTCGTGGGCAAGCGTTAATCCTACTATGGCACCACGCGACAATGGATCGGTATACGGTGTGCGGTTACCCTGAAAGTGATCCTGCACAAGGAGCCCGTCACTACCCGGGGCCAGCTTTTCGGCAGCCGCGTTCAGTGCAGCGTAATCCATGCCGGTCTCGCTCATACGCCCCAGCCAGTTGATGATCGATCCAGTGGACGTTTGCCCACCTTCAACAATATAGCGCCCCGGATAGACGATGTCAGGATAGGCACCCCACATACCCGCCGCGTGCATCGGCTTTTCTGTAACGCCAAATACCAGATGAGAGGACCCCGTAATCAACGCCAGCTGACCGGGTTTGGCAACACCCAATCCAATCATGCCAATCAGTGCATCAGCGCCACCCTGCACCACTTTCACACTTGTAGACAAGCCCAGCTCGTTGGCCGCAGCCAACGTCAGCGTACCAACAACATCTCCGGGTGCGACGACTCTGGATGGCCACTTATCGAGAATACCGCCCATGTCCAGGGTGTTCACAAGGCTCGCTGCCCATCCTGCCCCCGCATTATCGTAATGCCAACGCAACCCGACGTTGTCCAGACTTGCCGCCCATTCACCTGTGAGTTTGAAAGTCAGGAAATCCTGATATTCACAAATTCTATAGGCCGCATCAAAATGGGCAGGCTCGTTACGCTTCAGCCATAAAGCCTTGGGTATCATCCATTCAGCCGACACCGGTCCTTCGCCATTACCGTTAACCTTCAACGCTGAGTCCGCTGTTGCCAAAACCAGATCGGTCTCTTCAGACGCGCGAACGTCCATCCAGATCATGGCCGGCCGCAATGCATCACCCGCTTCATCCAACGCCACCACCGAGCAGCTGGTGGTCGCATAGCAGATGGAAACAATATCCTTCGCATCAATGCCAGCATCCGTTATGGCAGCACGTGATGCGCTGACAAAGTTGGCCCACCAGTCTGCCGGGTTCTGTTCAGCGCGCCCGCCAGGTGAAAATTGTGTCTCATAGGCAACAGCTTTACTACCCAGGCACTGTCCCCTCTCGTCATAGACACGTGCACGTAGACTCTCTGTGCCACCGTCGGCGGTGAGGTAATAGCTCATATTTCTCTACGCTCCGTTTTACTGTTTCTGTCCTTCAGCCGCTTGGCTAGCTACGCCTGCACGTCTGGCTAATAGCGCCTGCTCAAACCATATCACTGTCCGGCCAACAGGATCTCAGCCACCTCGGATGGATAATCCCAGTGAGGCATATGGCCCGCGCCTGGAAAATGATGCACGCCAACTGTTGGCGCTACCTGCAATACATCCTGCCATGCCGTGATGCGATCAGCATGCCCGACAATAATGCGTGTGGGCAACTGCTTTGACAATCCACGAATCGCGGCGTGATGATCAACTGACTGCCCGTGCACGCCCAACATTGACTCGGCGAGCCTTACCAACCGGCCCTGCCTAAGGACGGTATACAGCTCATCTACGGCGTGTGCAGTTAGCGTGGAAGGGCGTTCGCTAAGTCGTCGTAGCAAATGAGAAAGCTCACCCGACGATGATGGCTTGGCCATGCCTCGAACAAATTTCTCATCAATGGATAACCCCAGTCCAATCGGACAAACAAGACTCAATGAGCTGATCGTCCGAACTGGTATCACCTGCCGAGAAACGATATCGGGACCTGCTAACATTTGAGCTAATGCCAGTGCAGGAGAGGCACCTAATGAATGAGCCACGATGTGCCAGGGTTGATCCTTCTCACCAACTTCATCCAACACGGACTGCAACCCGACATGCAGTGACTCGGTATCCTGCGCCTCTGTCTGCGTGTCCCCATGCCCGGGGAGATCGACTGAAACAACACAACAGCCTGCTTTGATCAGTGCCCGGCTCAGCAGGCTCCATGCGCTGGCGTCTGCGGCAAAGCCATGTATCAACAGATAACGGGGACCGGTGAGTGGACCAGAAACGGTATAGGCGATGCCGTTCGCATACTGCTTCTCAGGCGTATACAGAACAAATTGACTAGCATGATCCTGAAACGCAGAAGCTGAAGACAGCGCTGGCTGCGAACTGCTTTCTAAAAACGCTTTGACATCCTGTGCTTCAATACGTCCGCGTCGCCCGGTGCCAATCATCGCCTGCAATGCTACACCAGCCTGCCTGGCAAGCTTTCTGGCCACAGGTGTTGCACGCCGTTGTCGTTGAATTTCTTCGCTACTTGATGGTACTTCAATATCTTGAGAACCTGCGCCAACGTCGGCAATCTGCTGATTAAAAGACTCACTCTGATATTCCTCACTCACCCAATCAGGTCCGTTACCGATATCAATGAGTGCAATAGGCGCTCCTACCTCAACCTCATCACCTGCTTGAACCAGCTGTTGCGTCAGGACACCTGCACCCAGTGCGGGATACTCAACCGCTGTCTTGTCAGTTTCAAATTCAATGATGCCGTCGCCGCGCTTGAACGCCTCGCCTTCCGCGACCAGCCATTCAGCCACAATGCCGCGTTCCATAGTCTCGCCAAGCCGCGGCATCGTTAATGTCAATGATTTACTGTCTGTGCTCTTCACGCGAGTAACCGACGAACAGTGTCAACTATCATCTGCGCTTCAGGTACCGACCCTGCCTCCAGTGCCGCTGAAACAGAAATGGGAATGTCTTCTCCGGCAATGCGGACAACAGGGTCGTGCAGATAGTCGAAGCATTCCTCGCTGATTCGTGCGGCAAGCTCTGCACCAACACCTGCCGTCATGGCCCCTTCGGAGATAACGGCAACACGTCCAATACGCTCAACCTCGAACTGAATAGTGGAAAAGTCCAACGGGTTCAGCGAACGTACATCGATGACAGTTGCATCGATACCCGATTGTGCCAGCGTGTCCGCTGCCTGCAAGGCATAGTGAACCTGACGCGAATACGTCACCAGTACAACATCATCTGCCTTTCGTCGAACAACTGCCTGCCCCCAGGGCACTTCATCAACAGCGAGATCAACATCCTCGCACAAGGTATACAAGCCCTTGTGCTCAATAAACACAACTGGATCAGGTTGCTTTAACGACTGTCGCAGCAGATGATAAGCATCAGCCACAGTGGCTGGCATGACAAGTCGCAAGCCCGGCGTATGCATGATGTACGCCTCCAGACTCTGGCTGTGCTGCGCACCTGCGGAACGACCCGTGCCTCCTTGGGTGCGAAGCACCATGGGCACACCAATCTGACCACCAAACATATAACGGATTTTCGCCGCCTGATTACCAAGCTGATCCATGGTCATGCCTACAAAATCGACATACATTAGCTCGGCGACAGGCCGCATGCCACTCATGGCCGCACCTACAGCCGCACCAATGATGGCAGCTTCGGAAATCGGTGTATCCAGAACACGCTCTTCACCGAATTCGTCTATCAATCCTTTGGTGACTCCATAGGCACCGCCATAACGGCCAACCTCTTCTCCCAGAATAAAAATCGTCGGGTCTTCAGTCATGGCATCGAACAACGCTTGCCGCAACGCTTCCCTGTAGGTCATCTGTACCATCGTCAGCTCCTGGCCAGAACACGTTCGATACGCGTTTGCACTGGCTCAGGCTGTGGCTCCGTAGGTCCATAGACATCCTTGAACATCGAATCCAGTTCGGGTGCTTTTGAGTTGATGGCAAAATCCATACTGGCATCCATTTCCTCATCAATGGCAAGATCAAGCGCATCCAGCGCATTAATGTCCATCGATGATGCTGCCAGCTGCTCTCTGGTGAATGCCACCGGATCCCTCTTGCGACCTGCCTCCTCTTCCTCAGTAGTGCGGTATGGGCTTTTATCCTTGCGCGCATGACCGAAGAATCGATAACACGACACTGCCAGGAATCCCGGCTTTCCTGATCGCGCATCGTCCATCATGTCCGCAGCAGCAGAATGAACATCCGTCACATCCAGGCCATCAACCGAGCGACCCTCAAGTCCAAAGGCCTCAGCGCGCAGATGCAGCTCCGTGGTTTTGGTTGCACGATCGATACGTGTTCCCATGCCATATTGATTGTTGATACAAACGAACAACACCGGCAGATCCCACAATGCTGCCATGTTCATTGACTCATACAAAATGCCTTGCTGCATGGCACCGTCGCCAAAGAATGCCACTGAAACAGAACCCGATTTCTTGAACTTGGACGCCAGGCCAGCACCAACCACCGCTGGAATTCCCCCACCAACGATCGCATTAGCACCAAGATGCCCAAGGCTCATGTCTGCAATATGCATGGAGCCTCCCTTACCGCTGCAGTAGCCGCTTTGTTTACCGGCAATTTCAGCCATCATACGATCAGGGTTGGCACCGCGTGCCAGAAAAATGCCATGACCTCGATGATGCGTGGTGAACGTGTCCCCTGCTTCCATCACAGACCCTACGCCAACCGCTGCTGATTCCTCACCGATGGACAAATGCAGCATGGAGCCAGCACTTTGACCGCGAACAAACAGCTCCCCAACCCGCTCTTCAAAGCTGCGCACGCGACGCATCAAGCAATACAGCGCTTCCAGATCCAGGTTGGATGCTGAAACAGACGGGATTGTAGGCTCAACCATGGTCGTACCTTTGCAAGCAAGTAGCAGTATTATTATCCAACGTAAAATACAAATGTCAATCTGAATTACATTTGTCTCATCGTCGTTTATAGTGTTCGGCAAACACCCGTAAACACTAGGTACAGGCATGAATGACACAGCAGATACGCAGTTGATGACCCGCGCCGCCTGGCTTTATTACGTGGGCGGCATCAACCAGCAAAAAACCTCAGAGCGGCTAGGTATCACTCGAGCAAGGGTCAACAAGCTGCTGCAACAGGCACGAGAGTCGGGCATCGTCAGTATTACAATCAACGACCGAGAAGTGGGCTTATTGCCTGTCGAAGAGTCCATTGCCAAGCACTTTAGGTTGACGTGTTGTATTTGCACACCTCAGCTGGGCCTTGAGGAAAACACCGGCGTATCATCAGGCGACTACGCCGAATTCCCACGACGCGCTGTTGGCGCAGCAGCAGCTACCTATCTACGGCAAAAACTTGCCTCACAGCCAGACATGACCGTTGGCACCGGGTGGGGACGCACGCTGGAACAAGTCCCGCGTCACCTTGCAGGCTTTGACGCCTCCGCGGCTCGATTTGTGAGCTTAATGGGCTCTTTGACAGCCAATTCGGCATTCAACCCGTTTGAAGTTGTACAGGCATTGGCGCGTGCAACTAGCGCAGAAGGCTACTACCTGCCTGTACCTTTCGTTGCAGACTCGCACTCTGACCGGAACATCCTGATGAAACAAAGCACCGTCTCCAAACCCTTGAAACTTGCCAGGCACGCAGACATGGCACTTATCAGTATTGGAGAACTGACAGAACACTCGCTACTAAGACGGCAACGCATGATTACCCAGGCTGAGGTGAGATCACTGCGCAAGGCGGGCGCTGTGGGAGATACAACAGGAATATTTTTTAACAAGCAAGGAAAAGCCGTTGACCATCCGTTGAATCAAAGAACGCTTGGGGTGGGTTTTGATGCATTGAAGCGCTCGAAGACCGTTATTTTGTCAGCAGGTTTTGAGAAAATTGATGCTTTGCATGCACTACTGAATAGTGGTGTGGCAACAGGGCTGATTATTGATGGTGATTCGGCGTTGGCGTTGAGCGAACGGTTTTGAGGGGCAAACGAGCTGGCGTTTTCTTTACGCAAACGCCAGCCCAGACAACTTTAGATCTCAGACAACAGATCAGGGTTGATGACCAGATTGCGCACGCCATGCGCGTAGTCTTCGTCAAACACGTTGTCGTTTAGCCACTGACCAACTGTCTCGATGTTCACCTTTGCAACGCGAGGGCGAACACTCCAGGATACCTGCAACGGCGATCCTTTTTCATTGTAGCTAGGACCTGTAGTTGAGCCAGCATACTGAACGGGAGCACCGGTGTTTGTCGGAATATTCAGTGCCTGCTGATAACCGTTCACTTCACCAATTGCAGCGAGCTCCATGAAATCCAGTGCACTGCTGTCGTTTACCAGCACATACACTTGAGTTTCAACACGCAGCTGTGGATTCATCAACGAATCGCTGAGGCATGCACCCAGGGTCGGGCCAGGTGTGACCTGTGCAGTGGAGTGAACATAATGCACTTCTATGGTATCGCCCGGCTCCAGGCTGCCATTTGCGCTAACACCGATGGGGGCTTCAAGTGGTGCCAATTCAGCAGCAGTCAACTCACCAGAGTAGGCAAAACCTGTTCCGTAGCCCTTACCATCTCCGTTACCCACATACCTGGTGAACTCGCCGCCTTTGTGCTCTGCACTTTCATGAAAGTGAATGTTGCAAAGATTCATGGACGTGTAGGCAGGCGCAGCTTCAAAGGCGCGAGCGTTGTTACCATCCAGCGAATCAATATCGCGTGGAGACTGAGGTCCAAATCCTGCACCCGCAGTGCTTGCCGCAAGAGCCGCTCGCTGCTGTGCAATAACCTCATCTGTGGCAGGTCCGAGTGATTCCTCACGACCCGAATTGGTAGTAGCGCAGGCACTAGCAATTACGCTAACGACTGCGACCGCACCTGTCAAATACCCATAAGATCCCTTCATTACTTTCCCGCCTTGTTTGTGTAGAGCGGATACTCTATCAAAGAATTGCCAGAATCTTGCACTGGATTTCTGTCGATTTATTCAAGAGCTGTATTGAGTTTGATCATTTGATCAAGATCGGGCTGCTATATGATAGCAATCAAGTTTCATGTCCGTCCTACAAAATCTGAATCTGGTCTAACTCACCAAACTTTTCGAGACAGCATTGCATGACCGAAAGACTCAATCAAGCCGCTGACCAACCGGCAAGCACAGGCGTCGTCGTGATCGGCGGGGGCATTGCGGGCATATCGGCTGCGCTGTTTCTTGCAGAGGCCTCTATACCTTGTGTGCTTTGCGAGAAAGGCGTCGTTGCCGGCGAGCAGTCATCACGCAACTGGGGCTGGATCAGAAAGCAAGGACGAGACGTTGCAGAATTGCCGCTGATGATGCTCAGCACACAGCTTTGGACTCGCATTGCGTCCGAATTGGACGAAGACATCGGCTTTCGTCAAGGCGGAACCACCTACCTGGCGTGCACCGATGCAGAATTTGAAGAGTACGTTCAATGGCTGGACAAAGCGCGTTCTTATGATGTCGACACGCAATTGCTCACTCAGTTGCAAACCCGTCAATTAGTCGACAATGAGCAATCGAGCTTTGTCGGAGCAATGCACACCGCCAGCGATCATTATGCTGAACCGGCAAAGGCTGTTCCTGCCATTGCACGATTAGCATCGAGCCGAGGTGCAACCATTCTTGAGAGCACTGCCGTGAGAACTCTATTGCGCAGCGCAGGAAAAGTGTGTGGCGTTGTCACTGAACACGGCGTCATTCGCGCAGACGCGGTGATTCTGGCTGGAGGCATTTGGTCACGTAGCCTGCTGGAAAATGAAGGTGTCAGTTTTCCACAACTGGCCATCAGATCCTCCGCACTGCGTACCACTGCGGCCCCTCGTTTCGCCGAAACGACATTAGGTGCCACTGATGCTGCCATACGACCACGCCAGGATGGCGGCTATACCATAGGACGTAGTGGTGCAGCAGGCTTTGAGATCATTCCGGCATCACTTCGACATTTTGGTGCATTCTTACCCATACTAAAAGAGCGTTGGCGCATCTTGAATCTGTCGGTAGGCCCATCGTTTTTTGGCCCTCTGGGGCACCAACGGTGGAACGCTGATCAGCACACCCCGTTTGAATGGGTGCGCACCATGAATCCTGCGCCTGACCACAAATTGCTCAACAACGTCATGCTCAGTGCACGCAAGATTTTCCCGCAACTGAGTCAGGCTCAAATGGCCGGAAGCTGGGCGGGTATGATCGATGTAATGCCAGACGAAGTGTGCACTGTCGGCACGCTGCCGGAGTTGCCGGGTCTGGTCGTTGCCACCGGCATGTCTGGGCACGGCTTTGGATTGGGGCCAGGTGTCGGCATGCTGGCATCGCAGCTGGCTTGCGGGGATGACCCGTTTGTCGATCCGCAGGGATTGAGTGCTAAGCGCTTTCGTCGCTAACTTCCATGTAGCGTCAGGGCATTGTTGAGCGGCCTGAATTGATATCCGCTACCGCCCTATATCATCAGGACTCTCCCCCATAAGATAACGCGGTCCGGCACCCAACTCTGCCGCCCTATCATCGGGATTGTACAAACGGCACTTGGATAATGACAGACACCCACAGCCAATACATCCACTCAGAGTATCCCGAAGTTGAGTCAAGGCTTGAATACGCTGCTCGATATCCTTTGAAAACTCGCGGCTGAGTTTCTCCCAATCGCGTTTGGTTGGTGTTCGCCCATCGGGCAATCGAGACAATGCGGCTCGAATCTCCGCCAGGGAAAATCCCAGACCCTGGCAGATTTTCACAAACGACAAACGCCGCACATCAGAACGCGAAAAGCGTCTCTGCCCTCCCGCATTGCGTAGAGAGCTTACCAGTCCTTCAGCTTCATAGAAGCGAATTGCCGTGACTGACAGACCAGTACGGCTTGCCAGCTTGCCGATAGGTAGTGCGCTAACAGCGCTTTTTTTACTCATATAATTTTTCCAGATTAGTGCTTGACCTCTACCTTACTTGAGGTATTAAGCTTTGCGTAGAACGATTTGCATAATGTAGATCGATTACTGGAGATAACCATGTCTGAAGCTTATCTGGAACATACCAACCTGACTGTCAGAGACCCACATGCTACCGCACAGATGCTGGTCAATCTGTTCGGCTGGAAAGTTCGCTGGCAAGGTGGAGCCATCCACGACGGCTATTCTGTCCACGTGGGAGGCGAGAAATCATATCTGGCACTGTACGCTCACGAGTCTCAACACACCGATTCCCTTGAGAGCTACTATCGAATAAACGGACTCAACCATCTGGCCATTGTTGTAGATGACCTGAAAGCCACTGAACAGAAAATTCTGCAGGCAGGTTTCAAGACCCGGTCACATGCGGATTATGAGCCAGGTGAACGGTTCTATTTTGAGGATGAAGATGGTCTGGAATTTGAGGTGGTCAGTTATGGTTGAAGTCACAGAATCCATGTTCTCAACAAATCATTGACTGGCATAGCGTCGATGCCAATCTGTTGATCGCTGATAGGCACGTCCAATACGAAACAACACATCTTCGGAAAAGTATCGACCAACCAGTTGCATGGCTACGGGTGTGTTGCGCAACGTGAACCCGCACGGCATCGTCAAGGATGGATGGCCAGACATATCAATGGGGGCTGTAAATCGAATCAATGCGGCCAGCGCATCCGGGTTCTCACCCAAAGATGCCATCTGTGCAATCGTAGGACTTGCTGTTGTCTGTGCTGGAATCAAGAGCGCATCAATGCCGTGCAACATGCTCTCCAGTTGTCCGGAGAAAACGCGCCAGCGTAGCAGCATGGCGTAATAGCGCTCGGCACTGGGACCAATAACCTAAACCAAAACAATGAAGGGTACATTGATATACTCTGCATCTGGCAGGAAACGTATACCGATGTTCGCAAGCAGTTTTGCTCGAACAATTAACACACCACTGAGGTCATCGGCACAACCGATTTGCACCATAAGTGCTCAAGTGATATTAATACTGCTCACGAACCATCACCAAAAAAATCATGATAATGAAACTGATAACTGCACTCACCACCGCACTACTACTGCTGACCCCGCAACTCCATGCTGATGAATTCCCCGAACGCGAAGTACTCGGTGTTGTCATGTGGGGAGCAGGTGGTGCAACAGACACTGTCGCCCGAGCCATTAATCCTGCTGCAGAGGAAGCTCTGGGCAAACCCATTGTCGTATTGAACAAGGCAGGTGGAGCCGGTGCTATATCCACAGCATTCGTGAACACCGCACCGGCTGATGGCTATACGTTTCTGTACGGTGCCGAAAACCCCCAACTTCATCCGGTCATGGGTGTTGCCGAGCTGGATTACTCACAATTTTATCCCATCCGAATTCTGGGACGCGGGGTTGCCGTTATCGTGGTACGCGCAGATTCAAAATACCAGAGCATGGATGATCTATTGCAGGATATAAAAGACAACCCCGGCAATGTGCTTATGGGTTCCACAGGCCCCGGTGGTTTGCCTAGCACGGTGGCAGCACTAGTAGGCAACTCCACTGACTTTGACGTTACCCCGATACCGTTTGATGGCGAAGGTCCAGGCCTTACTGCCATGCTGGGTAAGGAAGTGGACTTCATGCCAGCCGGTATCTCGGCAGCAGCAGAGCAAATCAAAGCCGGCAACATGCGTGCATTGGCGGTTGTAAACGAAGCACCTGTGGATTCGCTGGAAGGCGTTCCTGCAATTACCGATAGCGTACCAGGCATGGCACAGTATCTACCGTGGGGGCCTTTCTATGGTGTATTCGTGCGCAACGATGTGCCCGATGATGTCAAGGCAACGCTGGTTAGCGCATTCGAAACAGCATCTCAGAGCGAAGAGTACATCACGCTGATGGAAAACAAGGGAAACATCGTGATGGATCTCAGTGGTGATGAAGCATCGGCATTCTTGTCAAAATGGCAAGCGGTCACTTCGTGGGTATTACAGGACACGGGGGCTGCAAAGGTAAACCCGGAAGACCTCGGCATCATGCGGCCATAACAGCTTTCTGCACGTTTGGTTCACTAAAAAACACATCGTGAAACAACGTGGTGAAACGCTCTTCGTTGCGGCACTGGTCATATTCAGTGCCGCAGCACTGTGGGAATCCTACGGCATAGCCGGATTCAGCAAATGGTCTTCCCCGGGGGTATTTCCGATGCTGGCGTCAGCCACAATGCTGGTGTGCGGATTATTGATTTTTCGCGACGCTCGCAGAGATAGCCATGATGCTCTTGGCCACAGCCAGAAATACAACCAACCCGACAAACACAGTGACGTCGAAAGCAGGACCAACGAAACACATATTGATTCATCAAGCTCTCCAAAGAGCCCCTTGGATGTTGATACCGTATTACCGACTCGCGTGATTGCCATCACTGCACTGCTTGCACTGTACGTTGCCGCCATGCCAACACTAGGTTTTCTACTTTGCTCTGGCCTGTTTCTTTTTATCAGCATCAGCTATCTGTGGAAAAAGTCGCTATTGATTTCCCTGTGCACAAGCCTTGTCGCACTGTTAATCATACACATTGTGTTTCGTCGGGTTTTTCAGGTTGTACTTCCTGAAGGCACACTCATCCACTGGTTGTTGTAATGCTCGACGCACTGTCATTCTTTACCATTGTCTGGCTTGACCCCTGGTTGTTGTTTCTCACGGCTACAGGAACATTTGCAGGCATCTACGTCGGTGCTATTCCGGGCCTGTCAGTCACTATGGCTACGTCCATTCTGATTTCCTTCACTTTCAAATGGAATGTGAATGAGGCACTGGCTCTGATATGCAGCGTCTTCATTGGAGGCGTTTATGGCGGATCCCGTACCGCCATTTTGCTCAATATCCCGGGAGCACCCAGTGCTATTGCAAGTGCGCTGGATGGCTATCCGATGGCAAAGAAAGGCGATGCAGGAGAGGCGATTGGCCTGACCACCATCATGAGTGTGTTTGGCGGATTCATCGGTATAATCGCGCTTGCCCTGTTTGCTCCCGTCATTGCAGAATTTGCGCTGATGTTCAACTCGCGAGACTATCTGTTGTTGGGGCTTATCGGTATCACACTGGTAGGAACGTTGTCAGGGGAGAGCTTTGCAAAAGGTGCGTTTGCGGGCGCACTGGGTGTGCTAATCAGTATGGTCGGGCTCGATCCCATGACAGCAGAGGGACGTTTTACGTTTGGCTCTGTCACGCTCATGGGCGGAATACCCTATATAGCAGCTATGATCGGTTTCTTTGGTGTCGCAGAAGCCTTGGTGCAGCTTCGGCAGATGGATCTCCCGGTTATCAAGCAAAAAATTGGGCGTGTAATTCCTCGCTGGTCGAGCATCAAGCAACACTTCTGGTTAGCAATACGTAGCTCCGGCATTGGCACCGTGATTGGCGCACTGCCAGGTACGGGTGGAGATATCGCCGCATTGCTGGCGTATGACCATGCAAAACGATCCACACAAAATCCCAAGGTTAAATTTGGAGACGGCGCTACCGAAGGTCTGGTTGCACCAGAAGCCGCTAACAACGCAGCCGTCGGAGGGGCGCATATCCCCATGCTGACGCTGGGTATACCCGGTGATGCCGTCACCGCTGTCATTATAGGTGCTTTGTTTATCCACGGTTTGAAACCCGGACCACTACTGCTATTGGAAACACCACATCTTTTCTGGTTCATCGTCGGCTCCCTGACATTGGCCAACTGCTTTCTCCTGCTTTTCGGGCTTACCGGTGTTCGAGTCTTCACCAAAATTGTTGAGTGCCCCAAAGCCGTTCTTATCCCGTTGATTATCATTCTCTCTGCTGTCGGCACCTATACCATTCAGAATAATCCCGCTCACATCTACTGGATGCTCCTGTTCGGCGTCATCGGGTATTTCATGAAGATCTATGGGTTTCAGGTGGGACCAGTTATTCTTGGAGTCATCCTTGGCCCCATGATGGACTCAAACTTTCGACGCGCCATGTTGGGGGCACGCGGCGATATGGGCACGTTCTTCTGGAACTTTGTCTCGCACCCTATCAGCTTCGTGCTTAGCGTTGCACTGATCAGTATTCTGGCCTCTCAACTGCCCATCTGGCGTCGGTTTCGTAAATCTGTTGTCTGACATTCAAAAATACGCTTGTGCCTGAAATATTGTAGTGTTCACCTTTGCAAACAAAACGCCACTAGTTCAGCATCAAGTTTCAACGTCAGCAGCGTTCATATAGCGCTAGACGCTGCGAACTCAACCATCGAGACGGAGAAGTACAATGACCAGCACCACCGATCAAACCGCATCCAGAACAACCCAGGGACGTGGACAGTGCTACGACAGTATTCTGGATACCATCGGCAACACGCCATGCGTCAGAATTAATCGTCTGGCGCCCGATGGCATCAATCTGTATGTAAAGGCGGAATTTTTTAATCCTGCCTCCTCCGTCAAGGACCGATTGGCCATCAGCATCATTGAAGAAGCAGAACGCAGCGGTGCACTCAAGCCCGGTCAGACCGTCGTTGAAGCCACGAGCGGAAACACGGGAATAGGTCTGGCCATGGTCTGTGCTGCCAAAGGTTATCCCCTGGTCATTACCATGGCCGAAAGTTTTTCTATTGAACGGCGAAAACTGATGCGCTTTCTGGGCGCTAAAGTTGTTCTTACACCCAAAGCCGAAAAAGGCCTGGGCATGTATAAAAAAGCGGTTGAACTGGCTGAGGCGAATGGATGGTTCATGGCGCAACAGTTCGAGTCTGAGTACAACGCCAGAATTCATGAAAACACAACAGCCAGAGAAATCCTTGCCGACTTTGAAGGCATGCCTCTGGACTACTGGGTCACAGGTTATGGCACAGGTGGCACAGTTACCGGAGTGGCACGTGTTTTACGACGTGAACGACCTGACACAAAGATTATCCTGAGTGAACCCGCAGACGCCCAGCTAATTGCAAGCGGTCATGAGCAAGAACGAACGCCGGGTGGCTCACCTGCAGCCAGCCACCCGGCGTTCAAGCCTCATCCAATACAAGGGTGGACACCGGACTTCATTCCGCTGGTGTTGCAGGAAGCCATTGACAATAAGCTCTATGACGAATTACTACCCGTTACCGGTCCGTCAGGTATTGAATGGTCACAAAAACTTGCACAACAGGAAGGCATATTCACCGGAATTTCCGGAGGCTCAACGTTTGCGATTGCCATGGATATCGCAGCGAAAGCGAATGCGGGTTCCACCATCCTGTGCATGCTGCCGGACACCGGCGAACGCTACTTGTCTTCACCCTTGTTCGAATCCATAGAAGAGGGCATGTCGAGTGATGAAGTGGCGCTGTCCCTGTCCACGCCAGGGTATCATATGCCTGGTTGATGAAATCTATTAGGGGGGGCTCAACGCGCCCCCAACTTGTAGAGCATGAGTTGTCTCCGTTAACTATCAAAGCACCGCCGCCAACCGGGTGCCCTGATCAATAGCCCGTTTGGCATCAAGCTCAGCCGCCACATCTGCACCGCCAATAAGATGAGCCGAGACACCCAACTGTTGCAAGGGTTCGTGTAGCTCACGCAGCGGGTCCTGGCCAGCACAGATAATGACATGATCAACATCAAGCACACGATCTTCACCATCAACACTGAAATGAAGGCCATCGTCATCAATGCGCTTGTACACACACCCTTTAAGCATGGTAACGCCACGCATAGTCAGTGAACGTCGATGGATCCATCCGGTGGATTTACCCAGGTTCTTGCCAACTTTACTCTCCTTGCGTTGAAGAAGTGTTACTTCGCGCGCCGCTGGATGCTTCGGGTTGAAATCAGTAACACCACCAACACTTTCAAAGCTTGCATCAATGCCCCACTCGTTCATGAAGGTGGCAGGATTCAGGCTTGAATCGTTTCCATCGTGCGACAGGTATTCAGCGATATCGAAACCAATTCCCCCGGCGCCAATGATCGCTACACGTGCTCCAACGTTTGCCCGTCCACGCAACACATCAACATAAGACAAGACCTTTGAATGCTCAATGCCTTCAATGGGCGGAGTGCGCGGTACCACACCCGTAGCCAATACAACCTCATCAAACGTTGTGAGCTCGTCGGCATTGTCAATCCTGTGGTTAAGCTTCAATTGCACACCTGTCAGTTCAATTTGCTTCTGGAAATACCGAAGCGTTTCATTAAACTCTTCCTTGCCAGGCACCTGTTTGGCCATATTGAACTGACCGCCAATCTCGCTCGCAGCATCAATCAACGTCACCGAATGCCCACGACCAGCAGCCGTGGTGGCGGCCGCCAGCCCTGCTGGCCCCGCGCCCACCACACACACAGATTTCGTATTGGCGGCAGGTTCAATCAACAGTTCGGTTTCGTGACAGGCACGCGGATTAACAAGGCAACTTGCTGTCTTCTTCTGGAATACATGATCAAGGCACGCTTGATTACACGCTATGCAGGTATTGATTTCATCAACACGCCCTTGCATGGCTTTGATAGGAAACTGAGCATCTGCCAGAAAAGGTCTTGCCATGGAAACCATGTCAGCATCTCCACTGGAGATAATCTGATCAGCGACCTGCACGGTGTTGATTCTGTTCGTCGCTACCAATGGCACAGACACCTCAGACTTCAGTTTTCCCGTGACCGAAGCAAACGCACCACGTGGAACCATGGCTGCAATAGTGGGAATTCGCGCTTCATGCCAACCTATTCCAGTGGTGATCAGCGTAACACCAGCAGACTCAATCGCACGGGCCTGCGCAACAATGGCCTCCCAGTCACTGCCCTGCTCTACCAGCTCCAGCATGGACAATCGATAGATAACAATAAAGTCAGTGCCAACCGCTTCGCGTACACGCGAAACAATTTCCTCAGCAAGTCGCAAGCGCCGGGCAACGTCACCACCCCACTCATCATCACGCGTATTCACACGGCCCGATAAGAACTGATTGATCAGATAGCCTTCCGAGCCCATGATTTCAACACCATCATAACCAGCGTCCCGCGCCAAAGCCGCGCAACGAGCGAACGCTTTTATCTGCGATTCAATACCGCCGCTACTCAATTGTTTAGGCTGAAAACGGGAAATGGGTGATTTCTTGTCAGTGGATGACACAACGAAAGGGTGATAGCCGTAACGCCCTGAATGCAGTATCTGCATGCAGATCTTTCCCCCCTCCTGATGCACTGCAGATGTCACCAGCTTGTGCCTGCCCACTTGCCAGCGACTGTTCAACATCCCTGAAAACGGACCGAGCCAACCCCGGATATTCGGGGCAATACCGCCAGTAACCATCAAGCCTGCACCACCCGCTGCACGTTCTGCAAAATAAGCAGCCAGCTTCGGATAATCCTGACGCCTGTCCTCCAGACCAGTGTGCATGGACCCCATCAATATCCGGTTTGAAAGTGTTGTATGCCCAAGGTCCAGAGGTTGAAATACAGAAGCGTATTGGTTGCTCATACCGCGTTGGTTAACTCCAGTTTAAAAACCCTGAAATCATCAGGGTCACTGCTGAATGGATTGTGCAGGGCATAGTCAGATGCTTGTATGCCAACAAGGTAAACCACAAATAGCAATATCGTGGCAATGAGTGACACGATACGATCTACGCAGGAAACCGAGTACTCAAGCGCGAGGCGTTAGGACAACAAAATTCCGCCATCAACATCCAGCGTCGTACCCGTTACAAAATCATTCTGAATTAAAAAAATAATGCCTTGGGCGCATTCATCAGGCGTACCCGCCCGGGCTATCAGATTGTTGCCCGTCAGCTTGTCATAGTGCGCCTCACGTTCTGCGCCCTGCAACGGTACCATTGGTGTATCGATGAGCCCGGGCGACATCACATTGATACGCTTTGGCGTAATCTCCTTTGCAACGGCCCTGGACAAGGCCTCGACAGCCCCGCCCACAGATGAAAGAGCGACCTGACCTGGACCACAGCGCCTCGCTGGTGATCCTGAGACAAGCACAATCGCGCCATTTTCCGTCAGATGCTCGACGCCATAACGCACCACATTGGCATAACCCCATAGCTTGTCGAAGGAGCCCATGTAACCATCCATATCCATAGTAGAAAATGGCCCGATTGCGCGGCTGCCTCCGGTTGCTGCGCTTACAAGAATATCGACAGGCCCTAACTTACTGAACAACGCGCACAAAGCATCCCTGTCACGCACATCGCATTGCTCAAAACCGGCGCCGTCGGGCAACACAGCAGCTTTCGAGGGATCCCGGCCCATGGCCACCACCTCAGCTCCAAGCGAGACAAGCCGCGCCACGGTTGCCAGACCGATACCAGAGGTTCCGCCAAATACCAGCGCCTTCCTACCCGAAATATTCATATTTACGTTTATGGTTTATGTTTATGGAGTTTTTTAGTGGAATGCGTCGATTGTCCGCAGCTTTAGGGTCGATTGCAAGGCTTGAAACTGCATCGTATACCTGAAAGCTCAGGCCTGAAAACACACACCATTGATCATTAAGCGAACCCTACACGTAGAGTCCATACGGCGGCATATTACAACTCGCAAACTGTCACAGAATCGCCGCAATCCGGTCACTTTTCAGCCCAATCTGCAGAAATTCACCTCTCAGCAACTTAGCTACCACACCGTTCAAACATGACTAGACACCCAGCACACACCCAATGGTCTGCTTTGGCCTGCCTATTCTGCCTCATAGCATCCGGCATCGTTAACGCAGCGGCCAGCCCCTTTGACCTCAAAGTCTCTGTCGGTGCAAGCTTTCAAGAAAGTAATGATGTGCAAATACCCAATGACACCAATGGCACACGTTTCTCGCTCAACGATATCGCAGGCTCAGGCCCATGGCCAGGAGTTCGACTGGAAGGCATCTGGAATATCAATGACAAACATGGCATTCGCGTGCTGCTTGCCCCGCTAAGCTATTCAGAAGAAGGCTCAGTCGCTGAACCCATCCGGTTTGCCGGTGAAACCTTCAATGTCAATCAGCCTGTCACGGGCGCATATACCTTCAATTCATGGCGCGTCGGCTATCGGTATCACTTGCGCGCTCGGGACAATTGGGATTTCTGGCTGGGAGGCACGCTGAAAGTACGGGACGCAGAAATCAAGCTGACACAAGGTGCAGTTACCAGCTCCGATGATGACGTTGGACTTGTGCCATTGTTGTATCTAGCGGGTGAATACCGTTTGGAGGGGCCATGGAGTGTTGCAGCAGACGTAGACGCTCTCGGCGGTGGCCCCGGCCGTGCGATCGATCTTGGCCTCAGCGTTAACTACGCTGTCAGCACTCAATGGAATCTGGGCCTCGAATACAGAGTGCTGGAAGGTGGCGCTGATATTGATGATCTCTACAACTTCGCCTGGTTCAACTCATTGTTAGTAACAGCTCGATATCGCCCTTAAGACAAGGGTGAGCCTGAACTCAGGAGCTCATTTTCACTCGAATCCCGGAGCAACCACAGCATCGCCTTAAGATACAGTAGAGCGTTGCGCACTTGGTTAATTCAAGGATTCACAACTTTGGCTGAACAAAAAACAGCCAAAATACACCCCGAGTTCACCTTGTGAGAGCAAGACTAACTGTTGTACTGGCTCTTTCACTAACACTACTTGCAGCTTGTGGAGGAAGTTCTGAGATAGACAATAAGTCACAACCTTTTCCTGCCTTTTCAGACGATCAGGAGCAATTCCTGCTCAACAATGCTGCAACAAGCTCAGTCAGTGTCACCGAATCTGGCTTGCAGTATGAAGTTCTGGTCGATACTCAAGGCATTAACCCTTCAGCCGACAGCATTGTGACCGTTCACTATACGGGTACGCTAACAAATGCAGTCGAGTTTGACAGTTCTCACACACGAGGCGAACCGGCAACATTTCAACTCGCTGGCACTATTCCCAAATGGGTCGAGGGTGTGCAATTGATGACTGTGGGCAGTACGTACCGATTTGTAATGCCACCTGAGTTGGCCTACGGTAATATGGGTTCCGGTTCTACCATTGCACTTGGTGATGCACTTGTTTTTTGTTATCGAGCTGCTAGAGCTGAACTCGGAATGAACAAATCCAGACCATCGGTAAAGAAACACGATCATCTTTCGTTGTGTTTCGATCAATTCGCATTCGAAGAATACAAAGCAGCTGTGTGAGATACTCCTGCGTGTGACTGATGTCGTCCCACCACATTGATGAACACACCCATGTTAGCCATAGAGGCAGAGCTGTACTTACCTGTTAGCGAAGGCACACTATCGGCACTACTCGACGATACCGCCGACTGGGAAACCTCGCTGGCAACATTGGGTATGCCTGAGATCGCTTCACTGTTTGTGCTATCGCATCTACCGGCACTTCGCAACCACAAACATCTGACGGCCGAACGCTTACTGGCAACAACCATCGACTCTTGCCTTCAGCAAGTCGACAGCAGCAGCTTGCCAGAACTTATCGAGTTCGCCTCGCAACATCTTGATCGCAAAGCCATTGACACTGGCATGCATTTGCTGCCCGGATTCAAAATTGGCTTGCTGGATGATGAAGAGGTAGAACGACGCGCGTATATCTCTGGCACCGGGCAATACGACTTTGGTTTTCAACACCGCTACCGCGAGTCACAGAACAACAGGACCGTCAGGACGATTGTCGATGCACGACAACACTCACTCAGTGCTGAACAAAGCCGCGTGTATCGAGAGTTTGAAGCTCAGAAAAATGAGCATTTGCATATTCAGGGTTACGCAGGCACCGGAAAAACCTCACTGGTAAAATCCCTGCTGATGATGTTCGGAACATCCAACGCGAAAGTGTTGGTTCTGGCAGCACGAAAAATGCAACTGGATGCCTTGCGTATTGACTTGAAGAACATGCCGCATGTGCACACGGCCACCTTTATCGACCTGGCCAACATGCTTATTCCAAAGGACGTCAACACGGCTGCCAACAAAAACATGCGGGACACTATCAGCACGCGTGCCACCATGTCTGATGAGGCTATCATTCGCCAACTTGGGGTTAGAGCCAGCGGTAAACACAGCAGTCTCCAGATCATCAGGGCAATACGAGCAACCGTGTTTCGCTTCTGCCAGAGCCGTGACACCCGTATCCTTGAAAAGCATATTCCAGCCTCCCACACCGCAACCTTCGATGTCACGCTACGTGCCGTGGTACACCACTACGCATGTAGTTTGTGGCAGACCCTGTTGCTATCGCCCACCCGCGATTTCAAACCACCGATCAAGGGTTATCACAAGATCAAATGGGCAGCATTGCACGGATGGGAGATTCCAGCCCTATACACCCACGTCATGGTCGACGAGTGCCACGACTTGCCTCAACCCATATTACAGATACTGGAGCGCAGCCCGCAGGCGCGCTCGACCCTTGGTGATGACTATCAGAATCTGGGCGGTCGAACAGTGCGACAAAGCGGCAGCATCCGAGTTCGAGAGATGGTGCATTCAGTTCGCTCAGGCAATGCCGTAGATTCCATTGTCAACAAGATCATTGTGGCTCACCCTAGCAGCATGAAGGCAGAGTTCAGGGGCAACAAACTCAGCGCACTTAAAATCGAAACATACCAAAAGCCCACCATCCCGGATGTGCCCACGCTGATCCTGGTCAACGACAATTGGGGTTTGTTTGAATGGGTGCAACGTCTGGCCAGTCGCAACATAACTGCAACACTGAAGAGCAATCATGTGGATCTGAACAGATTTGTGCAAGACTGCTTCGAGCTGAAGAACGGTGGTAGCGGCGTTCGACACGGCGAGTTGTTCCGCTTCAAAACGTGGGATACCTTATCCGAAGCCTATAAAGGCAGCTCAGGCTTCCGCCGCTTCAATCAACTGCTGGAAAAAGGCTATAGACAAAAGAACTGGGACCAGACATATAAACGCCTTCTCGGTGCTTCCGATAATCAGCCTTATGTGATAAGCC
>CAYGSW010000058.1:16522-25044 GCA_964352535.1 uncultured Granulosicoccaceae bacterium | reverse complement strand
CGACTATGGCTGCAGGTGATGTCTAATGCACGCATGGCCCCAAGATAACCGTTGGTGGCAGATAACCGCGCTTTTACACCGGCATTAACAATCGCGTACTAGGTACCCGTCATCGATGACCAACTGCCATTGGACCTCGAACGTGTAGCTGTTCGGATGATCCAAATCGCACTGTGTAGCCAAGCGTTCACAATATGGGTGAGCCCAAACGCACTGGCTGGTGCCCCCTCTGTGATCGCAGCACGCAGGGCCATGATCGCACCTGGACGCTCGAGCGGCGCAAGCAAGATGCGAGCAACAATCGACTGACTGGGCGTCAGCGACTTCGTCGGCCCCTCAACGAGGGTCCGTATTGCAGCATTGATCGTGTTGTAGGCTGGCAACCGATCGGCTAGATCGAGTATGACTGCCGCTGGTCGTATGAGCGTTGGCAATGCTGGCAGTGAGGCACCGCCGAACAGTGACTGGAACTCGGGCAGAGCGACTGGGCCGAGCACCGCCATCGTGTCCTTGTACACACCTTCCAGCCGCTTTAGCAATCCGGGCGCGAGGTCCTCTGGTTCGGCAGGTCGTTCCGGGTCGATGGCCCATCTCGCCAACACGAGAAAGACGTCAGCCATACCGGCCACCTGAGACGGAGGAATCACCGATGACCCACTGGTGCTCATCGTGAACGCTCGAGAAGACGCTGTAGCCTGGCAATCGTTAGCGTTCCATTTTTTCCGAATTCCCCAATTGCCCTCGCCTACCCTGCTGATACTGACTTCAGTTTTTGATTGAAAATTCGTGCAGTCAACCCCGTGATTGAAGTGCCCGTGCCACTGCCTCAGCTTTTTCGCTCACTTCTCGCTTAACCTTGCCAGCCAGGGCAGCTGCTTCCGCCCTCGCCTGCTCGATTTCGGCCTTGCGTTCAGCGAGCGCATTATTCCACTTCTTAGCCTGTCGCCTGGCATCGTTGATCTGCTGTTCATGTTCTGTAGCTTAATGTTCCAACAGCCGGGCTGCTTCGTGGTGTCCGTTCAGCCGTTCTTTGGTATCCAATAGATCGACGATGACACCCGACAGTTCATCGCGGGTTTGCTTCAATTCCCGTTCAGTAACGTCCAGCGTTTCGAGCAACCACAGCGAGAAGGTTGCATTGCTCGTGTCATGTGGCGTTTCATCAGGGGTTGCGCCTTGTGTCGTTTCGCCCGTATTGGCACGCTGCGCAACCGGCTAACGCCAGTTCACACACCCCATACCGGCATGGTACATGACACGGCAACGGCGTTTCACGCCCATTCACGCAACCATCGATAGTTGAATCAGATCCGTACCAACCCCGTTCCACCAAGCATTTCAAGCGTATCAACGATCGATTTCAAAAAGGGTTGCGTGGTGTGTCATCCATGCGTTTCAGCCGTACCGGCCAAGCAGGGCAAGGCGGTACGCCTAATCGGCATTATGGTAAGTTTGCTCGCTCCTTTGTCGATGCATGTACATTAGTGCATAACATTGTAAGAGCTTTGACTGGGATGATAAAAAGAATCGAGCCAACATCCAGGATCACGGTATTCGCTTTGAGGATGCTCAACGGATTTTCGATGGGCCAGTGCTCACCGAGATTGATGAGCGATATGACTACGATGAAATCCGTGAAATCAGCCTTGGGCTACTCGATGGGGTCGTGGTGTTAATGGTGGTGCATACCGACCGCCATGAAGTAACTCGATTGATCCCCACCCGTAAAGCAACACCTAGAGAGCGACGACGATATGAAAAAGCAATACGCGCAAGCTTTAGCTTCTGAAGAACTGGCCGCGATGCCCGACGAAGACATCAACACCGACGATATTCCCGAACTGGATGATGAGTTTTGGAAAAATGCCCGAGTACGCTATCCAGCTGAAGGCAAGGAACGACTCACGGTACGATTCGATGAAGATATGGTGCAATGGTTTCGCAGCCAGGGTCGGGGCTATCAAACCAAAATGAACGCTGTTCTGCGCTCTTTCTACGAAGCTCATCGAAACGAGCAAGCCTGAGAAAATCTTTACGTCGCCTCAACGGCAATAGCGGTGACCAAGCCAACAAAGCCCGGACGCAGCAGTTGTACATAACAACACTGGCCTTTCGGAGACTGGTGCAGACAGAATCTGTAACGGTCTCTCTTTACACATGACCTGACACGGTGCGCTTGAAACAACACAGACTTGTGGTTTTCGAAATTGACAGCGCTAACCGCAATATATTTTACCGATTCCGTAGTCACCCGACAAAGCGCCTGATTGACTAGAACGTGACCTTAGGGGCTCTCTGCTCCCACTGTTGCAAGCGTTCGTTCATGTGATTTTGCGGCCATTGAGAAGGGCTTGGTGGCCTTCCAAAATCCACAGTAAAGCTATCACCAAGACTCCAGTTGAATCCGCCACCACGTGATTGCATACCTTGAGAGCTGCTCATGAGAAACAATACAAAAACCAATAGAGCGGCCCCCGCAATGCTTGCCAGAGTGATCTTGACGATACTGTAGGGACGCTCGCCACGCACTTTGCCGGTTCTACCGTTTACAACAAAACGATAGGTTTTGTTACGAAATACAAACCCTGCTGTCCACACCGGTAACAACACATGCTTGAACGTCGTGTCACTATGCCGTGTGGACAACTTGTGTATTCGCTGCTGATCGCCGCCAATTGCACGTTTGACATCACCGCGAATCACCTTGTCCATGGTGCTCTGCGCCAATGCAAATCCTTCATCCAGATCAACCTGATAAACCTCGCTGCTAAAACCTGCCAGATATTCCTCGTTGTACGGCTCCAGATTCTGCAAATCCCAAGGCGCTAACCAATCGGTGATCTTACGCGGCAAGGTTTTTGTCGCCCCCACCAACACGTCATCAAAATGCCGCGCGGTACGACCACTGGCCGGATACCAGCGGATCTTGGGAACCTGACGTGTCCTGGTCACGGTACGACCATTGTGAGTCGTTGTATAGCGCTGGCTTACGTAATACACCTCACCACGCTGACCTTGATAAGCGGTCGCTGTGTCGCTGTCATACGTCCAGTAAGGAATGTACACCCCGTTGAGTTGTGCATCGCTGCGCGCGTACTTCTTCAAAGCGCCAGGCGCAAACCAGCGTTTGCCCAGCCATTGCTGATAGGACTTGCGTGCATCTTCTGCGTTCACCGCAAAAGGCAGCAAGCCTTTAGGCTTGATCGGTTTTGAACGGCTGGTGTCAGTGACCACATCAGTGCCACAGAATGGGCATTCACCCGCGTGGATATGCGCATCAAGTTCGAAATGTGCTGCACAGTTGGGGCAACTTATGCCCTGCTCTTCAACTGGCACACTGACCGATTCCTGAAGCTTTCGTAGCGCATGCTGCAAGTCAATCTCTTGCAACTGAACTGTCGATTGCTCAATCGCGTTGCGATGGCCGCAATATTCGCAAGCCAGCGAACGCGTGCCAATAGCGTAATTCAGAACAGCACCGCACTGTGCGCAAGGGAATCGTTTTTCGGTAAGCGCCCGCGTTGTGGCTTCACCAACGCTACGCTCATCATCATCTTGCCAATGATACGCCGCCGCTTTTACAGGGACGCCTTGTTGCGCATCCATGCGCTCTTGTAGTTGTGCTTGTAGACGATCTTTGAGGCTACCGCTTCTTGTCATGTAGCAGGAATCGGCGGTGGTGATGCTGGCACACTTTCAAGCATACTCTTCAAGGCATCTACGCTGCCCGCAGGCGCCCATTCAGTCATCGATGGTGCCCATACCAGTGTCTCGGCATTCAAGGTTCCGGCAACAGCATGCTGTTTAAGAAGATCCATCGTGTAAGGCCCCTTGGATGCACCGTCTACGGCCAGGTGAAACACCTCCGAACTTCCAGGCAACGGCGGAGGCGTGGCCGTGCTGCTCGTACCTCCACCAATGGACTCGTTCATCCGGTTAGCCATGGCCAGACCAATGCCCATACCAATACCGTCAGATGCACCCCCTCCGGTGTTATTGGCTCCCGCCTCCATGGAGACACCTGTCTGGTATTGAAGAAACCGATCAAGATTACCGGTCATACCCATACTGGTGCGCTTGTCCAGCGCCTCCGAAACCGCCGGCGGTAAAGAGATGTTTTCCACCAGGATCCGCGTTAACTGGAGACCATACTCACCAAACTCAGGCGCGATACGACGCGTGAGAAACTCCCCTAACTGATCATAGTTGGCTGCCATATCCAGCACGGGGATGTTAGCCCCGCCGATTATCGTGGCAAAGCGCGACGTAATCAGATTGCGCAATTGGGCACTGATTTCATCGGTCGTAAAAACACCATCAGTGCCCACGATTTCGCGAATGAACTTGAGCGCATCAACAATGCGTACTCCGTACGTACCAAACGCGCGAATCCGTAATCCGCCAAACTCGCTGTCGCGCAGCATGAGTGGGTGTTTTGTACCCCACTTCAGATCGACGAACCGGCGGGCACTGCAAAAATACACCTCTGCCTTGAACGGACTTTCAAAGCCATGTTGCCAATTCTGCAATGTGGTGAGAACCGGGAGATTCTTTGTTTCCAGCTCGTAGGTTCCCGGACCGAGCACATCAGCCACTTCGCCTTCATTCACAAAGACGGCAAATTGCGATTCGCGAACGATGAGCTTGGCACCGTACTTTATCTCATTACCATAGCGCTCAAAGCGGTACACCATGGTGTTACTTGAATCGTCAGTCCATTCAATGACATCAACGAATTCACCAAACAGCTTGCTGAACAGTCCCATACGCTAAGCCCCCGCTACCGATGCTTCCGTGGTCCGCGCAGAAGCCGCTGTCAGAGTTGCCTTGAGCTCACTTTCCATACTTTGCAACTGTTGTTCGGCCTCAGCGCGACGACGCTTGCCCTCATCCGCTATCTGCAGACTCTCCTCAACCGTTGCAATCAGATTCTCATTGGCACGACGCACCGCATTCACATCAAAAACACCGCGTTCTAGCTCCTCGCGCACCGTTTTGTTTGCTGTTCTCAGATTCTCAGCGTTCTTTTCCAGTAATTCATTGGTCAGATCGCTGGCAGCCTTGACGCTCTTGGCAGCTTCTGCAGAACGGAAGATAGTGACGGCTTGTGCCAGCTGCTGTCGCCATAGTGGCACGGTGTTGACCAAAGTGGAATTGATCTTGTTGACAAGCCCTTTGTCATTCTCCTGGATAAGCCGGATGCTGGGCAAGCCTTGCATGGCAACCTGACGCGTCAGCCGCAAATCATGTACGCGACGTTCCAGGTCATCACGCCCACTGCGAATATCACGCAGCTCCTGTGCCGAGAGAACCTCATCGGAATTGGCAGCACGCTCTTCGGCCGCAGGAATAATTGTCTCGTCAATCGCCTTGAGCTTTTGTTCACCCGCAAGAATGTAGGCTTCAAGGTTGTGAAAGTAGTCAAGGTTGGCAGAATAAAGCTTGTCCAGTGACTTGATGTCACGCAGCAGTAGCGTCTTGTGCTTTTCAAGGTCGTCAGTCACCGTATCTACCTGACGACGGACACCTTCGTATTGCTGTATGAATTTGGCAACCGGGCTGACACCCCCAAAAATCTTACGGAACAAACGAGTGAGCAATCCCGGGCGGTTGTTCGGGTCGAAGTCTTCGACTTCAAAACCGCGTAACACAGATACCATGTCGTTCAGCGAGCTGCCAGCCGAACCCAGATCCTTGTTGCGCACACCCTCGAGCATATTGTCCGAAATACTGGTGAGCTCTTGCTGGGCCTTGCTGCCAAAAAAGATGATGGAATTGCTGTCGGCCAGATTGATTTCATTCATCAGCGCGTCAATACGAGCTTTTTCGCTTTGATCCACTTGCTCATAGGGCACGATGTCGTGCTTGAGATCAGGCAATAATTCAGTGCCCGGTAGCGCCTCCGTGGCGGTTTCAACATCGACAGTAGTTTGGACCATGGTGTTTCTCCAAGTGGCGACTGGTGCGTCGCTTGCGCCAGTCTGCAAAATAATATCGCCGTGCAACTGCACGACGTGTGTAGCGTATCCCGATCGACAGAAAAATCGAATGGGTCAGGAAGTTAGTTATGGAAAGTTTGCAATGAACGTTACGTGACACCTTCTTTTTCAAGTTGCATTTGCAGCACTTCGATGTTGACGTCCAGATCACTCAAATTGTTTTCGGCAAGTTTCAGCTGCTGCTCTGCGATAACCGTTTCAATGGTTGTCAGAACGCGGCGAAAATTATCCTCCAATGCATGTTTTTCCTTATCTGTGTGGGTTCGTGCATAACCTTCAGTGACCTGCTGAGCACCGTCGAGATAGACTTTCAGAAACTTGCGCGCCCGACGAGCATCTACCGGATCTTTCTCGATCGTGTCGAGTATATCCCGCGCCTCTTTCACGATACGCCGCAGCCGGTCCTTGAATTCAAGATTGTGGATCTGCCGACTGGCCTTCTCGATACCTTCTATCCGCCCTTCGGCCTCGTCCAGAAGTTCTATCAGCTCTTCGGTGGTGATACCCACCGCAGCAATTTCAGGGTCTTTTCGTGCAGGGTCAAAGTCGTAGTACAGATAACAGCCAAGCAGGACGGCGCTAGCGTACAACACGCTCTCGATCAGTGAATGCTGGCTGCTGGTACCCAACCAGGCAACGACGAACATCCCGACCGAAACCAGCCCCGCTCCGATCATACGATACTGCACGGTGCTGGCCCGACGTCGCAAACGACGCTTTTTTGCCTCATTGTCCAGTCGGATACCCTTGCGGATAAGTGTCGCTGCGCTCATGGCAAGCACAAACCCTGTAGCCTGAGCCAAAGCCTGAACAAGCTGACCATCTCTCAATGAGAGAAAAAATGCAGGTAGCAGCGGTAATGGCAGAATGTAAAGCAGAATTCCGCGCCAGAGCACTTTCGGCTTGGTATCAGCCTCTATACGTGTAACGGCAGCCATAATCAGCCCATGAAAGCTTGGCAAGACAACATACCCACGGTTGCCACGAGTATGAAAAAGCCGATAATTCGTTGTAAGGGTTTGGGCATTGAGGTGCTCTCTAATAAATCAATAGGCTAGTGTTGCATAAATTGTCGGCTACAGAGGCCACTGCAGATGTATGTAGGGCACCGCATACAATTTTTAACGGTTGTGTCTGGCCAGGCAGACCTGATTACCCCGGGAGTGATTCTGCAAATGAGTCCGGCGGGGCTATTTCCGGTACTTTGATGCCGCTACAGGCTCAGCAGCGCACAATCGGACAGGTCTCTCCAGGACGAATTCCTGTGCAACGCAGTGATACTCACCTGCGTTTTAGTAGATAGACCCGCTCGTCGAGAGTTTCAAGACCCCGATCGCGCAGATTTCCTACCCGTTCCGGGCCTGCAAACAGCGCCAGCTCAATGATATCAAACCCATCGCCAAGCAATTGCCGGGCGTTTTCATCCGACACCGAAAACGGTGGTCCCTTCATTCTGTCTTGATCATACGAGATTGCAAGCAGCAAACCTTGCGCGCCTGGTGGCAGTAGCGTTGCCAGATGGTGAGCATAGGCTGCACGCATTTCCGGATTCATGGCAATCAGGGAGGCACGATCGTAAAACAGATTGCACGAGGCAACATGGCTCGGTGTCAAACCGAAAAAATCACCCGCCAACAGAGTTATGCCGTGCGCGCTGCCTGTTCCGGAAAAACGAGAGAACTGGTCGTCGTCGACTCGCTCGTAAGACAGGTCATTTTCATCAAAAAATGCCTCTACTGCGATGACGCTCAGCTCTATTCCCAGAACCTCGTGACCCTGTTGATGTAACCATAGCAAGTCAAGCGACTTGCCACACAATGGTACAAAAACGCATGAGGATACTGCTGATGGATCCTGCGCTGTCAAATCTGAAACCTGCGGCCAGTACGTTATCAAGCGTTGATTGAACTCGGACTGATGAAAGCCGATCTTTTCATCCGCCCATTTGTCCAGCCAGTATTGCGCTTCCATGTGTGTTTATCGCCTCACGTTATATACGGGTGCCAGCATTGCAGTTCACACAGGTTCCCATTCACGCCATGCCTTTAGCATGGGAAAGTACAGACCCACACGAACCGGTCTTGTCTCCAGCCGTCGCATGATAGCAGCATAGCCATTTAACTGATCGGCATAGCGCGTTTGTTCCTTATCCAGAAAGGCTTCAACATCCCCACCCTCGTGATCCCCTGTTTTGTAGTCCACTATCCAGCGAACACCGTCGCTATCCACGAAGGTGCGATCGATGACTACCTTGCGTATCGGTGTAATCAGCGTGTCTTCTATCCTGCGATCATCTTGATCGGACAGTGGCACGCTCAAGGCCCATTCACTTTGAGCCTGCGCGTGCCCATCCAGAATCCATTGGCCTCGCTCATCTTCCAGTGTGTTCTCCAGTGCTTTCATCACTTTGCCAACAGCAGCGTCCAGGCGGAGGGTGTTCAGCCCAAGATTTCGCAGTTGGCGCTCAACCACCACCTTGCGCTGATCGGTCAGAGTGTTCGACACCCGGGCACCTGCACCTGC
>CAYGSW010000058.1:3498-16512 GCA_964352535.1 uncultured Granulosicoccaceae bacterium | reverse complement strand
CTGCCAACGCCTGTAATTGATCGTGGATCACGGTACCAATGTCACGTGCATCCCGACCAGCCCATTGAAACTCTACCGACGACGTATCTGCCTCATCTACAGGCGCTGGCTGTCCACTCCAGACAAACGCATCGAACTGTGGCATCTGAGCAGTCACCGGCAAGCGCAGCAACGGCGGTGCCGAAGCCGGGATCTGATCCGATGGATCTTCCAGAAACAGTTGGCCCTGCAAGCCACTGTGACTGTCTGAGTGCATCTTTGAAGATGATTCTGTGCTGACAGAAACTGCGTCCTTACCATCCACAGCACCATCGGCGGCAGTTTTGGCCGAAGCGAATTCATTTTCCACCAATGGCCAGAGCGGTGCGAGCAGAGAGGCTTCCACCGGTTTGCCCAATTCACCTTTTACATTGTGAGCGGCCCTGGCCACGAGATGCAACTGGCGCTTGGCACGCGTACAGGCCACGTACAGCAAACGCAGCTTCTCCTGAGCATTACAGCGCTCGCTGGCGCGCTGCACCAGTTTGTTTATCCGGTCTCGCTGATTCGGGTGTATCCCGGCCTGTTCGAACGGCGCCAGCAGCAAACGTGGCTCACCATCGAACGTACTTTCAAACCAGTTCAGCAACTGTGTGCTGTCGCCTCGCGGTGCTCTGTTCAAAGCCGGAAGAATGACTGTATCGAATTCCAGGCCTTTCGATTTGTGCAACGTCATCACCTGAATCTGACACATCAAGGCATTGGCAGGTTTGGCATATAACCCTGCCATGGCAGCTTCGATAGTCGATTTCTGCCAGAGCTCGCCGGCAGCTTCCAGCTGGTACAGCAGTGCTATCGCACGATCTGCCGCATCAAAGTCCAGATCATTTTCACACACCACAGGTCCTCCCAGCTGTAGCCACACAGCCTCAACCCAGGGCATGAGTCGACTACGCATGCTGCGTTGCATAGCGGGCTCGATTACCGATAACAGTCGCTGAACACGAAGCACCCCATCAGCACTTAATGTCTCGATAACCGTCGCATCCTGCAGACGTTCGATGACCGCTGCCTTACTCCCTGCATCCCCCATCAATGCGTGCAGATCAAGTAACGTCAATCCAACAAACGGTGAGCGTAACAACGACAACCAATGCAGCCGATCATGCGGATAGCGTAGCGCCAGTACCAGAGAAATCAGATCACGCACCACGGCACGCTCACCCACCAGGTCCATTTCTATGGACTCGTAAGCCAATCCATGACTTCGCAGCGCGGCAAAGATCTCAACAGCCTGAGCACGCGAACGCACAAGAATGGCCACGGTATGTTCGGGCTCACCCGCGATGGCTTCAGAACACAGTCTGGCAACTCGCTCCGCTTCAGCCTGCTTGTCTACATCGATAAGCGGGTGCACGGTGACACCGCCCTCATAGGAGCGAAAAGCTTCAGAGGGGGAATACGGTACAGCGCCTGTATCACTGTCAGCGCGTGCGGGGAATATCTTCCCAAAAGTGTCATTTACCCACTGCGTCACAGCAGGCGCTGCCCGAAAGTTCACTGACAGCACCAAGGGCTTGACGACCACAGGGCCGATCCCCTTTTCCTGAACTTGAGTGAACAAGGCGACGTCGCCTTCGCGAAAGCGATAGATGGACTGCATGGGATCACCGACCGCAAAAAAAGTGCGCCCATCTTCAGGCTCCCACTGACTCACTAGCTGTTGAAACAACCGAAACTGTGTCTGAGAGGTATCCTGAAATTCATCCACCAACAGGTGTTTGAGCTTCAGATCCATAGACAAGGCAAGATCAGTGGGTTCGTCATCGCTACCCAACGCGCGTGCAGCACGCGCAGAGATCTCCCCAAAATCAACTTGCGCCTGCTCACTGAACACTAACTGCAACTCGAGTAGTAGTTCTGGCAGGACCTCCAGCAACTGCGATAACAGCGCCCATTGTTCGTCTTTATAGAAAGGTGGAGGTAACTTTCGCACCTCGACCAGTGCGTCCATGAACTCATTGCACTGCTCTACCTCCTCAAGCACCTGCGCCATGCGCTGCTTGTGCATGTCAAGCGCACCTGCTTCAACACCCAGCTTCTTCGCATCACCCTTCGCCGGAAATCCTTCCTTTTTCGTTAAACGGCGTCGTACCTGATTCGATGTCGTCAACAGTCCAAAAGCGATACTCGTCCAGCTATCAAGATCAGTAATGTCAGCGCCAGGCAGCTCCGTCATGTCTTGCCATAACTGCAGCTCCCAGCCCAGCTCGCCGATATCCCCTTCGGCCTGCTGAAGCGCAAATTCGAACGCGTTGTTCAAGCATGGCAAAAGCCTCGCCTCCAGTCCCTCGGGCACCAGCGAATAGAGATTCTGTAAACGGGACTCCACCAGTTCCGCCAGCATACCTTCAAGCACCTGTCGCAAGTGATCATGATCATCACCTGCGCTATAGACGTGCCGTTGCCACTGATCACGTTTTGCCAGCAAACCGGCCAACAGAGACTTGGCACGATCCAGCTTGTTGCCAAGGTGCAGCAAGACAAGATCCAGAGCTGCAATGTTTGACTCGATGAATCGTTCAGCTGCCAGCTGGTACAGTGCGTCAGCATTTTCAACCAGTCCCGTAGGTGCGCCCAACGTTGAGGTGACCGGCAGACGATGAGCCAGCTGTGTAGCCAACGCATCGATGGTGCGAAGATTGAGGCGTTGAGGGTTTCGTAATAGATTCCAGCCACACTGCTTATCTCTGGCAAGAACCTCTCGTGCCAGCGCTATTCCCTGAAGCTCGTAAGCATCAGTGCTCACAAAATCGCTGGATGCCAGTTCGAGAATGTCGACGACGCGTTGACGCATCTCACTGGCAGCCTTCCGGGTAAACGTGATGGCCAGAATTTCTTCTGGCTCATCGACATTACACAACAGCGTTAAAACACGTCGGGTAAGAAGCTCTGTTTTTCCAGCGCCAGCGGGGGCTGCACGATAAACGATTGCCTGGCATCCAGAGCCTGCTCTCTGACAGCCTGGTCACTGGGCCCGGTCATGACGTTACACCTGTCATTGAACCGGGCTCCTCACCGATTGCTCCAGACAACTCCCCGTCAAGCTCTGCATCTTCCCGAATTCTGCACAATGACTTCAGCTCACAATACGTGCAGGCAGACTTCATGGGTGTCACCGTTGCAGTACCGTGCAATAGCTCCTGTGCGATAGCATCCAGCGATGTGCGCCAGTGCGCCGTCCACTGTGGCCAACTGGTCATAGGCTCATCCTGCCCGACAGAGGCCTTCGCCCCTTTCAACTTCTCGCTGACACCGGGTAACGTCTGCTCGTCACTGGCAATACCAATAAAACGGCATTGGTTACTCGCTACCTGGGCAAAACTTGCGGCCGATATCTGCTCATCAGTCAATACGTATAAAGGCAGTTGCGGATTCGAGATACGCTGGTCTGCCCACGTATTCACTTTATTATTGACGCCAGTCTTGTAATCAATGACAACCAGCGCCCCATCCACTTTATCGATACGATCAATGATGACTTCCATCAACACTCCGCCATGTTCGATGGGCATGCGTCGTTCAACTTCAACCACTTCAAAAGGGGATCGGCGTGCTTCACACTGTGTCAGCCACTCATGCATAAGACGCGTAAGTCGCGTTAATTCCAGAGCCCGGAGCTCATCTGGTACTTCAAGCTCTTGCATCGATTCCTGAACAACGCGGCACAACAATTCATCAAGTGTGGATTCGTCCATGCTTACCAATGCTTCGTGCGTGCGCACTTGTAACCAGAAACGCTCCAGAGCATCGTGCAGTAATGTGCCGTGCTGACGTGCATCAAGCCCAAGACCAACCTCCTCAAGCGGTCGGATGTTCAACCTGTGCAGCGCGAACGCACGGAACGGACACAGCGCCTGGTTCTCAAACAGGCGCGCACCACCCGCAGCTTTTGTCCCTGCGACAAGTTCTGGGCCGTGGTAGTCATCAACGGCAGTAACATCAAGTGATTGCGATACGGTACGCACCAGATCGACAGGCTCTTCGAGCTGTTCAAGACGTGCAATGATGGGTTGAGCCAGCTGCTCACTATTTTTTGAAGGCGTGATGATCGGTAATGCAGCACTGATCAACTCTTTACCTTCGCGCGATAACGCACGGCTACCGATCAAAAGCGGAGTATGCGCTGCCCACAGCATGAACTCAGACTCGGCCAGTGCCAGTCGACCAGCGGCTGAGCTGTTAGGCACATTGCACAGCTTTTGCTCACTGATTGACAAGAACGCACTGGCTGATCCGGCTGGCGGCCATTGCTCACCGTCCAATCCGCAAACCCATAGGCAGTCAAAATCCAGCCCATGACTTTCCAGCCTGCCAATAACCTGGATAGGGGTTGCTGGTGCCTGTGTCTGGAAAACCCGATCAGTCGCCAGTGACTTCAGTTGAGTAAACGCGCTGTTAAACGATAGGCTTTCGCCATCGTCAAGCAGTTGCATATCATCCAGACATTCAAACCACGCTGATACCGCCTGGTATTCTTCACTATCATTGGATTTGCCAGGCCAGCCCAGCAGGTCCAGCCAGTTACTGAAGCGAGCTGCCCATTGATGCAGGGTTGCATGGCGAAGATTCCGCTTTTTTGTCAGGGCTTTCAGAGCAGGCATCAACTGACTGCCCGGATACATCTGATCAATGAATTGATCAAGGCCCAGTGAACGCACACGCTTGTCACGCAGTCGCTTGTCGAGTTGTTCCCGGCGACGTATTTCAGCAGCTGCACCCTTCCAGTAAGGACTGAGCACCAACGCACTGAGTTCGTTGCCCGACACGCTCTGAGCGCTAAGCCGTAACAATGCCAGCGCCATGGCAACCACTGGCTGTTCGGCCAGGGATTGTCCCAATGAGACTTCATAAACCTTCCTTTGCTGGCTGATCTGCGTCGGTGACATCGCCGGATAGAACACGCGTTCAAATGCTCTTACTACCGCATCGCGACGCTGTTGCAGATCTGGCACAACAAGCCCCAGCGATTGCGTCGCATCATGCGTTAGCTCTGCACGCATTTGCTGCGCTATACCCAGCAATTCAGCATCATCATCCGCGTAGCTCACTGTGTGTACCACACAGCCGGCTTCTGGTTGATTGATTTTTACTTGCACGCCATGCGCTTGCACAACCGTCAGCAGTTGATCAAACTGCGCGGGTACCTGGAGAAATCCTTCCAGAACAATCACATCGGGTAACAAGGTACTTATCTGTTCTGCAGAGGCGCTTTGCAGTATCCGTATCAACTCATCAGGTAACAATGGCTCATCGACGCCGTGCTGATCATCAAGCCATGCTCGATAGCGCGTCATCCATCGCTGCCAGGCAAACTGATCGGCAGAAAGATACTGGTCTTCCGGGTTCCTGCATTGCCACGCACAAGAAAGCTCCCAAGCCTGTAATGCTGAACGTGCAGCACCCGCAGGATCAAGCAATTGCACCGATGTATCCGCCTCAATGATCCGACGCCATGCCTGCTGCACGCGAAGTGCAGGCACTAACGTTCGCTCGCTGAGCCCCATTCCCAGAGCCTGCCTGTGCAACGCACTCATCCAACTTCGGAATGGCAGAATTTCAGGTGTCGGCCACCAGTCAAGACCGGACTGCAGCTGCCAGTTCTGGTACAACATCATGTGATGTCTTGACAGTCGCTGATTCACGGTCAGCAGAACAGCCCCTTGGCTGATCTGCTCGCTAACGTTGCTCACTGCGTACACCGCCTCAGTTTGTGACATCCGACTCGCTATGGTACACCTGCGGAGCACACCATTTTTTGGTGAGCCATCGTCGAAAGTGAATTGACAGGACAACCTGCGCTTGGCACAGTTCATGACCGGGCGCGAAATACAACACACGATGAAACCAGCTCAATGACAAACTGTGATGACGCGGTAGCACTGGCCTTATGGCATCCCATAGCGGCCATTGAAGACATTCCACCCGACACCATCCGCACAACACGCTTACTGGGCGAATGCATACACTACACCAAGACACCCGGCCCGGAAGTCAGCGTACATCATGCGCAGCGTGAATTGCCTGTCAAGCTGGCCTATGGCTATGTCTGGACCTGTCTGGGCACCCCGGAAAATGAGCTGTTCGACTTGCCAGAATACGCTGAAGCGGACAGACGCAATGTGTGCGCGGCCAGCGTAGGTGTGCATGTATCCGCACCGCGGGCTGTGGAGAACTTCCTCGACATGGGCCATTTTCCGTTTGTTCACACCGGCGTACTGGGTGAGGAGCCGCATACCGAAGTGCGCGAGTATCAAGTCAGACTTGATCCTGAGCGCGATGAAATACTGGCAACCGAGTGCCTGTTTTATCAACCCCAGGCAGCGGCAGGTTCTACTGGCGGCGCGATGTCAGACTATATCTACCGAGTTCCTCATCCCTACTGCGCGGTGCTGTACAAATCGTGCCCGACTGATCAGTCGCGTCTGGATGTCATCGCATTGTTCCTGCAGAGTGTGGATGAAGAAAACATCCGTGCGCATGCGCTTGTCAGCGTCATCGACACGCAAAGCAGTGATCTGGACATTCGCATGTTCCAGCAAAACATCTTCAGCCAGGACAAGCCGATTCTGGAAAACCAGTTACCCAAACGACTACCACTCGATCCTCGCGCTGAAACACCCATTCGCGCTGACAAATCAGCGATAGCTTACCGGCGCTGGCTTCGTGCGAAGGGCTTGCGGTACGGGGTGATACCTGCAGCAGCCTGATGATTCGCTGAGCTGTCGGCATTGTTGACGCAGAATGCAAAACCACAAAGCTGATTGAATTACCCGTTGATTCGCAGCCATAAATCTGTTTATCTTGAATGAACACGTATTGATACTTCACGCCAGGTTTACTCGCACCCCATGCTCCGTTTCAGTGCCTCATGATCGATCTTGAAGCAGCCCGTTACCGTTGGCATCCTGTGGCCAGCAGTACCGATCTAGTACCACGTCATGTCTTTCAAGCTAAGCTGCTGGGTCGTGAGATGGCACTATGGCGAGCCGATGATGGCAACGTTAACGCTTGGGAGAACCGCTGCCTGCATCGCGGTGTGCGCTTGTCGATCGGTGTCAATGATGGTCGTGAACTCGTCTGCCAATATCACGGATGGCGTTACGCAAATCGTACTGCGGGCTGCACGTATATTCCGGCACACCCGGCAGATGCTCCCGCGCGCAAGATCTGCAACACCACATACCCTGCCATCGAGAAACACGGACTGGTGTGGAGCGGTGAGAAGCCCGATGGACAAATAACTGAACTTGACGCATTAAACACACGTGCAGTAACACCATTGAGAGGTGTCACAGTCAATGCACCACTAGCCGATATCGCACTACCGCTGATCAATCACTATAACTCTGGTCATGCAAGAACCACGACAAAGCCTGTGCATTATGGTGCTGACACGCCTGATCCGTTTATCCTCATCCTGCATGCTCATAGCAAGATGGATGCATCCACCACCCTGGCCCCCGATATTGCATTCTTCTTCCAACCCGTTGATGCAGCATGCACCACCATTCGCGGCGTTCTTTGCGGCGTTGACGCACACACCACGGATAAACCAACATTAACTGCATTGCTGAGACAGCACAACTTCACGCTGTGTCGTGCAAGAGATGCCATTGAAAGTCATCGCAGACACATGCCAGCACCAGCACCCTGGACACCGCACATTCCTTCGGTCAGTGAAGTCAACGCGCGCATGCCTGCGCTGAGCGTTGCTGGCTCTCAAGCCAGTCTACGCGTGCGCTGCGCAGCCATCGAACCGCTGTCGGCCAGCGTCAAGGCTTTCAGGTTTGAACTTGTGGATACGGCTGATGATAGTGGTGTCGCGAAAATCTTGCCGGCTGCACAACCGGGAGCGCATATTGACGTGCACTTACCTAACGGTGTGGTTCGCCAATACTCCCTCATCAACGGCCCGGGACAAACTGATCACTATGCCATTGCCGTCAAGCGACTGGAAGATTCATCCGGCGGCTCGCACGCATTACATGATTCTCTGAAAGTCGGCGACGTACTGGCGGCATCTATACCCCACAATAACTTTACCCTTCGGCGCGATGCCGAACACACACACCTTATAGCGGGAGGGATCGGGTTAACACCGCTACTATCGATGGCGCGTGCGCTTGATCATGCAGGCCTGCCATTTACCTTGCATCATTTCGTTGCCACAGACGACGAAGTCCTCATGCGAGAAGAGCTTGGACACATGAACGGATGCGTACACTGGCATGTGGGACAGGATACCGAGCATACCCGAACAACAATATCCCGCTTGTTGCAAACCCCGAAGGAACATCAGCATGTGTACCTTTGTGGGCCGGGTCCGATGCTGAATTTTGCCCGGACAACAGCGTCTGACAATGGCTGGCCTGATGCATCCATACATTTCGAATATTTCAAGAACTCTGAGGTTGTTGATGACACCTCAGCATTCAGTGTAGAGCTTGCTCGATCAGGTCTGTCACTCCAGGTACCTGCCGGCCAGAGCTTGCTCAGCGTGTTAAGGGAGAACAATGTAGGTGTCCAGTCGTCCTGCGAACAAGGTGCATGTGGAACCTGCCGCGTCGAGGTACTTGAAGGCGAGCCAGATCATCAGGACGTGTACTTGAGTGATACAGAAAAAGCACAAGGCAAGTGCATGATGAGCTGTGTATCAAGAGCACGCTCCGGGCGACTTGTGCTGGATCTATAAGTCAATACGAGATCACGAGCAAACGGCATGGTCACTCTCTACGACTACGAATTATCGGGCAACTGCTACAAAGTGCGATTGTTGCTGAGCATGCTGGGTATCAGCTACAAGAAGAAAGCCATTGAGTTCTATCCAGCGGCTGAACACAAGTCTGATTCTTTTCTGGCAATCAACCCTTTGGGACAACTTCCGGTCTTGCAGGATGGCAAACTGAGAGTCCAGGACTCCCACGCCATACTCGTTTATCTGGCTCGGCAATACGACAGGAATGGCACATGGTTTCCAGTTGATGACCCCATGCGCCTGGCGCAGGTTACTCAATGGATGTGTTTTGCGGACGCACTGACCAGCACAGCCTCAGCCGCCCGGCTAGTCAACGGTTTCTTCTACGATCTGGATGGTGATGCCTGCCGGCAGGGAGCACATCGCCTTTTCCGTATTCTCGATGAGCACCTGTGGTTTAACGAGCGCGAGGAGCACCCCTGGATAGTCCAAGGCAACGCACCCACAATCGCCGATCTTGCCTGCTTTGCCTATGTCATCCTGTCTGAAGAAGGCGGTATATCGCGCATGGAGTACCCTGCTATTCGCCGCTGGACAGATAGAGTCAAACGACTCCCCGACTTCATCGTCATGCCCGGTGTATTTCCGGCAGGACCAGGTCTGGAAAGCGCACATGCCAGACCTGGCACACCATCGCTCTCTGGAACTCACACCCCATGAGCCAACTGCTTCAGCTACGCGGAATCAGTAAAGTCTATCCCGCCGTGGTTGCAAACGATCGTATTGATCTGGACATCGCTGCTGGTGAGATTCACGCCATTCTGGGTGAGAACGGTGCGGGCAAATCCACTCTGATGAAGCTGATCTATGGTGTCAGTCAACCCGATGAAGGAAGCATTACCTGGCAGGGCAAATCAGTGACAATCAAGAACCCTGCTCAAGCACGCAGCCTTGGCATTGGCATGGTGTTTCAGCATTTTTCGCTGTTTGAATCGTTGACTGTTGCACAGAATATTTCACTGGCTGTCAAAGGTTCTATCAAATCACTTTCCAAGCGTGTGGAGGCAGTAGGCGAGGAATTCGGTTTACCGCTGTCCGCTGGCACTCTGGTGCATTCGTTGTCTGTCGGTGAACGTCAGAGAGTGGAAATAATACGTTGCCTGTTACAGGAACCAAAACTACTGATCATGGACGAGCCCACGTCCGTTTTGCCACCGCAAGGTGTACAACAGCTGTTTGACACCTTACGCAAACTACGCGAGCCAGGCTGCAGCCTTCTGTACATTAGTCACAAGCTGGAAGAGATCCGCCAGCTATGCGATAACGCTACAGTTCTTCGTCGCGGAAAAGTGGTTGCTACAGCCCGGCCTTCCGAACACAGCAACGAAGCACTTGCTCACATGATGATAGGCCGCAACATAGCTCCACCCAATCATGCACCTGCACATCCTTCATCTGAACAGCAGTTGTCTATCACTGCGCTGAACCACGAACCCGAAGATCCGTTTGGCACTAGCCTAAAGGACAACAATCTACATGTCTGCCCGGGTGAGATAGTCGGTATTGCTGGCGTCTCAGGCAACGGTCAAAACGAGCTAATGCGGCTGATCTCCGGCGAAGAGCTGCATAGCGGACGAGAGTCTGGCGACATCATCATCAGCTCTGTCAAAGCCAATACGCTTACCCCAATGCAGCGTCGTACTCTGGGACTTGGGTTTGTTCCAGAAGAACGACTGGGACGTGGAGCAGTTCCAGATCTGTCACTTTCGTTCAACGGATTACTGACCGCCTACCGACATGGGCTAACCCACTTTGGCATGATACGACACGCCAGAGTACGCGCGTTCGCTGATGAATGCATCCAGACCAACGATGTGCGATGCGGTGGCAATCAATCGGTAGCTGCAAGCTTGTCAGGAGGGAATCTGCAAAAGTTCATCGTTGGGCGGGAGATGGCTTTGAAACCGTCTCTGTTCGTTCTTTCACAACCCACCTGGGGGTTGGACGTCGGTGCCGCAAGCAATATACGCAACGCCTTGTTAAAACTGCGCGATAGCGGCGCGGCCATACTTGTTGTCTCTGAAGAGTTGGAAGAGCTGTTCGAGATCAGTGACAGGCTACATGTGATGTATGACGGCTACCTGTCACCTTCAGTTGGTGCACGCGATGTCACCGCCACTCAGATAGGACGCTGGATGAGCGGCGACTTTCTCAAGCTCAGTGGAGCTGCCTGATGCCTTACCGGCTGGTGGCACGCACCGAACCCTCACTACGCGCACAACTGCTGGTGCCGCTGGCTGCCATCGTGCTGACGTTGCTCGCAGGCTCGCTGCTGTTCACGTTGTTGGGCAAGAATGCACTGGATGCGTTCCATGCATTTTTTATTGAGCCACTGACCTCCCATTACGGCATTGGTGAAGTACTGCTGAAAATGGGCCCCTTACTACTGATTGCACAAGGACTTGCCATCGGTTTTCGTGCCCGGGTGTGGAACATCGGCGCTGAGGGTCAATTGCTGGTTGGCGCTATTGCAGCGGGAGCGCTTGCCCTGCAGTTCGAAACATCCGACTCACCCTGGCTACTGCCTGCCATGGTTTGCATTGGCACCCTGGCAGGGGCTGCATGGGCTGGCATAGCCGCCTGGCTACGCACAGCCTGCAATGCTAACGAAATACTCGTTACATTCATGCTCTCCAGCATAGCCTTGCAGCTTCTGTACTACCTGGTAAGTGGCCCACTGCGAGACCCCATGGGTATGAGCTTTCCGCAATCCGCCCTGTTTGGTGATGCCGCTTTGTTTGAACCGTTGATTCCCAACACCCGTGTGAACACCTCGCTACTGCTGGCGCTGGTGGCTTCGGTTATTGCATGGGTTTTTGTTCAACGCAGCATGCCAGGCTATAAACTTCTGGTCGGTGGTCAGGCCCCGGAGGCGGCGCGATATGCCGGTTTTGCACAGAAGCGCGCAGTCTGGACCGGTCTGCTTATCGGTGGGGCCGCTGCAGGCATGGCGGGTGTCGGTGAAGTTGCCGGTCCCTTGGGACTGCTCCAGCGTTCTATCTCACCGGGCTACGGTTTCGCCGCCATCATTGTGGCGTTTCTCGGTGGCCTGCATCCCATAGGCATTGTATTCGCAGCTTTTTTCATGGCGCTGATTTATGTAGGTGGGGACATGTCACTGGTGTCTGTTGGCCTGCCGAATTCTTCTACCACGATTTTTCAAGGCATGCTGCTTGTGTTCTATCTGGCTTGCTACCTGTTTGCACATCATCGACTGCAGCGTATCGAGATAAAACACTGATGCTTGAATCCGTGATATTTCTGCTGGCAGGCACTCTGGCTGCTGCCACACCCCTGTTATTTGCCGCAGTGGGAGAGGCAGTTGTGGAAAAAACCGGCGTTCTCAATCTGAGTATTGAAGGCATGATGGCCGTTGGAGCTGCCACTGGTTTTGTAGTCGCAACCCTCACCGGCTCCTATGTGCAGGGATTTGCCATGGCCGCTATCACCAGCGCAGCGCTCTCTGCTGTATTTGCACTGCTGGTGTTAACGTTTCTGGCTAACCATGTTGCGGCAGGTCTAGCTATCGGAATACTGGGACTAGGCCTGTCTGTGCTCATTGGCAAGGAGTACGAAGGCAAGACCATCATCCCGCTTCAGGATCTTGATCTGGGTGCCTTGAGTGATTTGCCCTTTATCGGACCCGTCCTGCTTTCACACGATGTCATGGTATACGTAGGTATGGCGATGGTACTGATCTGCTGGTGGATACTGGGTTACTCGCGTCTCGGGTTGATCATCCGGGCTGTGGGTGAATCACCTTCAGCGGCCAGTGCTATTGGCTATCCGGTTCTACTCATCCGTTGCGTGGCTATCCTGTTCGGTGGAGCCATGGCAGGGCTTGGTGGTGCCTACCTGACTCTGGCCTACACACCGCTATGGGCAGAGGGACTAGTTGCGGGACGCGGCTGGATCGTTGTTGCTCTGGTCGTTTTTGGTATGTGGCGCCCACTGCGTATAGCGGTTGGGGCCTACCTGTTTGGTGCGGTATCGCTGCTGGAACTGTTTATACAAGGACAAGGTTATGCAATTCCCTCACAACTGATGTCGGCCATGCCTTATATCATCACTATTACCATTCTTGCGGTGATATCGCGCAATCCACGCCTGATACGGCTAAACCACCCTGCTTCGCTGGGACAAACTTACAGCAGAGATCTATAAGGAATTTTCTGGCTTCCAAGACTTACTGAATAGCTGAATAACCAAATAACCAA
>CAYGSW010000058.1:0-3398 GCA_964352535.1 uncultured Granulosicoccaceae bacterium | reverse complement strand
TAAACAACTTAAACAACTTAAACAACTTAAACAACTTAAACAACTTAAACAACTTCCACAAGCATAGTAAATTAGCATGAAAAAATGGATCAATTCGGCACGCATCATCGCGTGTTCTGTAGCAGCTGCAGTCGCTATTGGCGCATCGCCATCCAAGGCACAAGATGTCTTTAAAATCGGCTATATCTATCCTTCTCCAGCTGGTGATGTTGGGTGGGCACATGAACTGGATCGTGGCCGTCTTGCCATTGAAGCTGAGTTTGGCGACAAGGTAGAGAGTATTGTCGTAGAGAACATCCCTGAAGGCCCGGATGCTGCACGCATCATGAATCAAATGGCTGCTCAAGGTGTCGACATGATGATGCTGGGGTCTTTTGGCTATATGAACGACGGCATCAAAACTGCCAAACGTTACCAGGACATCGACTTCATTCATGCCAGTGGTTACAAGCTACTGGAAAACCTTGGTAATTTCCAGACACGCAACTATGAAGCCGCTTACGTAGCGGGTATGGGTGCAGGCTTTGTCACCGAAACCAATACCATTGGCATGGTGGCGGCATACGCCATTCCAGAAGTTGTCGGGCTCATTAACGCGTTTACTCTTGGAGCGCAGGCAACCAATGATGACATCAGCGTCAAGGTAGTTTGGCTGAATTCCTGGTTTGACCCCAGCAAGGCGCAGGAGTCAGCCCGTTCATTAATGGCACAACAATCAGACGTAATCTTTTCAATCTATCAAGACACTCCTTCTGTAGTGAGTGTTGCAGAAGAAGAAGGTGTGTACGTCGTCAACACCAGCTCCGACATGAAAAATTATGCTCCAACCCAGCTTCTAGTCTCCATGCAGATCAGCTGGGCAGATTACTTTATCGAGCAAGTACAGGCCTCAATGGACGGTACATTTAAAGGAAGTGCCTTCTGGGGCGGCATGGCTGACAACGCTGTTAGCCTGGAATCATGGAGTGATGATCTGAGCGCAGAACAACGTGCCACACTAGACGCAACTGTCGCCAGCATTACTAACGGTGAATTTCACCCTTTTCAGGGACCCGTGGTTGATCAGTCGGGCGATGTTAGAATCGCCGAAGGCGACACGCTGGCTGACGGCGACTTGCTAGCCATTAACTGGCTTGTAGAAGGCGTAGAAACACAACTGCCTAAATAGTACTTGACCTTATCGCAGAGCCTGCGCTGTAAAACAACTCAGACCGAGGCTCCCGGTAGCCTGCTGTAAATCTGTCGTCCGGATACCTCCGGGTATTCGGGCGGTACAAAGCGATAACAAACGATGACACCATCAAGTGCTACTGACGATCAGTGGTTTTTCGGCCTTTTCATGCACGCACCTGAGCGTGGATCGCTCGAAGTACTGCAAGACACGTTGATTCAGGTCAATTCGCAAGGATGCATCGTATCGTTACAGCAACGGGGCGAAGCAGGCTTTGACAATTCACTCAACCATGCACGCCAGGCTGGTGCGCTTGTCTCAATGATGCCCGATCACATCATTATCCCGGGTCTGGTTGATCTTCATGTGCACGCTCCCCAATGGCCGCAACTCGGCAAAGCTCTGCATCTGCCGCTGCAGGAATGGCTGCAGGAATACACATTCCCACTTGAAGCACGCTATTCAGACATCGAGTACGCAAGGCATGTCTACGCATCATTGGTCAAAGCGCTTCTGGCCAATGGCACTACGACAGCCATGTACTTTGCGACCATTCACGAAGAAGCCACTACACTACTTGCGTCAACTTGCCTTGAAATGGGACAACGTGCCTTTGTTGGTCGCGTGGCCATGGACAATGTCGAGCAATGTCCCGACTATTATAGAGATGCTGATGCCTATGCAGCTCTTGCCGCCAGTGAACGCAGCATCAATCAAATCAGGCAACTATCCGGAAATCACAGCCAACTGGTCAAGCCGGTTATCACCCCGCGTTTCATACCCAGCTGTAGCAATGAGCTATTGGAAGGCCTGGGGCAGCTTGCATCACATCACCACTGCCACATACAGACACATTGTTCCGAGAGCGACTGGGAACACAACTACGTTATAGACAGACTTTCCAGAACTGACACGCAGGCACTAGCAGACTTTGGTTTACTGACCCGCCACACCGTTCTGGCACATTCCAACTTCATTACTGAAAACGATATGCAGCTGATCAAGAACGCAGGCAGCGGCATCGCACATTGTGCTTTATCAAACAGCTACTTCGCCGACAGCGTATTCCCACTCCGACGTGCACTGGAAAAGTCCCTGCGCGTTGGATTGGGAACTGATATTGCAGGTGGCCATAGCGCCTCCATGTTTAATGCCTGCCAACACACTGTCTCCTCTTCTCGCATGCTCGAAGCAGGTGTTGATACGCAACGCAGTACTGATCAACGCGGTACGGCACATTCTCGCATCAACTACATGGATGCCTTTCATCTTGCCACTGCGGGAGGCGCAGCCGTACTGGACAGCATGACGGGTGTATTTGCTGTTGGCAACCAGTTTGACGCGCTGCTGCTGGATCTTGACAACCCGTCCAATCGACTGAACGAATTCACACACATTGATGACTGGGAAGCGCTGCTGGCATGCATAATCTATAACGCACAACCAAGCAATATCAGCAAAGTCTGGGTATCCGGGCGTTCCACGAAAACGTAGGCATTCATTCTGGCATGCCATACTCTTTGCCATTGATGACCTTTACGATTCGACCTCTCCGTTCACATAGCCGGAGACCTACCCCGAGCACGCCCAAGGCAGACAATACATTGCCAGCGTTGATCGAGCTAACGCCACAGTCGTAAACGATTACGCTTGAGATGGTTGGCGTCTCAACACAGGCAACGGTAAAACAAAAAATGGGACGTATGCACTTACTCGCACCTCCGTGTTAAAGAGCAGTTCTGGGAAAAGCAGCTTAGCGGTGCGCATAACCCACGAGCTTTAGTGCTTCAAGGTGTAGTAGTGGGTACTTGACATTGCAGAGTGGTGGACGATTTCATCTCGACCTGTACTTCCGCTTCGTCCTCATAGCGTACTCTGAGTCCCATATCCGTATCGTTATGCAGCACCACGAGAATGCCAAGTCAGATCAAGCTCGCGTTCCTTAGCAACGCCATCTCTAAGATACAAATTTATCAAGGTCTGATACGGAATACCTGTTTCTTCAGACATGCTTTTAAAGTACTCAATTACGTCATCACCCATACGAATGGTGACTTGTCTTTTGAGTTTCGCCGCATACGGATTGCGACGGGATTTCATTTTCGATAGATCGTATTCTTTTTTCATGGTACGGGCTCTTCGTAATGTTGACGCTCCTTCCTAGTAGTCCGTTAACCCGAAATATTAGGATTCAGCGGGCCTGTCTGTGTTCGTGGCAAGGCACCCT
>CAYGSW010000057.1:0-25084 GCA_964352535.1 uncultured Granulosicoccaceae bacterium | reverse complement strand
TTCATTTTCTGACGTCGCTCCCATAGTGCCTTGCGACTGATTCCCAATCGGGCTGCCAGTTCAGTCTCTGACAGATTTGCCTGATTGCGAATGACAAAGTAGCGAAAGTACTCGTCAAGTCCGAAATCGCGCCTGCTGCCACAACTATCGTCCCCGGCACTCATGGAATTGAATCCTAGGTCGGTGAGCGTCACGGTATGGGTTCGCGCCACGAGAACAGCCCGACTGAGCAAGCTGTCCAGTTCGGCCACGTTGCCTGGCCACTCGTAGGCCAGAAGCGCAGCCATCGCCTCGTCGCTGAGCTTCAGCTTTTTTCGTCCGTGACGCCTTGCCAGCTGGCGCAGTTGCCTGTTTGCTAGACTTGCAATATCACGCGGTCTTGAACGCAGTGCCGGGACGTGTACCTGGTGGGCACTGAACAGCTGCGCATAGTCACCCACCAGATGGCCTTCATCTACCAGCGTATCGACGTTCTGTTCGCTGATACCGATCAGATTGAGATTGATCGAACGACGTCCGTTCTCATGGCGTCTGAGTGCATTGCTGGACACAGCCATGCACAGTGCCTGCTGAACATCGGATTGCATAAGCTCGGGGTATCGAATAACCAGTGTGCCGTTCTGTGCCGCATGCAAGTAGCCCCCGATAGGCAGATCCAGCGCGTTTTGCGATGTCGGGAAGGGATCTTCCGGATCTGCATGGTTGACCCCCAGTAACACCGTGCTGATGTCGGCCGTGTCGGCTGCTGCAACATCCAGAATCAGAAATGGCCCTTCACGGTGCGGACTGCTGGCATGAATCGCTCTGGCCAGAGATTCTCTGGCGGTGCCGCATTCGCCGTATAAATGCAGGAATCGTTGTGGCCCGTTACAGATGATCTCATCAAGGATGGGTTCTATCGCACTATCGTAGATATAATGCTCGATAGGTTGCAGTCTCTGCACGTCAATCTTAAGAGCCCGGTTTTGCAACTGCATGAGATTCTGCTGCAATGAGCGCTCTATGATCATCAGCAGTTCGTCGTGATCAAAGGGCTTGGCAATGTAGTCGATAGCGCCATGGCGCATGGCATCCACCGCTGAGCGCACACTGGCATGGCTTGTCATGATGATAACGGGCACGGGGTCTGCAGCTGGAATCAGCGCAGTACCTGCATCGCCCGGCAGTCGTAAATCAGAAAGCACCAGATCAAACGAGTGCAGGCGATGTGCCAGTGCCTCATCAACCGATGTTGCACATTCCACTTCGTAGTGGTTGCGTTCTAGCAGGCGTCGCAGTGCCTTGAGGATAACCTCTTCATCTTCAACCAGTAACAAGCGCTTCACGAAGCAGGTACCAGTGGCAGGTTGAGAATCATGCGAGTACCTGTATCGCTGTCACCCACTCGCAATTTGCCACCGTGGTTATTGACAATACTGAAGGCAAGCGATAAACCAAGTCCGGTGCCCTGTCCTACCGGCTTGGTGGTAAAGAAGGGTTCGAAGATATGTTCACGGTGAAGCTCATCAATACCGCTGCCTTCATCGGTGGTCTCCACGGTGAGTTCATTGTTCTCGATACTGCCCAGTATTCTTACTGTACCACCGTCAGGGGATGCATCGCAGGCGTTGTTAATGAGGTTGACGAAAACCTGCATCAATAGATTGCCATCGGCATTGACATACGCATTTTCAGGAATAGAACACTCGAATTTCAGTCGGCGTGTATCGGGCGATAGACGAACCAGTCGCAACGCTTCCATGATGATCTGTGAGGCGAGAATGTTCTGATGGGTGGTCTCTTCAGATCTGTCTGCATGTGAAAATGTCAGCAGGGAACGCACGATCGTGTTGATCCGATCAACCTGAGTGAGGATGTCATCGGTCTGTTCGTGCAGCACCTCCTTCAACGTATCCGTATCGCCACGGAGAGGGTCACTGGCATCAACATCGTAATGCATATTCTGCGCAATACTGGCAATGCCGGTCAGGGGATTACCAATTTCATGGGCAACGCCCGCTGCCAGGCGTCCAACCGATACCAGACGCTCACTGTGCGCAAGCTCTGACTCCAGTGTATCCAGATTGGTACGGTCTTCCATGATGATGACAAGTCCACCCATGGCGCTGTTGTCATGTTGCCCGTTTAAGCCTTCGGGTAGCCCGATATCGGCTTTGTGAAGATTCACCGAAGAGGCACCACCGGCAAGACTGACGCGTTGACGGGATCGTGTGCTGTCACTGGATTGGGCGAATTCCTGCAATAGCTCTCCCCATGGATGCATCAGTTGCGGCAGATTTTTATCGTAGGCGTCCCGGTCGCTGATGCCGGTCAGGTTCTGCATGGCCGAGTTCCAGATCTGAATGCGTCCGCCAGGGGCAATCGAGCAAACACCCAACGGAAGTTGCCTGAGCACTGTCTGCAGGTACTGGCGCAGATCATCCAGTTGTTTTGTCATGCCGCGCATCTGTTCACGTGATGCCTGCAGACGACGTTCAAGCAGTCTTGCATCAGGTGAATTACTCAACGAACGCTCACCACTGGCACGTCGGTGCAGGATTTTTCGTGCCAGTGCAGGCCCTAGCAGACCGGTTAGGTTGCGTTCCAGCTGATCGTGCAGAACCTGAAGTTCGGCATGCCGGTTTTCACTCTCATCGATACCGGTTTCGACAAGCGCTCTTTCCAGCTCTTGTGCTGCCACCTTGTTGCCTAGCGACTGTTGCAAGGCATAACGGTAGTGCACCACAGAACGGGCAACGGTTGCGTCGCCTGTGATCAGTCCTGTGTTGTCTATGCCTGCCTGTGCTGCCGATTGCTCACCAAGTGATGGCTGTGTTGTCAATGAGCCGATGACAAACAGCGCGAAGTTCACGCTGAGCGTGCTGAATGTTGATAGCGTCCATATATCCGTATCCACAGGAAACCAGCCCGCCGGTGCATAGTCTGCGTTCATGAGTGGCAGGATGAGCATGACAAACCATAAAGTGGCACCACCACCCAGACCTGCGATAAACCCGGTCTGTGTGGCACGCGACCAATATAGAAGGCCGATTACGCCTGGCAGTAGTTGCGCCGCAGCAACGAAAGAGATCAGTCCCAGACTGGCCAGTCCTTCGTTGAGTTCTATCACGATATAAAAGCCGTAACCTGCAGCGATGATGATTGCAATGATCATGCGCCGCCCCCAGAGCAGGCGGCGATAGAAATCACTGGCCTGATTGGCCGCCAACGCAGCAGGCAGGAAAAAATTGTTCATGCACATGGATGACAATGCCAGTGTTGTGACAATCATCATGGCACTGGCTGCTGACAATCCACCGATGAATACCACGATGGCCAGCCAGTCGCGCCCTAGCGTCAACGTCATGCCAAGGACATAGAAATCAGGGGCTACCGATAAAGACAGATGTCTGCCGGCAAACAGGATCGGCACAATAGGCAGATTGAGCAACAACAGGTACAGGGGAAATAACCAGTAAGCGGTGCGCAAGTGCGCAGGCTTCTGATTCTCGGTAAAGGTCATGTGATATTGCCGCGGTAGCAGGAACGCAGCACAGAACGCCAGCAGTAACAGCGTGCTCCATAGACCTGTCGAGCCCGGTTCGTACAAGGCCTCAAGCATCTCCGGGTTGGCCCGTGCGTAGTCATTTAATGCTTGTGGAGAGTCGAACACTTGAGTGACAACAAACAGTCCGGCGATCACCATGGCGACCAGTTTGACGGCTGATTCAAAGGCGATGGCCAACACCAGTCCGTTGTGCTTTTCCCGCGGTGTGAGATGACGAGCGCCAAACAGAATCGTAAAAACCGTGATGACCACGCAAAACACCAGTGCAAGGACATCCGGTGGTACTTGCTTGCTGAGTATGCGAATGGATTCTGTGACGGCTCTGATCTGCAAAGAAATGTAGGGCAGGATGCCGACGAGCATGAACAGCGTCACCACAAAGCCTGTTGCACGCCCGCCATAACGGAAGGCAAGCAGATCTGCGATGGATGTCAGCTGATGTTCGACGCACAGTCGCAGGATAGGACGCAGCAGGTAAGGACCGACAATGAACGCACCTGTGACGCCCAGATAGATGGTCAGAAACGCAAAACCACTGCTGTTGGCAAGCCCGACACTGCCGTAGTAGGTCCATGAGGTGGCATAAACACCCAGTGACAGTGAGTAGACCACAGGATTGGATACCACCCAGTTGGGCAGCCAGCCTGAATCGGCCAACCAGGCAATGATGAACAGGACACCCAGATAGGCCAGCGCTATGGCAAACAGCCCGCCAAGCTCAATCCCCATGATGTTGCCTTAGTTGATTCCAGGCCAACAGGAAAACGATAAGCAGCCAAGGCAAAAAAATGGCATACCAGGGCAGCGATAACGCTGACCACCAGATATTGATCGGTGAGTTGAACAGGAATACCGCCAAGGCAAATATCAGCAGGGTATGGTCAGCGCCTTGTCGTTTATTCTTCACACCGGCTATTCTGCCATGCGCAGCTTCGCAGGCACCCGATTGATTTGCCACGTGGCGATTGCCTGCGACCAGAACGCGTCTACCGCCCCTGCCTCAAAGCTCTGCTGGCCTAGAAAGCGCCAGGCCCGGTGCAAGGTTTCCAACGGGTTCAGTGTATCCAGCGCAGCCGCTTTGGAATGCTTGCTGAGTTTGTCGTTATTGGCATCGACAACCACCGGAATATGCGCGTAACGCGGCACGCTTAACGACAGATACTGCATGATGGCAATCTGTGCTGCGCAGCTTTGCAGCAGATCTGCACCACGAACCACTTCCGTGCAATCGGTAGCATCGTCGACAGCACAGGCCAAGGAGTAGGACACCAGTTTGTCACGTCGCCAGATAATAATATCGCCAAGCTCCGCCGCTACTGCAACACGTTGAATGCCCTGAATCGTATCCTCGAACGCAAGCTTATCCGGCATCACCAGGCGCAATGCCTTATCGACAACGGGGTCGTCTAATGAGCTGATGCGCTGATCACGGCAGGTGCCAGGGTAGATCTTGCCCACGGGCAGGCTGCGGCGGCTGCAGCCACAACTGAAGACCAGGCCCTGGTGGATCAGTGCGGCCAGCGCGTTGCGGTATCGTTCGTCGTGTCCACTTTGCCAGCTGACTGCGCCGTCCCAGTGCAATCCGTAGCGGCAAAGGGTTTGCTGAATGCCTTGTGCCGCGCCCGGGACACTGCGCGGACCATCGATATCATCAATACGCAGTTGCCAGGCAATGTCTTGCCGTTTTGCCTCGCAGTAACTGGCCATGGCGGCTAGCAGCGAGCCAAAGTGCAGATCGCCAGTAGGCGAGGGCGCAAAACGCCCCGCCCCGGCGGGCGGGTTCATGTGAGACTCAGACAACGTGCTCAGCGGTGTGTGTCCACACCGCGTATGACAGACGCTTCACACGATTGTCCTATGCGTTCTGACGTTCGCGTATCTCTTCGAGTGTCTTGCAGTCAATGCACAGTTCTGCAGTAGGTCTGGCTTCGAGTCGATTCACACCGATCTCAATGCCGCAGGTTTCGCAATAGCCATATTCGTCATCATCGATGCGCTTTTGCGCTTCATTGATTTTCTTGATCAGCTTGCGTTCGCGGTCTCGTGTGCGCAGCTCCAGACTGAATTCCTCTTCCTGGGTGGCGCGATCATTGGGGTCAGGAAAGTTGGTCGCGTCATCTTTCATGTGACCCACGGTGCGATCAACTTCTTCCATCAGCTGCTGTTTCCACTCAGCCAGTTTTTTGCTGAAGTGGGCGAGCTGCTCGGCATCCATGTAGTGCCCTGCAACGCGCTCGTAGGGTACTGGCGCCCGCGATAGGCCGCTGGGTGTATCGCCGGAGTCCAGATCATCATCCTGATCCTGATCTGTAAGGTCCGCCGTCATCGAATCTTCTTCTATTTTGTTCGCTGCCTTCTTTGCCACATTTTTACTCGTTACAGGTTTACGTGCAGAGGTTGCTGCAGACGCTGCAGCTGCGTCTGTGGCGGTTTTGCTTGCCGATTTCCTGGCTGTCGTCTTGCTAGCAGTTTTGCTGCCAGAAGTTTTCGAAGCAGCGACTTTCTTGCTGGATGTTTTCTTTGCAGCAACCTTGCTTGCCGATGCCTTTTTCTTGGCGGCCGGCTTCTTTTTGGCAGTGCTCGAATCAGCCGCTTTCTTGGCAGCCGCCTTTTTCTTTGTGGTTTTTTTCTCTACTGAATCTGTCAATTGAGCATTCTCCACGCCGGTCTCTACGCCCGTCGTTTTCTCCTTTGCATCGGCTGCATCACTTCAGAAGTTGCGTTCGATACAATTTTTTGGACGCCAGAGATGTCGTATCCGAGGCGCTCGAATTTGTCTTACCAGCCACCATCCCTTGTACAAATTCCCAACAGCTCTGGAATTTAGCAGCGGTGCGTTTTACCAGAAAAACGCCGCTGACGCAATGTAAACTTGCATTTTGAGCGTTAACTTAGCCTTTAATCCGGCGTTCCAACGAGGTTGTTGATCGATTGCTGCGAATCCTGATCTATCGTGCCGGTTGGTCGTGTGGCTCGAACAACCGCCGAAATCTCGCCGTTTGCCAGAGTGGCTGTAATCTCATCACCGGGGTGGACGCTGGCGGCGTGGGTAACCACGTGGTCACCCTTTTTCACTAGCGCATAGCCTCTGTCCAGAACGGCCAGAGGGCTGACATTGTGCAGCGCGCGTGCAATCAGTTCAAAGCGCGATGTAGCGCGTTGCTGGCGTGTGTTCATTGCCACGGCCAATCGGCGATCCAGATCGCGCCAGGTGGACAGGCGTTGTTGGACCAGTACTTCGGGTGATCGGGCATTGAGCCGTGCTTGCAGCCGTTCCAGAGCGTTCTGCTGTGTATTGAGGCGCAGGTGCCAGGCTCGCTGGAGTCGCAGGCTGATATCGTCAACCCGCTGTGATTGTTCGCGCAGCTTGCGTTCGGGGTGCCTGAGCTGCAAGCGGGTATGCTGTTGACGCAGCCGTGCCTTGAGTCTGGACAGGGTTGCCTGTTGCAACAGGGCCAGTTGGCGAGATGCGCCCGCCACGCGCTGTTGCAGCGAGCTTGTGTCCGGGGTGGCAAGTTCTGCTGCGGCAGACGGTGTCGGGGCTCTGAGATCGGCCACCAGATCACTGATGGTGATGTCAATTTCGTGACCGATACCGGCAACGATCGGGATATGACTCTGCCGAACGGCGCTGGCGACGGCCAGTTCGTTATAGGCCCACAAGTCTTCGAGTGATCCGCCACCTCGCACGAGTAATAGCACGTCAGCTTCATTGCGATGATTAGCCCGCTCAATTGCTCTGGCAATAGCCGGAGCGGCCGCTGCGCCTTGCGTCAGAGTAGGGTAGATGACAATGTCTGATTGACGATAGCGTCTGGCCAGCACCTGTAAAACGTCGCGGATTGCAGCTCCCGTGGGGGAGGTGACGATGCCGATGGTCCGGGGCATGGTGGGAAGGCTGAGCTTGTGACTGACATCGAACCAGCCTTCGGCGTCCAGTTTGCGCTTGGTGGCTTCAAAGGCTGCCTGCAGGCGCCCTTCACCCGCAGGTTCCATGTGCTCAACGATAAGCTGGAAGTCGCCGCGGGCAGAGTACAGCCCCAGCTTGCCACGGACCATCACGGCGTCGCCGTTTTGTGGCCGGAAATCCACGTAGCGATTGCGTCCCTTAAACATCGCACACCGGATTTGCGATGAGCTGTCCTTGAGCGTGAAATAGAAATGCCCACTGCCCGGGCGGCTGAAATTTGAAATCTCTGCCTGCAGCCAGAGTGTGCCAAAACCGCTTTCGAGCAGTGTCTGCACTTCCTGGTTCAACCGACTGACGGTATACACCTTGCGCTTTTGCGCGATACTGCGATTGCCTGATGCCAGAGGTGAATTCACGTGATTTTGAACGTGTAGGTGATTGTGGAGCACGCTTGTGATCGTTTCGGCGCTGAGCCTTGCCTTGCGGTATGGCCAGTGATGCCAGCATCGATCATTATCTGGTCACAAGCATACACCGGTCGTGGTTGCATCACTGTATACTTGTGCCGCATCCTGCCCCTTACGCTCATGGTCTTAATCCAATGCTGGTCTTCCAGGAAGCTCTCACGTTCGATGATGTACTGCTAACCCCACGTCATTCAAAAGTCTTGCCGCGCGATGTCAAGCTCGCTACGCGCCTGACGCGCTCCCTAACGCTTAACATCCCGCTCATGTCCGCTGCAATGGATACGGTTACCGAGTCGCGGCTGGCGATTGCGCTTGCACAGGAGGGCGGTATCGGCATTATCCATAAGAATCTGTCCATAGAACGTCAGGCAAGCGAGGTGTCTCGCGTCAAGAAGCATGAAAGTGGTGTGGTCACAGAGCCCATTACCATTACGCCAAGCACCACGATTGCCCAGGTCATCGACCTGATCGCACAACACGGGATTTCCGGTTTGCCCGTGGTGGACGGATCAACTCTGGCAGGCATTGTCACGCAGCGCGATCTGCGTTTTGAGACCGTGCTGGATCAGCCAGTGTCCAACATCATGACGCCACGCGAGCGTCTGGTAACGGTGCGCGAAAACGCCTCCAGAGAGGAAGCTGTCGAGCAACTGCACAAGCATCGGATAGAGAAGGTGCTGATGGTCAATGAAGCGTTCGAGCTTCGCGGCATGATAACGGTCAAGGACATCCGCAAGGCACAGGACTTTCCCGATGCCTGCAAGGATGGGCGCGGGCGCTTGCTGGCAGGCGCAGCCGTGGGCACGGGCGCTGACACCAATGAACGGGTCACTGAGCTTGTTGCTGCCGGTGTTGATGTTCTGATCGTAGACACCGCTCATGGCCATTCACAGGGTGTGCTGGACAAGGTGGCGTGGATCAAGGAGCAATTTCCCGAGGTGCAGGTGATTGGCGGTAACATCGCCACAGGAGATGCAGCCACCGATCTGGTGGCACGCGGTGCTGATGGTGTCAAGGTGGGCATAGGCCCAGGCTCGATCTGTACAACGCGCATTGTGGCAGGCGTCGGGGTTCCACAGATAACCGCAATACACAATGTCGCCACGGCGCTGGAGGGTACCGACGTACCGCTGATTGCCGATGGTGGAATCCGCTTTTCCGGGGACATGGCCAAGGCGATTGCCGCTGGCGCATCGGCTGTGATGGTTGGCAGCATGTTCGCAGGCACTGAAGAGGCACCTGGAGAAGTGGTTCTGTATCAGGGCAGCTCCTATAAATCGTACCGCGGTATGGGCTCAGTGGGTGCCATGCGAGCTGGCTCCAGCGATCGGTACTTCCAGGACGATGAAGATGTTGAAGACAAGCTGGTGCCGGAAGGTATCGAGGGACGTGTGCCTTACAAAGGCCCCTTGTCAGCCATTGTTCATCAGATGATTGGGGGGGTTCGTTCCAGTATGGGCTATTGCGGTGCTGCTGATATTGAAGCCATGCGTCGTGATGCCACCTTCGTGAGAGTTACCGGTGCCGGCATGCGAGAAAGTCATGTCCACGATGTGCAGATGACAAAGGAAGCACCTAACTACCGAATCGGTTAACTCTTCACCTCACTGCAGCTCACTCCACTGTTATTGCAACTATCACGATCCGCATTTTCTATGGCAGACCTTCACGACCAACGCATTCTCATTCTGGACTTTGGTAGCCAGACAACGCAGCTGATTGCCAGACGAGTCCGCGAGTGCGGCGTGTATTGCGAGATTCATCCCTGGGATATCAGTGATGAGGTGGTTCGCGCGTTCGATGCTAGCGGCATCATCCTGTCGGGTGGGCCCGAATCGGTCATCGTCGATGGCGCTCCCCGTATTCCGGATGCCGTGTTTGCGCAGCGTGTGCCGCTACTGGGAATTTGTTATGGGATGCAGGCCATGGTGCATCAGCTGGGTGGCGAGGTGCGCGCACAGGCATCGCACAGCGAATTCGGTTATGCGTCAGTGCAAATGGTATCCACGGCTGATCTGTTTGATGGGCTGAGTGATCGAGTTGAAAACGAACAACCCCTGCTGGATGTGTGGATGAGTCATGGAGATCGCGTTGAGGCCCTGCCTGAAGGTTTTGAGCTTATCGGCACCAGTGCCAATGCGCCGATGGCCATCATGGCCGACAGTGCCACACATCGTTATGGCATACAGTTTCATCCAGAGGTCACGCATACGCTGCAGGGTGCCAGGTTACTAAAACGCTTCGTGCGCGATATCTGTCACTGTGACGGGCTCTGGACACCGGGCAATATCATTGAAGATGCAGTGTCCCGCATCATCGAACAGGTGGGCGATGAAGAGGTACTTCTGGGGTTGTCCGGTGGGGTCGATTCTTCGGTGGTGGCTGCGCTATTACACAGAGCCATTGGCAAACAGCTGACGTGTGTGTTTGTGGATAACGGTTTGCTGAGACTGCATGAAGGTGATCAGGTGATGCGGACTTTCGCCGACAACATGGGTGTGCGGGTCATTAGAGTGAACGCTGAAGATCGTTTTCTCGAGGCGTTAAAGGGGGTCAGTGATCCTGAGCAAAAGCGCAAGATCATCGGCAATCTGTTTGTTGACGTCTTTGAAGAGGAGGCTGCCAAGCTTGCCAATGCGACCTGGCTTGCACAGGGCACCATCTATCCCGATGTCATTGAGTCGGCTGCCAGTACCAGTGGCAGTGCTCATCTGATCAAGTCACACCATAACGTGGGTGGATTGCCCCTGGACATGCGTCTGAAACTGCTAGAGCCTCTGCGTGAGTTGTTCAAGGATGAGGTGCGTGCCATTGGTGTTGATCTGGGGTTGCCTGCGTCGATGGTTCAGCGCCATCCGTTTCCGGGTCCGGGCCTTGGGGTGCGTATTCTGGGTGAAGTGAAAAAGGAATACGCGGACATCCTGCGCGAAGCAGATGCCGTCTTCATCGATGCACTGTATGCCCATGATCTCTACGACAAGGTATCGCAGGCATTCACCGTATTTCTGCCGGTCAAATCGGTGGGTGTCACCGGTGATGGCAGACGCTATGATTACGTGGTGGCGCTGCGTGCCGTGGAGACGGTGGACTTCATGACCGCCAGAGCCGCGCGGCTGCCCTGGGATATGCTGGATGAGGTATCGCGCAACATCTGTAACGCCATTCCGCGTATCTCGCGGGTCAGTTACGATATTTCCAGCAAGCCCCCGGCGACCATTGAGTGGGAGTAGGCTCTAGTGTCAATTCGGCACTGCAATTGCTTTATGAAGGGGATTTGGCGAAGGGTGTGTGCCTCTTGCATTACACTAGCAAAACCTCCATGCATGGGGCACAGCGTGGAAACACGCAGACAATTGCAGTCCTGAATCCGTCTGCTAGCCTTATGAACTAAAACCAGAGTAATCAGCAACATGAAGACAATCAATTGGATCGCTCTACTGGCGGCGGCTGCCTTGATCAGCAGTTGTGCGTCAACAACCCCAAGGGTTACCGGCACTGAAGGGCTCGATGGGTCTACGCTGAAAACAAGGGCTGACAGGCTGGACAGCGATGGCGATTCGGTGCCTGACGCCACGGATACCTGTGCGGATACAGCACCAAGCACCCTGGTGGATGCCGTGGGCTGTGAGGTGCCGATGGGTGTCATCGAAGGTCTGACATTTGACACTAATGAAGTGAATCTGCCGGAGAATGCACCCGCCGTGCTGCAGCGATATGTGGATGTCATGAAACGTTATCCGGACCTGGTCGTCAGTATTGAGGGTCATACTGACAATCGCGGGCCAGCAGCCGCTAATATCGAGCTATCGACAGAACGTGTGCTGTCGGTTGCTCGTTACATGATCGGTAATGGCATCAACCCTGCTCGGGTGAAGCTGTACGGTCATGGCGAAAGCCGACCCCGTGCCGCCAATGCCACTGCAGAGGGGCGGGAACAGAATCGCAGAATCGAGATCATAGTGCTGGAAGGCTTGCTGTAAACTGCCGCGCTAAGGATGTCTCGATCGAAACATTGAAGGAACCATGAATACTAGTCTCCAACGCAACGCTTTATTCGCCACCTGTCTGGAAAAAGGGCGCAGTCGTGGTCGCAGGATCGCACTGAGCGCTGTCATAGGCGTCGCATTTGTTTCTGCGTCGGCCTGCTCCAGCACGCCTGCAAGAGATGGCAGTAGTGCCACACTGGCACCGGCTGTGTCGACCATCGCACGCCCGGACGGGGCTGTGCGTGTGGACACCGAAAACCGCGAAGTCGCTCAGCTGTGGGCTTCAGCGGAACGGGCCATCGCCGAGAACAAGCGTCTCATTGCGCTGGAGTTACTCTACGAGGCCCTGGAAGTTGATCCGCAAAACAGTTTGCTGTGGAGCCGGGCGGCAGAATTGCAACTGGATGCCGTGGAGCCAACGCTGGCCGAAAGTTACGCTGAACGCTCCAACTTCTGGGCCGGGAACAACAATGCACTGTTGTACAGAAACTGGCTTATCATTGAACAGGCGCGTAGCATGCGGGGCGACCTGTTAGGAGTCAGAGATGCCCGCAAGCAGGCTCAGTTATATCAATACCGATAAAGTGTGTCCGAATTTCACGCGCGAGCACATCGGCGTGTAATCGGTTACAGCTCAATTAACCCGCGGCAGGGCTCATGGAGCTCTGCAGCGCTAGCGTTTTTCCAAACCCAGCTACTCATAGCGTGAATCTCAGGGTAATGTTCCTGATTATCGACAGCGTGTGTGGCTCCCAACCGGAGCACGGAGGCACCGGATATGGATCGTTTTAACTCAATCAGCGACGTTCTGGGCAATGATGGCCCGGTAGCCAGCCACTTGCCGGGTTTCGCCCCACGTTCCGAACAGCAGCATCTGGCGGAGGCTATCTTCAAGACACTGGAGAACGGTGAGGTGCTCATCGGCGAAGCGGGCACCGGTACGGGCAAGACCTTTGCCTACCTGGTACCTGCCATTCTCAGCGGCCAGCGCATCATTGTATCCACCGGCACCCGACATTTGCAGGATCAGTTGTTCTACAACGATCTGCCGTTAGTCAATCGGGCCCTGAGTACGGGTGTGTCCACGTGTCTGCTGAAAGGCCGGGCCAACTACCTGTGCAAGCATCGCCTGCAACGTGCCATGCGCCATCCAGCCTTGCTGGATGAGCGGCACCAGAAGCACCTGCGCATCATTGCTGACTGGTCGCGCAATACTAAATACGGTGATATCGCTGAAGTCATAGGCGTACCTGAAGATTCGATGGTATGGGGCTTCATCGTCTCCAATGATGAGTTCTGTTCCAAGCACGAGTTTGATGATCTGGCCGATTGCTATATACATAAAGCCCGAAAACGCGCTCAGGAGTCAGACATCGTGGTGGTAAACCATCATCTATTGTGTGCCGACCTTGCATTGAAGGAACAGGGCTTTGGTGAGCTGTTACCCAGTGCTAACGGCTTTGTCATCGATGAGGCTCATCAGTTGCCCGAGATAGCAGCGCAGTTTTTTGGCCGTAAGCTGAGTAGTCGCCAGCTGCTGGATCTGGCCAGAGATACCGTGGGTGAGCAGCTACACGAGGCACCGGATTGCCGTGAACTGCGCGATCTGGCGCAGGAGCTTGAAACCGGGGTTCGTCATTTCAGGCTGGCGTTTGCCATAGAACCTGACAGGGCCCCGTGGATTGCCGTCAGGCATCAGGACTCTATAGAGCGTGAACTGGAGCGCCTGACATTGCTGCTGGGCTCGCTGGAAGAATCACTGGCTGATGTGGCCGCTCGTGGCAAAGGGCTGGAGAGTTGTCACAAGCGGGCGCAATTGCATGCCGAGACGCTCAAGCGCTTTGTGGACAATGAAGCAAACTTCGAGTTTGTGCACTGGTATGAAACGTATCGCACCGGTTTCAGTTTGAACATGACACCGATGACCGTTTCCCAGCCATTTCAACGTGCCATGCAGGCGATGGTGTCGAGTTGGATTTTTACCTCGGCAACGTTGGCGGTGGGTGGAGACTTCAGTCATTTTCGCAGTCAGCTCGGGCTTGAAGAGGCTGCCGAGCTGCAGGTTGACAGCCCGTTTGACTATCGGCACAACGCCTTGTTATACCTGCCTTCCCATTTGCCGGAACCGCAGCATCGCGATTACACCAAACGCATCGTTGACTCAGTCAAGCCTGTGCTTGAGGCCAGCGGTGGTCGCGCGTTTTTACTGTTTACCAGTTACAGAGCCATGCACGAGGCGGCGGGTCTTCTGGAAGGTGAGATTGACTATCCTGTGCTCATGCAGGGGCAGATGCCCAAACGCGAGCTCATTGAAGCCTTCCAATCCGTGGGCAACGCTGTGCTGCTGGGCACAAGCAGTTTCTGGGAAGGGGTGGATGTACGGGGTGAGGCCTTGTCGCTGGTGGTCATTGACAAGTTGCCGTTTGGGTCCCCGGGTGATCCTGTGATGAGTGCGCGCATTGATCACATGAAGCAAGGCGGTGGTAATCCGTTTTTTGAATATCAGGTTCCGCAAGCGGCTATTGCATTAAAGCAAGGTGTGGGTCGGTTGATCCGCGATGTGACAGACAGAGGGGTGCTGGTGTTGTGTGATCCGCGTATTCGCAGCCGCCATTACGGAGAAGTGTTTATTACCAGTTTGCCACCCATGCCTATCACGCGCGACCTTGATGAAGTTGTAGAGTTCTATCGCTGCGAGCGCGAATCGCACCGGGATGAACCTGTAGCCGTAAGCGCTGAGTAGCCATGAAACTGCTCGCGATTGACACCTCAACTGACGCTTGTAGCGTCGGCTTGATGATCGATGATCAGGTTCATGTTGATCACCGGGTGGTTCCTCAGCAACACAGCGCGCTGGTGCTGCCCATGGTGGATGCATTGTTGGCTTCAGCCGGGCTTGATGTGGGGATGCTGGATGCACTGGTTTATGGCCGGGGGCCGGGCAGTTTTACCGGTGTTCGAATTGGTGTGGCGAGCGCCCAGGGGATTGCGCTGGGTGCCGATATTGGGGTTATCGGTATATCCACCTTGCACAGCATTGCCCAGGGTTGTTATCGCCAGTATGCCGCTGAGCAGATAGCCGTAAGCGTTGATGCGCGCATGGATGAGGTGTATTTTTGTGAGTATCAGCTGGATGAAAAGCAGATCATGCAGGCAGTCTCGAACGAGCAGATTGTGCCACCTGCTGCTGTTGCAGCTAAACTGTCGGCATATTGGGCAGGTTCGGGTGCAGAACGGTATGCGCAGCAACTTCAGCGCAGTCTGGGTGTTGATGCCTTGCACATCCATCAGGGGTGTCTGCCGCACGCCACCGATCTGTTGACACTGGGAGCCGTTGAGTATGGTTTGAACAACGCACAGGCAGCGGAACAGGCAGCACCTGTTTACCTGCGCAACAAAGTTGCGTTTACGACAGCGGAACGTGACTCGCGCAAGACCCTGTAGCACGATCAGCCCATTCTGGCCGGGTGGTGTGGCTGTGGTGAGTGCTGCGAAGCTGCGCACACTTAAGCTCGGTGGATTGCAAGCATGTGTCATGCCCGTCGATACGCCCGTCATACCCGAGACAACATAAAAGCTGGATCATTCATGAAAAAACGACTCATTGCATTGCCCTTGGTGGCAGGTGTTGGCGCTGCAGCCTTTGCCGGCACATCGCAATACGCTGGCAACCAGACGCAGACTGCCTACCAGCAGATTCTGGCGCGATTGAATGGTCTTTCACCTCTGGTGTTTGTCAACGAGACTTATGAATCAGGCTTACGCAAAAGCACCGCGGTGACCAAGGTGTTGGCTTCTCAGTCGGCAGATGCCGAGGTTCTGTTTCGGTTGCACCACGATATCGAGCATGCAGCTGTGCGTATGGCTGATGATGGCGTTAAGCTTGGGCAGGTGAGTGTCGATACTGCACTGCACGACAAGTCCACTCTGGCACCTGAAATTCTGGCTGTTTTCAAGCAAAGCGAACCTTTTCTGCTGAGTACAGAGGTGAGCTATACAGGCGATATTCGAAACACGCTGAACGTCAGTGTCATGGAAATGACAGGAGATGGCCTGGAGTTATCGTGGTCAGGCTTAAGCTTTGAGGGCACGACGCAAAACGCTTCCACCGTCGGCTCTGGCTCGATGGGCACGCTGAGCTTTAACGATGTTGCCTCCGGTGGACGGTTGTCAGTGGCCAGCAGTCCATTCAATGTGGACCTGGAAGATCATGGTGACAATATCTACACCGGTACCGCGGACTTCAGTTTCAATACCGTTGAGATGCAGAGTCCTGAGCTGCCTGTGCCCATCTCACTGGCCAGCGTTGTCATCGATACGGATACCAACCTGGAATCCGACAGCGTAAACAGTGCTTCACGAATCAGCGCCACCGGAATCGAATCGCCATTGCCGCTTAAAGAGGCGTCGTTGCTTGTCGATATTGCGGGCCTTGATGTGGAGGGTTTGCGTCAGTACAACAGCTTCATGGGTTCTCTGGGCTCTGATCCGGATGCCATGATTGCTGATCCTGAGCATCTGTCCAAGATGACTGCGGCGTTTCGATCGATCGTCAAGCCCGGGTCGGCGATGAAGTTCGCTTTGTCGCTTGCTAATGATGATGGCGACGTCAATGCTGATATTCGTGTCGGCATCAAAGACGAGTCGGAAGAGGGCATGAGTGCTGATGCACTGGAGAACGTTGTCACAGGGCGCGACTTATTGAATGTGCTGTCAGTCAAAGGCGCACTGGATGCCGATACGCAAGCGCTTGCGCAGACACCGGTGCTGATGATGCTTGGTGGGGTTGGTGAATTTGTGACAGTGACCGATGAGTCGATTACTTCGGATATCTCGCTCGAAGGCAGCACGCTGGTGGTCAACGGTGTTGAACTGCCACTGGATGTCATGAGCGGCGGGATGCTGGATGTACCGCTATCTGATCTCACTCAGATGTAGGCGGCGGTTTACCATTTACTGCTCAGCCCAACGTGACTTCAGTGGGTGCCAGTTTTTGCCAATCAAACTGCACGCCAATGCCGGGTGTGTCCGGTGCAACTGCCAGGCACTTTTCCACAACCAGTGGACGGTGCGTGTATTCGTCGATGGGAAATGAATGTACTTCCATAAGCCCCGGGTTTTTCTGAGCCGATAGCAGACTGACATGTAATTCCTGCATGCCGTGGCTGCACACCGGCAGCTGGTATTCGGTACACAGACTGGCAGCCTGAAGCCAGCCTGTGATGCCGCAGCAATTTGAGGAGTCCGGCTGCAAATAGGATAGGCCTGCCTGTTGCACAGCATGCTTGAACTCATGGTAGGTGTGCAGGTTTTCCCCCATGGCAATAGGAATGTCAGTGGCCTCACTGATGCGTTTATAGCCTGCCAGATCATCTGGCAGCGTTGGTTCTTCAAACCAGGTGAGGTTGAACGGCTCAAATGCTTTGGATGCCGTGATGGCCTGTTCAACCGTCATGGCATAGTTGGCATCCACCATGAAAAGAACGTCAGGGCCAATAAGTTGCCGGACGGCTGCGATGCGTTCGACATCTTCGCCGAGATCGGGTTTGCCTATCTTGATCTTTACGCCATCGAAGCCACGATCAATATAGCCTGCCACGTTTTTCAGCAATCGTTCAATGGGCAGATTAAGGTCTATACCGCCACAGTAGGCTCGGCAGCGATTGCTCTCACCGCCCGCCATTTTCCACAGTGGTAGATCGCGTGCTTGTCCGCGCAAATCCCACAGCGCTATATCGACTGCGGAGATGGCAAAGCTTGCTATGCCTCCACGGCCCACATAATGAACATGCCACTGCATCTGCTCGTTGAGGGATTCGACCTGGGTGGCGTCTTTGCCAATCAGAAAATTGGTCAGATCGTGACGCACCATGGCGGCGATTGCATGCCCACCCTTGCCACCGGTGTAGCTGTAGCCCGTGCCGGAGCGTCCGTCGCTGAGTTCGATGGTGACGGTGAGCAGCTCGAAGTGTGTGTGGTCGCCGTGCATCGCATCGGATAGCACCTCGGCGAGCGGCACGTGGAATAGTCGGGTGCTGACGCTGGTGATGATGCTCATGGTGGGGTTGGTTGTCGCCTACGATTGTTCAGAGGATCTTTGCAATGGCTTCGGCAGCACGCCGGATATCCAGAAATATCAGCCCCAGGCGGGTATCTGGCTTGGCGATGACGGTGACCACAGCCTCCTTGCCTGCATGCGTCATCAGGACATAGCCTTGATCGCCTTTGATAAGCACCTGATCGAGCTCGCCGCGCATGAGTTCATCGGAAATACGCTTGCCCAGCGAGAGCATCGCAGCACTCATGGCGCCTACGCGATCTTCGTCCATCGAGGCTGGCAGCATTGACGCCATGATCAATCCATCCGTGGAAAGGACCGCCGAGGCTTCAATATCAGTCGTGGATCCGTTGAGATCGCTGAGAATGGAGTTCAATACTTCGGCGCGCATACATCCGGTCCCTCAAAGTGAAAACAGCCTGTGGCACAAGCTGGCGATATGTTTTCACCATTATAAGGAAACACGGCGCCCAGCAGCACGGAATATCCGGGTTATTCGCTGACGACGGATGGTTTGATGTTCGTTAAGCACCTGAATGCCGTTGTTCAGCGCAGTGATAACATCGATATGTTACAACAATGGTAATGTTAGACGATACCGGAATCCTCCGCACAGATGTCTAAAAAAACCCTGAACAAAGCACAGCGTGAGGAAGCCACCTTTCAACTCAGAAACTGCGCCTTGTTTGCCTCCCTGAATGAGCGCGACTTTGGCAATTTGCTGGCAGGGGTCACACTTGTCAGCTTGAAAGAGGGCGAAACACTGTTCGAGCAAGACGAGGAGGCAACGGCCTTTTATGTCTGTCAGGCAGGCCAGGTCAAACTGGTTCGCCTCTCAAGCGCTGGAAACGAGAAAGTGGTGGAGTTGATATCGCCGAGTGAATCGTTTGCAGAAGCTGTAATGTTTTCACACAGCACGTATCCGGTTTCGGCGGTGGCCTTACGTGACACCCATGTCTGGTGCATTAATACCGATGACTATCGCGAAATCCTGAAGCTGTCGTTTGATGCCTGTTTTGCCGTTATGGCAGAACTCAGTCGGAGATTGCATCAACAGCTGGGTGAAATAGACTATCTGACGTTGCACAATGCCACTGCACGGCTTGTGGCGTTTCTGCTGGATCAGGCCGCCGAATTCAATGACAATCAGGCACTGGTTGAGTTGCAGTTTACCAAGGTGGTTCTTGCATCACGCTTGTCCATAACGCCGGAGACCCTGTCCCGGACATTTACCAAGCTGGGCAAGGAGAACCTGATCAACATTGACGAGCGACACATCAAGCTGTTGGACATTGCGCGATTGAAGCAATTGCAGATGTCGGAGTAGGCTCTGGCCGTACGCGCAAGAGCTTATGGTGTACCCATTGCGCCATATCCGTGTCGTTATCATTTAAAAGCGTAACGGATGAGCCGCCATAGTCCATCCATGTGCCGGCCCATTGTTGTTGCACAACTGTGAGCACGGGAACATCAAGTTCCAACGCTCTTTCAAACACAGAGCGAAAGCCGCCGCCCTGTGCTTCGCGCTTGCCGAAACGGTTGACCACCACCAACTCGGTGTCGGACGTTATTGTATTAGTGATATCGAAGGCTGCCTGCTCGAGTACTGCGGTGTCAAGGTTGCAACTTGATGATCCCGCGCCTAGTTGTTGAGATATGTTGTATTGCCCGTTGAAGCCGATGCGGTACAAGCGTGCGTTGCAGCCGGTGGCGTTTTCTTCCACGGGTTTTTGCAGAACGCCGTCTATGGTGTGTCCATTGTCCAGAAGGCGTTTGATCAAAGCGGCTAGTTTGATATCGGTTGCTGCTGTGTTGGTTGAGCAGATGGCTGCCAGTGTTGAATGGGATAGTGCCCCACTGGATACGGCTGCACTGGACAGTGGTACATTGGGTAGTGCCACACCAGCTTGTGCTCTATTGGAAGATATCCCGATGGCTGGTGAATCAACGGCGTTTGGTTCTCTGTCAGGTGAGGTATCCGCGCTTGTGGTAACAGCTTGATTGTCAGCCCTCATAAGGGGGTTCCCGTGCGAAGTGATATCAACATTACCTTGGCTAAGCACAAACTACCAGAGCCTTGATGCCTGGATAATTCATACCTTTGATTAATATCAATAGATTCGGTATCGATTCTGGAACCTGCGTTTGAGCTTGAACTAAGTCAAGTGTGTCCCTGAGTGTGCAGGCTTAAGCTCTCAGCGAACACGCAAAAAAAAACACACGACACGATATGAATCAGATAGCTGAAGAACACACCAAGAAACGCGAGTGGCGTGCATTTCTCTTCATCACGGTTTTTCTGGCACCGCTACTCGCGGTTGCCTTGGTTGGCAGCTATGGCTTATCGATCTGGGTGTATCAGATGATCGCTGGCCCACCAACAGGAGGATGAACATGTTATCGATTGAAAAAGCAGCCCCTCAGAAGCTGAATTTCATGCCGCAATGTCACATTGCAAGCATGGTGATTTACTGCAAATCAGAAAACCTTGAGATGTTGGCTGAGCTTTGCGGTGCCATGGCGGACTCCACCGTGTACAGAGACACTCGCGACACGGCGTTTGTGCTGGTTGTGGAGAGAAGCAGCGACAGCGCTTTACAAAAAACCATGGACCAGTTGTATGCGCTCAAGGGCGTTATCAATGTGAGTCTGGTGTATCACCACTGCGACACCGAGCAATCACTCTCAGAGGAGTTATCGTCTTGAACATGACACGACGTGAATTTGTACATTTGTCTGCAGCCGCCAGTGCTGCAGCTGTTGCCGGAATTTCCCTACCTGCTGCGGCTACAAACCTGATTACTGACTCAGAGTTCACCAAGCTCAAGTGGTCAAAAGCTGCCTGCCGGTTTTGTGGAACAGGTTGCAGCGTAAATGTGGCGGTCAAGGATGGTCGGGTTGTGGCAACACACGGCGATATCAAGTCTGAGGTCAATCGGGGTTTGAGCTGTGTTAAAGGTTATTTTCTGTCCAAGATCATGTATGGCTCTGACCGGCTCATGCAACCCTTGCTGCGTATGACCAATGGTGAGTATGACAAGGAAGGTAAGTTCACGCCTGTTTCCTGGGATGTGGCTTTCGATGTCATGGAAGAGAAATTCAAGAAAGCACTGCGTGAGAAAGGTCCGTCAGCGGTGGGTATGTTCGGATCAGGGCAATGGACAGTATGGGAAGGCTATGCTGCGTCCAAGCTTTACAAGGCTGGCTTTCGTTCGAACAACATCGATCCGAATGCACGGCATTGCATGGCCTCGGCGGTGGGTGGATTCATGCGTACCTTCGGCATGGATGAGCCCATGGGTTGCTATGACGATCTGGAACATGCCGATGCGTTTGTGCTGTGGGGCTCCAACATGTCCGAGATGCATCCTATTCTGTGGACACGCCTTACCGACAGACGTCTTAGTGCACCGCATGTGAAGGTTGCCGTGCTGTCTACCTTTGAACACCGCAGTTTTGATCTTGCTGATATTCCAGCGATATTTACACCGCAAACTGATTTGGCAATGCTCAACTACATCGCTAACTATATTATTCAGAACAATGCAGTGAACTGGGACTTTGTAAACAAGCACACCAACTTCCGTCGTGGAAACACCGACATCGGATATGGCTTGCGTCCAGAGCATCCTCTAGAGCAGAAAGCTGCCAACAACGACAAAGCTGGTGGTTCTGAGCCGATGACGTTCGATGAATTTGCTGCTTTTGTTGCTGACTATGATGCCGAGTATGTGTCCGGGCTGTCAGGTGTGCCTGTGGCAACGCTTGAGAAGATTGCACAGCTGTATGCCGATCCGGATATCAAAGTAACCTCATTCTGGACCATGGGCATGAATCAGCATACGCGTGGTGTCTGGTGTAACAACCTGATCTACAACATCCATTTGCTAGTGGGCAAGATTGCCACACCCGGTAACTCACCGTTCTCCTTGACAGGCCAGCCATCAGCGTGTGGTACTGCGCGTGAGGTGGGTACATTTTCACATCGATTGCCAGCTGATCTTGTGGTAGCCAACGAAGAACACCGTACGTTTGCCGAGAATATCTGGAATATTCCAAAAGGCACTATCCCGGCCAAGCCCGGGTTTCATGCGGTGTTGCAAAACCGTATGCTCAAAGATGGTGTGATCAATGCCTACTGGGTGCAGGTGAATAACAACAATCAAGCTGCTCCCAATATGAATGAAGAGGGCTTGCCAGGGTATCGCAACCCGGACAATTTCATTGTTGTGTCCGATGCATACCCAACCGTAACTGCGCAAGCAGCCGACTTGATTCTGCCTACGGCCATGTGGGTAGAGAAGGAAGGTGCCTACGGTAACGCAGAGCGTCGCACACAGTTCTGGCATCAGATGGTTGATGCACCGGGTGAGTCCCGATCAGATCTTTGGCAAGTTGTCGAATTTTCCAAACGATTCACTACGGATGAAGTCTGGCCTGCAGAGTTACTGGATGAGAATCCAGAGTACAAGGGCAAGACCTTGTATGAGGTGCTTTATGCAAACGGTGAGGTTGACAAGTTCCCACTCGAGGATATCAAGGAAGGCTATGACAACCACGAGTCAGAGGACTTCGGCTTTTACTTGCAGAAAGGCCTGTTTGAAGAATATGCATCCTTTGGTCGAGGCCATGCACACGATCTGGCTGAGTTTGATCGTTATCATGAAGAACGCGGTCTGCGCTGGCCCGTGGTTGATGGAAAGGAGACAAAGTGGCGTTATAAAGAGGGGACTGATCCTTATGTGACTGCAGGTGCGGGCTATGAGTTCTATGGAAAACCAGATGGTCGTGCGGTTATTTTTGCCTTGCCGTTCGAGCCTGCTGCCGAGGAGCCCGATGACGAGTATCCATTGTGGCTGAGTACCGGGCGTGTGCTGGAGCATTGGCACTCGGGCTCGATGACGCAACGTGTGCCAGAGCTTTACAAGGCATTTCCTGATGCGGTTGTGTTCATGCACCCGGATGATGCAGAACGGCTTGAGCTTCGGCGTGGGTCCAAAGTGGCGGTGCAATCACGGCGAGGCGAGATCATTACACGGGTGGAGACCAAAGGGCGGAACAAACCTCCTGTTGGGCTGGTGTTTGTTCCCTGGTTCGATGCCAGCCAGCTGATTAACAAAGTGACACTGGATGCTACTGACCCTTTGTCAAAGCAGACGGATTTCAAGAAATGCGCCGTAAGGGTGGTGAAAGCATGAACAGAATAAAAGTGATATCCATTGTGGCGTTTCTAGTTGTGCTGGCTACCTCGTTGCATGCGGATTTGAATGGGATTGCAACCCTGCGTAACTCGGAACTGTCAGAACAGCCTGAGCCACCGCGTTTGTCGAATACTGAAAATACAGATTTGAAGCGGGTGCGAAACTACCCAATGCAACCGCCAACCATACCGCACAAGATTGACAAGTATGATTTGAACCTGAATGCGAATACCTGTTTGACGTGCCATGCACGGAATTTGACGGCGAAGTCGCAAGCGCCGATGGTTAGCGTTACGCATTTCATGGATCGTGACGGAAACTTTCTCGCTGAGATTTCACCCCGACGCTACTTCTGTAATCAGTGCCATGTGGTGCAAGCGGATTCGCAACCGCTGGTAGGAAATGACTTTCAGGATATGGCCACCATTATCAAGTCAGTCAAATAGCGCGGGGTTTATCATGTTTTCGATATTAAAACTCGGCTGGCATATCATTGCGCAGCCCAGTGTTCACTTTAGCCTGGGGTTCCTGTCGTTGGGTGGCTTTCTGGCAGGGATTCTATTCTGGGGTGGTTTCAACACCGCTCTGGAAGTGACGAACACAGAAGCGTTTTGTACCGGTTGCCATGAGATGGAAGACAACGTGTTTGCCGAGCTGAAGAGTACTGTGCATTACAGCAATGGTTCGGGTGTGCGTGCTACATGCCCGGACTGCCATGTGCCACATGATTGGACAAACAAGATTGCCCGCAAGATGCAAGCCTCTAAAGAGGTGTGGGGTACTATGTTTGGCACTATCGATACCCGCGAGAAGTTTCTGGCAAAACGGGGCGAGCTTGCCAGTCATGAGTGGGCCAGATTGAAGGCAAATGACTCACTGGAGTGCCGAAATTGTCATAACTTTGATTATATGGATTTCAGCGCACAGAACATTCGTGCGGAACAGGCGCACTCTACTTCGTTGGCTTCTGGTGAGAAGACGTGTATTGATTGCCACAAGGGAATCGCCCATGAGCTACCGGATATGGCGGGTGTTCCGGGGTGGGAGTTGAATTAAGAAAGAAATTGGTGAGGTGTTGTTTGTCGTGACAGGTTTTATGGCGTGCAGCACCTTGGCCTGTTTTCAGGTAGAAGGTTATAGGTCCAGTGGGCTGGTGACGCTTACGCCGGGCCGATTCAGAACATGTGTATAGATCATGGTGGTGGCTACATCGGAATGGCCCAGGAGTTCCTGAACTGTTCTAATGTCGTGGCCTGATTCCAGAAGGTGTGTTGCGAAGCAATGGCGGAATGTGTGGCAGCCGACGCGTTTTGCAATTCTTGCCTCTTGCGCAGCTTTTTTAACAGCTCTTTGTAGTCCACTTTCATGCATGTGGTGTCGACGAATCGCACCTGAACGTTGGTCGATTGAAAGCCTGCCTGACGGGTAGAGGAACTGCCATTTCATCTCTTTCGCGGCGTTCGGGTATTTTTTACCCAGAGCTTCGGGAATCACAGTTTCGCCATATCCTTCACGTATATCCTGCTCGTGCAACAAGGAAACCTTACGAATCTGCTCGGTGAGATGGGTAATGGAGCTCTTTGGTAAAGGCACAAACCGGTCTTTCTTTCCCTTGGCCTGGCAAACGTGAATACGTCCGTACTGAAAGTCGATGTCCTTGACTCGCAGAGTCAGGCCCTCCATGACCCTCATGCCGGTACCGTATAGCAGTGAGGCAATATTTCTTTGCCAGCCTTCAAGCTTATCCAGGAGAGCCCTGACCTCTGAACGTGACATCACCACGGGCACCTGCTTCTTACGTTTTGAGCGTGCGAAGTTTTCTAGTTGGCTTAGGAGGCTGTCCGAGAATAAGCTGATCGGCCGAGAGCGCGATATTTTGGCCAGATTTCCGCGTAAATCTCGGCGAATAGAACAA
>CAYGSW010000056.1:0-25179 GCA_964352535.1 uncultured Granulosicoccaceae bacterium | reverse complement strand
CAGTCATCGTGACATTTGACCCGGTGACAGATTTTGCTGGTAACAGAACGTATACAGTGCTTCCCTGAGTTTCGGCAGATTCCAGCCAGATTTCTCCATTGTGAGTGTTGACTATTTTTTTGCAGGTGGCCAAGCCAATACCTGCGCCCTGTTTGTCACCATCTGGGTGTAGATGATTAAACGGCAGGAAAACCCTTTCCCAGCTGCGTTTCTCTATGCCATCTCCATTGTCGACAAAGCTCAAGAGCCATGAATGATTACGTCTTACGGCGCTGATATGAATCTCAGGCTGCACAGAGCAATACTGGATACTGTTTTGGATGACATTCTTGAACAATATTGTCATCTGAGCAACATTGCAATCAATGGCGGGTAACCATGTGCTGTGGATCTGAGCTTCGCGACGAAAAATGTCCTCTGACAAGGATGCCAGAGTATCTTCCAGAATAAGGTTCAGATCGACATCAGGTGTCTTCTTCTGGCGTGCACTGACTCGGCTGTAATGCAACAGGTCGTCTACCATGCGTTGCATACGTGCAGTAATTGTCTGGATTAGTTCCACATCTTCCAGAGCATCAGAATTCAGATCTGTTGAGTGATCTTTCTTTAGCCACCCTGATAACAGATTCAGGTTTCTCAATGGTGCTCTGATATCGTGCGAAAGAACCGAGGCAAATTCTTCGAGGTCCTGGTTGGAGCGCATCAGGTCTTTGGTCAACTGGATCCTTTCTGAAATATCGCGCAGCGTTGCCAGCATGGCTGGTTGATCATCCCACTCGATGATGACAACCCGCATCTCAGCAATCAGCGGTGCCCTGCCGGGTTGCAGAACCTCAATTTCAACACTGGCACCCTCAGCATTAGAGTAATGAAATGGTTTGCCCACCAACTGACCGGCACTTAGTCCGAACATTGTTTCAGCTGCAGGATTGACAAACTGAATGACGCCATCTGCGCGCGTTACGACGACACCGTCGGGGGAGCTGTTCACCACATTCCGGAATCGAGCGTTACTCGCCTGCAACTCGTTCTGAGCTACTGTAGATTTCTCCTTGTCAATTCTGGCGTCGGAACTTTCCATGGCTACGACTACCCGCTACTCGAGTTGTGCCGGGCACTGACTGACGCATGAGTGTCCAATAGATTATCCATGAGTACAGACAAATAAATGATCATTGCGTATTTACATGAACAATGGGTTCAGACATCATCGAACATTTCTCTGAAGCGCTCAGACTCGGGTGTCTGATGATACTGAGGGTTGCCAGTCAGGATACCCGTGATGTTTCTGAATGGTTTGCCAACATGCATACCGGTGTGATCGATGGAATATTCACGAATGTCCTTATCATGGATTGAACCGCGCATCTTGAGAACCGCTATGCCACGGCTTATCTCACCAAACAATTCTACGTAACGTAGCAGGATAATGGAGTCGGTCACAGTGGATATATGCGCCTCCGTTATGCTTGTGCCGCCCATCAATGAAGGCGTAACGGAGGTAAAGACGCCTACAGTTTCTACCTGCTTTATGTAGGAGGTAAGGCCGATGACAAATTCACGAAAGCTCTTGGGGGTAGCGCCACGCTCCAGCGCAGACAAGCTATCAACCGCTATTCGGGTAGGACGGAATTCATCGATGATGTTTTTCATTCCGATCAGGTGTTCTTCAAGGCCGGTGGTCTCCGGATAAGCGCAGACTACTTTCAATCTTCCCTGTTGTTCCATTGTCCTGAAATCTACACCCCACCCTTCGGCGTTGCGGAACAACTGATCCCGACTTTCTTCGAAAGCGAAAAACAGGCTGCGTTCAGTATCAGCTGAGCCACCGATGAAACTGGTTGCCAGCAGGGTCTTGCCTGTGCCCGTTGCGCCGGATATCAGTACGATTGAGTCTTGAAAAAATCCACCGCCACACATGCTGTCGAGCTTTTTGATGCCGGATGTGACGCGGATATTGGACGAGCGGTGATCGAGCAAGACGGTGGATAAGGGTACGCCGACAATGCCGCCGTCCGATACGATGCTGAATGGATGCTCACCCTTCTGATGATCTGTGCCACGAAATTTCAGAATTTCCATGGTGCGACGCCGACTCTCAGCCTCCAGAACATTACGCAAAATAATGACATTATCTGCCACGAATTCTTCGATGCCGTGCCGAGCGATCTCACCGTATTCCTCGTTCCGTTCCGCTGTCATAAGAGCAGTTACCCCCAGCTTTTTCAGTGCAACAGAAATACGCAGTAGCTCACCTCTAACCACTTGCTGGTCTTGAAATTTATTGAAGATGGCTCCGAGTGAATCAATGGAAACACGCGTGGCACCGATCTTTTTTATGGCGTGTTCGATTCTGGCCAGCAGTGCGCCAAGATCAAAGTTGCCGCTGATGACATTGATATCTTCGGGTTTGGGTGAGACATCGACAAAATTCCACAGCTCCTGATCTTCCCATTGCTGAATATCCCAGCCAAAACTGAGCATGTTCTGTCGGATATCTTCAGGTGTTTCTTCAAACGTGACAAACACGCATTTCTCGTTCTTGTACAAAATGCCGCATGCAAGGAACTGTACAGCGAAGACCGTTTTTGAGCTTCCGGCCGTGCCTGCCAGCAGGGTCGTTCGGCCTTTGGGAATACCGCCGTTGGAAATCGCATCGAATCCGGCAATGCCGGTTGCCAGCTTTCGGATTGTCCTTGAAGGTGTGTCATTCATGCGTCGTTCGAGTCTCAAAAGCGCCTTGCAGGCGATAGATCCAGACCCTGCAGTAATAGCGCCTGATCAGACAAGTCTCCAATGGTTCGTCTCTGCGGCTCAGGGGCAATTTTCACAAGGGTAGGTGTAGCTAGAATAAATGCATCTTCTGCAGCTTGCGGGTCAGCGAGTACATCGACAACCAGCAGGTCGAAATCATCGATGCCAATTTCCGACAGCGTGAGTTCCAGATTAGCGATGGCAGCGTCAGATCGCACGGACTGACCACACACAAACAGCTTCATGATGAGATTGCTCATCAAACCTGCCCCTGCAATGTTGGAGGGGAATGCGGCACCACGGTGTGTTCCATATAGTAGTAACACAGATGCCCGAGCAGTCCGGACAGCAGATAGCGCGCTTCCTCATGGCAAAGGGCGTTTTTTTGTGGTGGCAGCTCTTGCAGTTTCATGGCCACGCAAGCGGTGTGCAACTGCATGACATCACGCGGCGTTGCGCCATGGAATCCCAGTGTTTGAGCAAGGTCCTTGAGGAGTTTTGACAGATTCATTGATCGCACCTGATATTCGCGACGTTCCAATGAGTGACTGATCATGTCTCCGTAGTTATCCAACGCTTGTTTGAAGACTGCCGGATGCTCAGACTTCAGTGCGCCTTGGGTGGTTGGTGAGTGTGTCGGTGGCTGGGATTGAAAGTCGGTACTGGATTGTAGCCGTCGTAATTCTGACTCACGGCGCGCTATCTGACGGATGTCATGAAGCTCCTCCAGAAGTGTATAACGCTCAATCGCATAACGAAGGGTTCTTGAAATAAGCTGTGCATCCATTTGATCCTTGAACAAGTAGTCCTGCGCGCCATGCTGGATCGATTGGAATGCGGTACTTTCGTCATGCAGATTTGAAAGGACGACAACGGGTGTTGAAACCGTCTGTGTAATCGCATCAATCGTAACAAGACCATTGCTGTCGGGAAGCGACAGATCAAGCAATATGACATCGAAGTGTTCTTTGGTAAGTCGTGTTACGCCATCGGCAACAGTGTGCTCACAGACAAGCGTTAAAGCAGGCTTGTGACGCAAGGTACGCTGCAGTAACTTGAAGTCGACCGGATCGTCTTCAACAACCAGAACTGATAGTGGGTGGTCCATGATGGCTAAGGTGGTGTCAAACTGGTGACGCTCCGTTTGATGGTGTATTTGGGTAAGCGCGCTGATGCTCACGAATAAACGTTGTGCATAGTGTACTGGACTTACCTTGAAACTTGGCTTTCGGCATATGCTTATGCATTTGGGATGTGCTCGGGCTGCCGATCATGTAGTGTTAGCTGTAACAGTAACATCACGCTCAGGGTCAGCCTGTGGCCTGCCATGTTCCCCGATCTGACTCAATGTCACTGAATCGTTTTCGAACAAGTACCAGCAGGATAAGTGACGGGATAACCATGAGTGCCGTGATAACAAAGAACAGGCCCCAGTCACCATCCAGAAAATCAACCATCGCCCCGGAAGACGCTGCCAGCAATGTGCGACCTGCCGTACCAAGCGATGCGAGTAGGGCATACTGTGTAGCAGTGTAGGTTCTGTCTACCAGCAACGAAATAAAAGTGACAAATATAACCGTGGCAATGGAGGCGGTCACATCATCGATCAACACTGCCAGCGCAAAAAGCAGAATGGAGGGCTCACTGGTCCACGCCATGAGTGAAAACATCAGGTTGGTTGAAGCCATAGCAATGCCTGCCAGCAAGAGTGCCTTGACGATGCCCTGATTGACAGCAAACCAGCCACCGATCAGTGTGAAAACAACGGTGACCACCCAGCCCAGCCCTTTTGAGTAGATGGCAATATCCGATTTGGAAAAACCTATTTCCTTGTAAAAGATAATCGACATCTTGCCCACAAACGCTTCACCAAGCTTGAATAGAAATATGAAGCCAAGAATGGATAGTGCGACTGACACACCGTTTTGTCGGAAAAAGCTCAGAAAGGGGGCGATCACAGTGCTGCCCAGCCACGCCACAAGACCGCGCTCACCGCTGCCAATGGTAGCGCCGATGGCTGCCTGATCCTTGCTTTGCGCTGCTGCCCGTTCTCGCCAGGATGCTTCGGGTATGAGTAGCAGCAGTGCGTTCATGAAAACAATGAGTATCGCTAGAATCTGAAACGTAACTTGCCAGTAGTCTTCGATGCCGCTGTTCTGCAGTGCGTCGCTGATCATTAATGCAATAAAGCCACCCAGCTTGTAACCCGTCCACCAACCGACCACGGCCACTGCTGCACCTGCAGCCATGGCAGCAGATTCGTGGCGCCCCACCTGCTCGATCCGTAGGGCATCGATCGTAATGTCCTGTGAGGCAGAACTAATGGCAATGGCCAGACCCACGGCAATGACAAGGGCGAGGTTTTGCGCTGGAGATAAGGTGCTCCAGATAAGTAAGGCAAGCACCATGATCAGTTGCAGACTTAGAATCCACGCCTTGCGTTGTCCGATACGTTCGGTCAACCAGGGTATGCGAATACGATCTATCAGCGGTGCCCATAGAAAATTAATGGTGTACACACCAAAGATCAGCGATGCCCAGCCGATGGTGCTGCGGCTCATGCCATCTTCCTTGAGCCACAGAGAAAGAGCGCTACCTATCAATACCCAAGGGAATCCACTCATTGCACCCAGCAATAAAATTCTGAGCATGCGTCGGTCAGCGTAAACGCTGAGTGATGGTCTGTTGCTTGCGGCCAAGTCACTCATGAGGGGTCCGTGGGCTTGCGTATTGACATGAACTATAGCGGCTCAGTACTGCGTCTGCCAGCGCCGTGCTAACCTGCCAGACATTGTCAGCAGCGTTTTCCATCTTGTCATGACCATACCTGTTAGAGGCTATGCAGAAGGGTTTTATGGGCGATTGTTGAGCTGGGCAGAACGTCGTCAGATAGTGGATACCCTGCAAGCACTGAAGCTGTCGACATACTATTACGCACCCAAGGAAGATGTTTTTCACCGGCTGAGTTGGCGTCTGCCTTATCCGGATGCCTGGCTCAATGAGTTTAGCAAGTTCTGTTCATATGCCAATGCGCGAGACATACACGTGGTAGCAGGCGTTGCACCGGGACTTGATTTTGACTTTGCCCAACTACCCGGCGGGGATGACTTTGCCTTACTGACATCCAAGTGTATGGCGCTACTGGATAACGGCGCTGAGGCTATCTCATTACTCATGGATGACATCGATGCCGATTTTCACAGGCGTTGTGGATCATTTGAAGCCGAAGGGCAGGCACATGCTGCATTGGCCAACTCACTGAGTGCGGTATTGACAGCAACATCTCGATACTCCGTTCGGGCCGCTGGACTGTGGGTGACACCGCGCATCTATGCAGATGAACTTATCGCTGGTACACCGAATTATCTGACTGACTTCGTCCAGACGCTCGATCCCTGTCATCTTGTTCTTTATTGCGGAAGTGATGTGGTGGCGCAAACGATTGATGCAGATTTCTGTTCAGCCTTGCGCTGCACTGGAGCGTCCTCGTTGACGTCGTCAGATCAACGTCATCGAGTAGTCATCTGGGACAACCTGTATGCCAATGACTACTGCCCACGGCGACTTTTCATTGGGCCGTGGACCCACCGCTACCATGTGGCCGATGTGCTGCTGAATCCGACGGGCATGGTCTTTACAGATTGCCTGTTACTGGAGCTGATGGCTGTGGGTTTGAATCGTCCGGACAACAAAGGCAGTAACAACGGTAGTCCTGTGGCCACCGACAATCAGTTGTGGCAAGACATACTGGAAAAACACGGTGTCCCAGCGCAATTCAGTTTTATAGCGCCGTATTTTTTTCATCCTGTATTCAATACGTCAAACCCCACGAATACGGGGGTAGAGACTCCTGGCGATACCGCGCAACTCAGAGACGCGATCGAACATTGCCTCTGGCGCTGGAAGACGCCTTTGTCGCGCGAATGGTATCCGGCAATCTTCGGACTCAAGCATGACTTGTTGACGCTATGGGGTGAGCAGCCTGCCATGCGGATACGCAAAACGCAGAATCAACCGCTTGCTGAACGGTTGCTGAAAGGCACACACGCCGACTGGAATTAATCGTTTTGTTGCTTATCAAACAATCGTTTGATTGATGTCATGGCACCTGCCCGGCTGATCACGTCATCCAGTGGTTCGACAACACAGCTCAGAAAATGTGCCGTTGCATGCAACAGTCTATCCGGACTCACCAGCAAGCCGGTGTGACCTGGCCAGTAGACAATATCCTCAGCACGTTGTTCTCCCGGTACTACCGTGTTTGCCAGTGCGTTTTCCTGATCAATGCTATTGCGTGGAATGTTCAAGCCTTTGGCCGTGGCAAGAGCTTGAACCAGTCCGGAACAATCCAGTCCCTGAGGCGTGCATCCACCCCATAGATAAGGAGCGCCCAGAAAATGCGACTCGGCCAGTTGTAGCACCGGGCCTTGCCAACAGCTATGAATTTGCATCAGATGTTCTGACCAGATGAATCCGCCTGTTGTCAGCTGAACGAAGTTCGCCGCCGGCGCGCTCGCCACGCTGATGTGTGAAAGAAACGGTAGTCGATGAAGAACACGGCTTTTTATCGAAGCTTCGCTGAATACCAGCGTACTTCGGGTGGCGACTCGATGTGTGGGGTCAGCGCTTGTTGAATCCACGACTTGTAAATGTCTGCGTTGAATGTATCCGCAATAGTTGTCACGGTTGGCGCGTACCAGCAGCCAATCGTTTTGTTGTTGCCTATCGATTGAATCCTGAGCGCGTGGATCAAGGACATCAGGATTGTCAGTGGCTTGTGCGAATCGTTCAACTCTCTCACCGAACAGGCACTCGTTGGTGCATTCGGCGTCCTTGTCAGGTGCTGCTCTCATCGGTGACGATGGAACACACAGTTGGTATTGGTGAGTTGAAGACACTAACATCAGATGATGATAGGCGAGCGCGCAGAATTTGTACACCAGCGACAATCCTTAGCTGCCAATGTTTGTCGCCTACTCAAATTGCAACTCGCAACAGGGTTCATATTCCTGCCGTGGCTTTAGAATCTGGCTGCGCTTTTTGTGTTCGGTGTTTACCGGGACTACACAATGCCGCTATTGAAATTTGCAGTAGGCTCTGATGAAGTGTGTGCGATGATGACGCAGAAGGGGTACAACAAGAGCTGGTGAGCCCGTTACTGCATGAAGTACACTGTTCAAAGGCTTTGCCAGAGCAATAATCCGACGTGCCAGTGAACAATACACATGATAAGCCTTATGCTCGTGTTGACGAGTTGCGGAAGCTAGCGTTTCAACCTGACGACGAACGCGCGTGGCAGATGCTGCAATGTTGCCCGCGATACCAGGCCACTCCGCTTTTGTGCATGGCTGATGATGGTATTGGCGTCTGGGTCAAGGACGAGTCGCAGCGATTGGGGTTGGGTTCTTTCAAAGCCCTGGGCGGTGTGTATGCCGTCGCGCAGCTTATCTGCGATCAATATGAAAAACTCAGTGGCCTGCGAGTTGAACCAACAGCCATACTCGATGAGGCGATAAAATCTACGGCGGCGGACATGAGCTTTGTCTGTGCCAGTGCGGGTAATCACGGTTTGGCGGTTGCCACGGGGGCTCGTCTGTTTGGTGCTAATGCCAGAATCCACATTGCCTCGACAGTACCTGATAGCTTTGCCACGCGCCTCGAGCAGGTTGGGGCGGTGGTCTGCCGCTCTGGAGATACTTACGAGCAAAGTCTGACACTAGCCGAGGAAGATGCAAACGCCACCGGTGGAATCCTGCTGGCCGATGGGTCGTGGCCTGGGTATACCTATGAGCCGTCTCTGGTGATGGAAGGCTATTGTATGATCGCACGTGAGCTTTTCTTGTCGTTTCAGGAAAAAAACCGCTGGCCCACGGATGTGTATCTTCAGGCTGGTGTTGGAGGCATGGCTGCCGCTGTTGCCGTGATGATTCGGAAACACTGGCTACAACAACCGCGTATCGTTATCGTCGAACCAACGGCTGCCGACTGTCTGGCCTTGAGTGCGCAGGCTGGAAAACGGGTGGATGCCGTCGGGCCCGTATCCAATATGGGAAGACTGGATTGCAAGGCTGCGTCAATGTTGTCGGTCGAAGCCTTATCGGTCTGCGACGTGGAGTACCTGGCCATCAGCGATCGCGAAGCTGATGTGGCGGTAAAGTCAATGGACTATCTGGGACTGCAAACGTCGGCTTCAGGCGCTGCGGGTTTTGCCGCCTGGCAACGGGACAGGGCGCTCGATCATAGCGCGGGTCAGCACCCCCTTGTTGTCATGAGTGAACAGGCTGTCTCCTGAGCGCATAAGGTAGCGTGGGTGCACAGCAGTTAGTGGCGCATCTGCTGATCAGTTTGGGTTTGCAAAGCCTATACCAGCACTGCTTTATCAGGCAAGTGAGGGCAATAACAGAACTACGCAGGTGCTCAGGTGGTTCGCTTGCCCTTGTTCTTCTTGTTGCGATGACGCTCCTTTTTCTTCTTGTCACGTTTTTCAGCAACAGCCGGACTGATCTCACCGCTGGCCATATCGTTAGACTCGGTTTTCTTTTTGCGCCCCTTGTCGTTTGAAGATCCAGCAGGTTTGGGCGTGCGCGGCTTGCGTAGTTTGGACGTTGTGCCGCCACCACCAGAGGACCCCACCGCGCCGCCATGTCTTTGCATATCGCTACTGCCGTGGCCAGTACGTGTGATATTCAATTGCTGTTCACAGACCCATACGCGTTTGAGATCTTTCAGCAGAAACTTGGGCATGCCTGCTGGCAGCTCAACTGTTGAGTGCTTTTCGTCAATCCTGATTCGACCGATGAACTCGCTACTCAGTCCGGCCTCATTGGCGATAGCGCCCACAAGGTTTTCAGGCTTGACGCCATGAGATGCACCCACCTCGACACGAAATCGTTCCATCTCGATATCCGCAGTCTCTGCTGCCCGTCGACGTTCAGCACGTGAACCTGGTTGCACTGAGGTGTCGATGTTCAGCCCGCCGTGCTTTGCATGATCGGCTTTGTCGTTTGACTGTTTCCCGGGACTCTGTTGTGTACGCGTGAGGTGTGCTGGCTTTTCGGAAAGTGTTTCGTTCTTATTGGCGGCATGCTCCTTGGCTACAGCTGTCGAGCTTGCAGTGTGAGATGACTGATCTGCGCGCGGTGGTTGTGTGCGAGTTGGCGGAGCCTGTGAGCGATCGCGCTGCAAGCTGTTAGCCGGTGCAGCAGACGCGTCAGCAGGACGTTCCTTGCGCGGCGCTCTCTCTCTCTTTGACTCGCTATCAGACGCGCCCCTGACAGCACGTTTGTCGTTGTTTCGCTCTTTGCGACCTCGCTCAGGCCTGGCATCGAGTAGCAGAGACTGATCGCCCATAAACATTTTTGCAAGTGCTGCACCGACGCGTTCTGGTGGCACATCGTGTTCACGGGAAAAGTCTTCTACCATACGTTGCAGATAAGCCAGTTCGCCGGTTGCCAGCGTATCGGCGATATGTTGTTTGAAATCGGCGATACGCTTGTTGTTGACCATCTCTACCGTGGGTAGCTGCAATGCTTCGATCTTTTGCCGGGTGGCCTTTTCGATCGCGCCCAGAAGGTGCCTTTCGCGCTGGGTGACAAACAGGATGGCGTCGCCGCTGCGGCCTGCGCGACCGGTCCGACCGATGCGATGCACGTAAGCTTCGGTGTCGTAGGGGATGTCATAGTTGATGACATGGCTGATGCGTTTTACATCCAGGCCACGGGCGACAACGTCAGTGGCTATCAGAATGTCCAGTCGGCCACGCTTGAGCTTGTCGACCATCTGCTCACGTTGTTTCTGTGGCATGTCGCCATTCATGGCAGAGGCTGCAAATCCGCGGGCACTGAGCTTTTCTGCCAATTCGACTGTGGCGTTACGCGTGCGCACAAACACCAGCATGGCGTCAAACGTTTCCGCTTCGAGGATGCGCGTCAGAGCATCCAGCTTGTGCAGGCCGCTGACCATCCAGAATCGTTGGCGAATAGTCGACGCTGTGGTCAGACGGCCTTCAATAGTAATCTCGACCGGTGATTTCAGATGTCTGCTGGCAATGCGTTTGATGACACTGGGCATGGTGGCTGAGAACAGAGCCATCTGGCGTGTGGCTGGCGTTTGCTCGAGTATCCATTCCACATCGTCAATAAAGCCCATGCGCAGCATCTCATCGGCTTCGTCCAGTACCAGAGTTTGAAGATTATCCAGTTTGAGCGTACCGCGGCGCATGTGATCCATGATGCGTCCGGGGGTGCCTACGACAACATTCACGCCGCGATTGAGTTGGCGAATCTGGCCGGTATAGTCCTGGCCTCCGTAAATTGGCAAGACACGAAGATTCTTCATTTGTGAGGCGTACTTGCTGAAGGCCTCGGCAACCTGGATAGCCAGTTCTCGCGTGGGTGCCAGCACCAGGGCCTGGACACCCTTGGCATTCAGGTCCATTCTGGTCAGGATGGGCAATGCGAAGGCGGCTGTTTTTCCAGTGCCGGTAGGGGCATGGCCAAGCAGGTCCCTGCCTTCAATGAGCGGCGGGATGGTGCTCTGCTGGATGGGCGTTGGCGTCTCATAGCCTACGGCTTGCACCGCACGCTGAACCTCTTCAGGTAGGGCGAGGTCGGAAAAACGAGTAAATTCTGCAGATTCTGTCATAGCGGGAGCTTACCGTGTTCATACCGCCAGCGCATGGGTACTTGTCGCATAGTTGCCATGAACCGTAGTATCTTAAGCGTTGGCACAAATACAATGACGGTATGTCATCGCCGCGTTGAGCGTTTAACCGAGGCCGGAAAGGCCCGTTTACGTTGCTTGCAAACCGACAATAAGCTGCACTCATGAACTACTGGTTATTCAAATCTGAACCGGATGCCTTCAGTCTTGAAGATCTGAAGTCAATGAAAGGGAAGCGGGATCATTGGGACGGCATCAGAAACTATCAGGCTCGCAATCTGATGCGCGATCAGATGAAAAAAGGCGATCTGGCCTTCTTCTATCATTCCAGTTGCAAGGTGCCAGGCATTGTTGGTGTCGTGAGCATCGTTAAGGAGGCCTACCCTGACCACACGGCCTGGGATCCAGAGTCAAGGTACTTTGATGCCAAGAGTATGCCCGACAACCCGCGCTGGGTCATGGTGGATGTCAAATTCAAGTACCAGTACCCTGACGTGATCAGCCTGCAGCAGCTTCGTGAGGTGCCGGGTCTGGAAACCATGCCATTGTTGCAAAAGGGAAGCCGGCTTTCCGTCCAGCCTGTGAGTGCTGAGCACTGGCGCATCATCAACTCGCTGTAGCGGGTTTTCAGCCAATCACTCTCGGCGTCTTCAGATATCCATTGCTCGGGTGATATTCATCGTTCGAGCGCGGTGTTCATCTAACCTGAAGCCGCATCCAGCCAAGGGACAACGGTTAACTGTGACGACCTTCACGCAGATGTAACACGACCGTATAACGGATAGGTCAAGTGCGGTGGCGTTATGCCACTAACAAGGATATCCGATATTTCCGCGAGTAATTTACGTGACCGAGAAGCGTGACTGGACGCTGTGGCTGCTTGCAGCTTGCTGGCTGTTGCTGACCAGTGGTGCGCTGTTTGCCATGGCCGACTACGGTACTGAAGAGGGTGCCAGTGGTGCTGCACCGGCTCACTGGCCTCAAGGGCTGGAGTCCATGATTCAACCAGAGCCTGCGCGACCCTCGCTGATATTGTTTGCACATCCTCTATGCCCTTGTACGCGTGCCAGTCTTTGGGAGCTTGAGTCCATTACCAATCGGCTTTATGGAATGGTTGATTTGCATGTGCTGTTTTTCGAGCCTGAAGACACTCGCTCCATGCCAGATATCTGGGAGGCCTCGGATTTAAAGCACATGGCGGCTCGCTTGCCAGGTACTCAGTTGCATGCGGACGTGGAGGGTCGTATCGCCAGACATTTTGGCGCGTATACCTCCGGACAGGTACTTCTTTATGGCACCGACGGTGTCTTGCAGTTTGCCGGGGGTATTACTCCATCGCGTGGGCATACAGGCACTAACCCTGGCCGCGCTGCTGTTATTAGCGCAATCCTGAGTGATCAAGGCGTTGATCCTCTTGCGCCGCGTGTGAACCCGGTGTTTGGCTGCAGCCTGCAGACATCATCTGATGATGATCGCAAGATTGGCAATGAGTCACAGGTATTGCGTGCCCTGGTACCAGACTCATGACGCTCGATGCCACGTGTTCCCAATCACTCGATTCCTTGTTTCGCGCGTTAACGCCAGCTTTTAACAAACCCTATTTCTGTGAGTAATACCACCATGGCGATATCTATCAACAACGACGCTGATGATCATCTGCAACAGCAGGCCAGCGATGATGCCCAGACGATCTATGCAAGTGAACGGCAGACGTATCACGCCAGGATAGACAAGTTGTTTATCGTGTTGTTCTGTTTGCAATGGCCTGCTGCCGTTGCACTCGCGCTGTTCATGACTCCCACAACCTGGGCAGGCAGTGAGAGCTCCACGCATCTGCATGTGTACATGTCGATCGGTCTTGGCGGGTTGGCGACGCTGTTCCCCATGTGGCTGGCGTGGAAACGTCCGGGGGCTGTGATTACCCGACATGTCATTGCGGCCTCCACCATGACGTTCACTGCGTTGTTCATACATCTGTCGGGGGGGCGCGATGAAGGGCATTTTCATTTTTTCATGATGATGGCTTTTGTCACCCTGTATTTTGACTGGAAGGTTGTGTTGACCGCCATTGTGGTGGGTGCCGTTGATCATGTTTTCCGGACAGTGATGTTTCCCATGTCAGTGTTCGGTGTCCTCGAAAGTCCCTGGTTTCAGTTGTTTCGCCATGTGCTGTGGGTTGTTTTTGAAGGTTCGGTACTGCTTTATGCCTCTGTATTGATCGATAAGGACAAACGCCAGGCAGCCATGCAACTTGCGATCAGCAAACTGAGAGAGAAACAGATCAATCAGCTGGTGATTGACAATCAGCAGATTGCCGATGAGCGTGAAGCGCAGGAGCGGGAGGTCAGTCAGGCTGCTGAGGCGAGACGCTTCGCCGAGAAGAATCAGCGAGAAATTGCCGAGGCTGCAGTGCAGCGTCAGACTGAAGAGGCTCAGCAACTCAAAGATCAGGTTGACGAACTATTGATCAGCGTTAATGAGGCAGCCAAAGGCAACCTTGACACCCAGGTCACCGTCAAAGGCGATGATGCCATTGGTCAGGTTGGTCAGGCACTGGATCATCTGTTGACAACGCTGCGGACAGATTTTGACCAGATCCGACTCAATGCCACTTCTTTGTCAGATGCCGCCAACGAATTGAGCATGACCAGTCGTGAGCTGGGCAGTGACGCCAGCGCGACATCCGATCAGATCCTGCGTGTTGCAGACAGTGCCGCTCAGATAAACGAGGGTGTGCAGAACACGGCGACGTCAACAGAACAGATGAACGAGGCTATTCGTGAGGTATCGCGTTGCGCATCAGAGGCTGTATCCGTTGGGCAGGATGCCGTGGTACTGGCTTCTCAGGCTACCAGCACAGTGGAGCAGCTTGCAGCGTCCAGCAGCGGTATCGGCAATGTGCTTAAAGTGATCACCAGCATCGCAGAACAGACCAATCTGCTTGCCCTGAATGCCACCATTGAAGCTGCACGCGCAGGGGATGCCGGTAAGGGGTTTGCAGTGGTTGCCAACGAGGTCAAGGAGCTTGCCAAAGAGACTGCGCGCGCTACCGAAGAGATTTCCACCCGAATCTCGGCTATCCAGGATGATGCGGGCAATGCCAGCGATGTCATCGCTCAGATCAGTGCCATCATCGAGCAGATCGAAACTTACCAGACAACGGTTGCCTCAGCAGTAGAGGAGCAGACTGCTACGACGCGCGAAATCAGCGATAACGTACGTAACAGTGCCGAGGGCAGCAACGACATCACCAAAGGTATTGCAGATATCTCTACAAAGGCTGGGCGCGCCAAGCAAAGCGTTGAAATAGTGGATGCTTCAACCGTTGCCCTGAACCAGATAGCACAGCGACTGAATGAACTATTAAGTGTCTATTCTCATAACACTTCCGAGCGACGATTGACTGGCTAATTGACGGGTCAATAGCGAGCCTACAATCTCGGTAGACCGTTTGATTCCCGGCGTATGTTCCGACTGAGTTGCTGTTGCAAGGCACTGTGTAATTCTTGCGCAAGCAGTGCTAAAGCGCACAGGCTGAGCAAAGCCAGTGAAACATGCCAGTAGGTAAACTGGCTAGCAGCCGATCTGACCTGCAGTACAAGTTTGTCCTGCCAGCGCTCGCCAAGTGCAATCTCTGCCAGTAGATCGGCACGATCGGGTAGGCCAACATTGATTCGCCTTGCCGGAATGATCGCTTCGCGAAGTTCGGATTGACTTGTGTCGTACCATTGAACGCGCACGGTATCCAGAAACACAGGTATCGGGCTCTGCGCCACCAGACGAAATGTGAACGTAGCCGTTGCCTTGATATGGTTGCCAATCAATGTCTGCTTGCGGGATTGACCGATAAGCGTGCTGGATATCGCACGGCTTTCCAGCGGCTTAACATCAGGAAGGTGGCTGGCCAGTACGTCTCTGGCATCGAGGGTAATCGTGCGTATCACCTCGTCTCCAGCTGTCAGTTCTCGAGCATCTTTCGACCAGCTATCGCTTAGCGATACATCGCTTGTGGGTAACCACCACTTGATCGATGCTAACGCAGGTTTTACGTTCAAGCGTATCGCTTTTGTTTGCTGGCTGAATTGTGCTCGCTGTGTGCGCGAGCGTATAGCTTCGCCACGCCAGCCCACAGGCGCGATCTCCAGCTGCCCGGAGCGTTGAGCAAACAGGTGGTATCGCCAGGAAATCAATCGCCAACCCTGATTGTCGTCTGGCGATTCTGCAGTGGTTGCGGCGTTATTGGCTGATGTGTTCGATGTTACGAAAGGCTCTGATTCTGACAGTGTGTCGTTGGGTAGTGAAGGATCCACGTCTTTTGTTACCGGTGCACCGCGAGACATGTCTATAGTGCGGCGTTGCTCATACTCTGGCAGGACATCGAAACCGTCAAAATCAGGCAACGTGATTTCTTCATCTGCAATGGGGTGGCGATGACGCAGTTGTATATCAGCAATAATTCTCTGTCCGATATAGGCAGTATAGGCAGTAGCAGAAACTTCTTTGCCTGCATCCATGCTGCCATCCATGCTGCCATCTGATAGTGTCACCGCTACTTGCAGATCGTCACTATCAGGTTGCCATTGAACATTAGTTGCAGGTAGTACGTCGATGGAGAGTGTATTTGATGTGACGTAGCCTGCAATACTCTCGCCGTGCAGTGGACCAAATACGATATTGCCTTGACGACGTGGCAGAAACTCCATGCGTCGAAGTTTGACTTCAACAACACGCTCTTCGATGACGGCAATTCGTGTGCCTGTCGTTTCGCGCAATAAGTCAGCGTCACGGAACAGCACAGAGACATCGACGCTGTCCAGAACACCGACAGCCTCCATTTCTATGACAAGCGTGTCCCCGAAATACAGGGTCTCGCTGTCGCTACTGAGTGTAATGCCAGGTGTCACGCTGGCGGCGATTGCCTGTGGTACCAGTGCACTGGAGCCCAGTAACAGGACAATGAGAACGATAAAGCCAATTATTGATTGTTGCCAGTGTTTGTTAGCTACCATGTACTACCTCCTTGCGGGGGAGCCTGACCGGCGGCTCGTCGGCGTCGCTGTTCAAGCTTCAAGCGTCGCTGGAGAAAAAGCTGTGGGTCATGCTGAATACGATTCAGCCATTGTGTGGTTGCCTGTTCGGTTTCAAGCTCGGTTCGTACACCTGCAGCAGCAGTATCCTCGGAAGGCTGATCATTATCAGATCCGCCAGAAGGTCGGCCGTTCTGTTCCTGCTGTTCAGCGGGGTTGCCATTGATGGCATCGCTGCCTTCACCTTCGGGCTGGTCTGTCCCCTGCTCGTCATCGGAAGGAGCAGCACCTTTTCCCGGTTGAGCCTGCTGATCGGTCTGTCCTGCCTGCATGTCTTTGTTATCAGGTTTGCCAGGTGCGGTCTCACCCTTCTCGGTGTCCTGTTCGCCCTCGCTACTTGTACCGCCATCTTCAGGGGTATTCTCAGACTCCAGCTGCTCTATTTCGTCGCCACCAGGGCTTCTGCCTCCCCGTTCGTTCTCTTCATCTTCGGCGCTTAGCAGGGCACGCATGATGTCGGCATTATGCTCAGCATCCTCAAGCTCAGGGTCAAGCGACAACGCGCGCTGGTAGGCTTCAAGAGCCAATGCGTAATATCCCAGCTGTACGTAGCAGTTGCCCAGATTGAATGCGGATAATGCATCGTTGGCCCGTATGAATGCTTCTGCGGCTCGCCACCATTGCGACGAGCGGTACAGTGCCAGCCCTTTCCAGGCAGGATCGGTGAATATCTCGCCAGCTTGCACATAGTCGCCTTGTTGATACAGGCGATGAGCCAGCAGATTGTCGTCGCTTGCATGCGCGCCTGAAAAGGCTGATAACACGAGAGATAGCGCTAATCCAATGGCTGACAATTTGAATGTCTCTGTCATGAGCGGCTCTCACGCCGAAACTGCAGCAGCAGCAAGGGAATGGCCAAAAGCAATAGCCAATGCGACTGATCCTTCCATACCAGCGCTTTCATATCAGCGTGTGTGGATGCTGTGGCCTGATCATCTAGTGACAGCTTGTCGTAGTCTATTGCACCAAACACATTGGTATACACCGCTTTGCCGCCGCCGGCGTTTGCAAGATCCTCGGCCAGCGCTGGCAAAACGCGAGTTTGTGATGTTTCGTCGTTTGCCGCGGCCTTGCCGAACACCAGCACGTCGACAGAGTGTCCATTGTCGGCCAGATAGGCTGCCGCAGAAATAGAGTTTGCATTGATGCCGCCAGTGTCGCTGAGCACGAATACGCGTGACGCCACAAAACCGCTATCAGCAACCACTGATGTGGCCAGAGACAGTGCTCGGGCAAGGTTTGATCCTTCAGTGTCGACAACGCCATATTCGAGCAGGGCGGCGTGTTCGTTAAACACCGATTTATCAAACGCCGGTGGCGCAACCAGGAACGCATCGCCAGCATAGACGATCATGGCAATAGGGCGAGCGCCAGATTGTGCAGACAATTGTGCCAGTGACTGGCGCGCTGCACTGAGCCTTGTAGGCACCGTATCGCTGAGTGTCATGGAGCGGGACACATCCATGACAGTCACCCAGCCAATGCTATGTCGCCATGTTTCATCATCATCGGTGCGAATCACCGGCTGTGTGAGGCAAACGCTCACCAGAGCTGCGCTCCAGAGTAACCAGTTGGCACCGCCGCTTTGCCTGGCTTTGCCGCGCAGAAATTCAAAGACTTCAGCCGACATGACGTTGGCCCAATGATTGACAAGCGTGTTGCGGTTCCAGCGCAGTGCCAGTGTAAACAGCAGCACGCTGACGATCAGCCACAGAGGTTGAAGCAGCACGACAGGGCCTATGGCAAAGCTGTTCATTGGCTTACCTGCCTGATGCCAGCCATGATCAGCAGCAAGCCCAGTAGCGACGCTAATGGCCATAGATGAAGGTCACGCCGAAGTACAACCGGGGGTGCATCAACATCGGCTTTTTCCAATGTGTCGATGGCTGTATACACGGATCGAAGATCATCGAGGGTGCGAGCGCGAAAGAATTGTCCACCGGCAATTTCTGACACCGCCTTCAAGGTGTCCTCATCAAGGTCGGCCGACTGAGCTGTGTTGTAGCCGCTGATGACGCCATCCTCGCTTCCCAGTGCAATGGTATGTATGCGGATGTTCAAAGACTGTGCAAGTTCTGCTGCGCTCTCGGGTTCTACGGAGCCTGCGTTGTTGGTACCGTCGGATAACAAGACTATGGCTTTGCGCTCGGCAGGGTCATCGCGCAACGTCTGGATTGCCAGCCCGATCGCATCGCCGATAGCCGTTGAACGTCCGGCCATGCCGATACCTGCGCTATTCAGAATGCTGGCCAGAGCGTTCAGGTCGAAGGTCAATGGTGATGCAATGAACGCCTCTTTACCAAAGAGCACCAGACTAAGCCTGTCGCCTGCACGCGCTAATACAAAGTCATGAGCAACCTCTTTTACGACCGATAGCCGGTCCTGTACGGTGCCGTCAAGAGAAAAGTCCTGACGCTCCATGCTGGCTGACACATCGACGCTCATTGCCAGCGCACGTCCGCTGACGGGCTGCACCGTGCTTTCCCCCGGTATCCATGGTTGTGACAGGGTCAGTAGCAGTAGGCACCAGGCAATCCATAGTAAAACGGTTCTGACATTGAGTGAGCCTTTAGCGCGAGAATGCAGAGCGTTCAACGCCAACTCGAGATCGGGAGGTATGCGCACTGACTCGCTGTGTCGTTGTGCTGTCTTGCATAGCAAGGGTGCGGGAAACAGCACAAAGATCCATGGCCAGACAAACTGTATCAATGCTTTGCAGCCTTTTGTATTTCATGGGAAGGCAACACATTGATGCGCTTCACCAGACCGTCCAGTACATGATGAACATTGGAAACATGGTTTATATCCGGTTGATAAAGTGCCTCGCCGAACACGCGCCCCTCACCTGCAGTGAACCATTGAGTATCGAAGGTGATATCCAGTTGCTCTAGCCAGGGCTTTCCGCTCAGTGTTTCGATATTGTGTCCGCGATACAGCATCAGTTGTCGCAAGGCCGTAGCTGCGATGCCAATGGCCTCTTGTGCGGGTTTGTCGTACGCTTTTTTCAGACAGGCTATGCACTGTTTTCGCCATGCGTTCCTGCGTTGTCTTGCTCGGTGCCACAGTAGTAGTATTATAAAGACCAGCATTGCAGCATTAGCCACGATCAGCCATAAGGACACTGCTTCAGGTGGCAGTGGTTCGCGCACATCGCGCAACTGAGCCAGTAAGTGTGCCGAGTCACTCATCAGGCAAGATAGGCCTGCCGGCGTAATTGCGCAATGACGGCATCATCACCTAGGACATTACTGATCAACGGGATACTCAGCGAGTCCAGACACTGCGTACGTAATTGCTTTATGTCCACGAGGCGTTTGTGCAATATGTGCTGCAGACGTCTGTTAATCGTGGCTTTACGTTGCGCAAAATGCTTACCGGTGTGTGAGTCATAGTGGTACTCTCCGGATCGCAGTGCACTATCCAGTAGCGGGTCATCCATGTGAATCATCAGCTGCGTGTCAGTCCCTCCTTGTGCGCCAAGCATTTCGTAGAACTGCTCGCCCTCATAATCCAGACCGGTTATCCATAGAAGCGTGGCTTTGTGTTCAGCCTGTGCAATCAACCATTGCTGTAGTGTTGCCAGGGTGGGGCCCTGCATAGGGTGGTTGGTCGGCAGGGCGTGTTGCTCGCTGAATGCGTCTGTTGTGTTGCTGGTCGGTAGCACATCTGCGCTAGCCGCTCTCGTCTGGGCGGCAGCATGTGATGTTCTTTGTTGTCTTTGGCCATGCTGTGTGCTGATTGTTTGCAGCGCTTTATTGTATTCGTGCGATAACGTTGCACAGCCCCTGATGGCCAGTGAATGGCCGGACCCTGGCGCTATGCTGCACACGCCAGTCTGAGTGAGAATGCGCAGATAAACGCGCGTGCCTCCCTTGCAGGCATGCCACAGCAAGCGTGCGCACAAGATGACGGCGCGTGTTGCGCGCAGTTGCTGAGAGCCTGTAAACATGCATTGGCGTAAATCGCAGACAATACTCAAGCGGTGTTCCTTTTCTTCACGGTACAGACGGGTATGCAGATCACCGGTTCTGGCACTGGCACGCCAATCGATGTGGCGTATGTCGTCACCCGCACAATAGGGCCGCAGATCGTCATAGTCTGTGCCGTGTCCGCGCTTGCGGCTCTTGAACATTCCTATCCACGCACCGTTTGATTCAGGCAGGGTTCGAGCATTGGGTGTCGGGATATGCCTAAGCTCCAGCAATTGCTCAACGCTTACCGCAATGGCATTGTGGTCGCTCATGATTGGTCCGGGCTACAGTCGAGGGGTTTTCTCGAGGATCAGCTGAACAATGTCACGTTCGCTGATGCCCGCGGCACGTGTGCGATAGTCCAGCACGATTCTTCCGCACAGTATATCCGGGGCAAGTTGCGCCACATCATCAGGCGTTACGTACTCGCGTTGTTGCAACCATGCCAGTGCACGTGCGGCCAGCGCCAGATTGATAGATGCTCGCGGACTGGCTGCATGGGCTATTTCACCGGCATTGACGCCACCCTTGCCTTCGCCCCGGGTGGCCCCTGTCAGGCGCACGATATAGTCTTTGACGGCGTCGCTGATAAAAACGTGCCTGACCGCCTCTCGGGCACTGACGACATCATCTGCCGTACATAGCTTGTTACTGTGAGTTTGAGCACCTGTTAACGGACTGTTCTCTGCCAGAACCTGCTCCAGAATCTGGCGTTCGTTGTTCAGGCTGGGCAGTGTTAGTTGCACGAAAAACATGAAACGATCAAGCTGCGCTTCGGGTAAGGGGTAAGTGCCTTCGTGTTCAATCGGATTTTGCGTGGCGGCAACCAGAAACGGCTCTTCAAGCGTGCGTGTCGTGCCACCCGTGCTGACCTGATGTTCTCCCATGGCTTCCAGCAAGGCACTTTGTACTTTGGGCGGTGCTCGATTGATTTCATCCACCAGTACGATGTGATTGAACAGTGGGCCGGCCACAAAGCGAAATTCTCCGCTGGGTTGATGAAAGACATCGCTGCCGGTCATGTCAGCGGGTAACAGATCCGGCGTGGCCTGAATCCGCACGAAGCGTGCATCCATGAGTCGGGAAAACTCTTTGATGGTGCGGGTCTTTGCAACACCCGGGGGCCCTTCGATCAGAATGTGACCGCCGCAGAGCAGGGCAATAAGCAGTCGTTGCGTCAGTATCTCCAGACCAACCAGCTGAGTCCCCATCAGTGTTGCTACCTGATGCATGGGATGTGGCAAGACCCCGCTGGTCTCGATGGAGGGATCAGGTGAGGGCGTACTCATGACAAGAGCCTCATTGGCTTGAATCAGGCTCGGCCGGAACATCCGGCGTATCGTCAAAAAAGTTCAGTGGATAAACACGACTCAGCGTCTTCCCACTTTCCAGCCAGCCGTCGCTGCCCAGGGGGTACCAGTACAGATTTGTATAGCCTATCTGTGTGGCTCTGCGCGTGGCATTCCAGGACTGCCAGCAATCTGCCGTGCAGAAAAATACCAGTGGAGCGGCTTTGTTAGCCTTGCTCAGGCGTTCAAGGTTGCGTTCGAGATACGCCAGAGCTTCAGGTGGCAAGGTGCCTCTGCCGACCTCAGGCAGCCAGACAGCATCAGGGATAGACTCACGCTCCTCAGTAATCACCCAGTGTCCATCCAGTGGATCAGGTCCCAGCCCCTTCGGAGGGTAGACGTCAATGAAGATTGCCTCGCCCTGTGTGTGCAACTGCACAGCGGCAGCTGTGTCGAGTGTAACCGCATCAGGAATGTCGGCAGGTACCGGGGCCCGATAGCGCTCCATGCGCAATCCCGTGGACGGATCAACGTCGTAGAGGGTTTGTGCTTGACTAAACCCGCAGAACGAGAAGAACAGCAGAGCTGCAAGGCTGAGAAGTACTGGAGAGGGCGACATATTCAGGAGTATGCGCGATCGTTGTCTAGGTTGCCGTGGTACCAAAGTGCAACACGGTCCACTCTATTGGCTTGAGCGCCATCTGTGTAGACTTCAAACCTTCAACAAACCGATCGAGATTTGAAATGAAGATATCTGTACGGGCCTTGGTACGCTCAATGAGCGCCATGCTCATGATGCTATTGACCACACAATTGATGGCTGCGGATACGCCGGTTGTGCGTGTGGGTGTGCTCAAGTTCGGTACAGTCAATTGGGAGCTCAAGTCCATGCGGCACCACGGTCTTGATAAGGCCAATGGCTTCGAGCTGGAGATTGTGCCGTTCGCCGGAGGTGACGCTACCCGTATTGCCTTGATGGGCGGTGAAGTGGATGTGGTGGTATCCGACTGGCTGTGGGTGTCGCGTCAGCGTTCAGAAGGTCGTTCCCTGACATTCGTGCCCTACAGTTCATCGGTGGGGGCCATCATGGTCAGGCAGGACAGCGACATCACGTCACTCGCCGATCTGAAAGGCAAGAATATCGGTGTCGCTGGTGGGCCTCTGGACAAGAGCTGGTTATTGCTGCAGGGCATGGCTACTCAGGAACACGGTTTTAGTCTGGCAGCTGAAAACGACATTGCTTTTGGCGCACCCCCGTTGCTGGCTGAAAAGGCTAAAGATGGCGAACTGGACGCCGTGTTGAACTACTGGCACTTCTGCGCTCGTCTTGAGGCTGACGGGTTTCGTCGACTGGTGAGTGCAGAGGATGCTGCAATGGCTCTGGGATCGACCGGTCCGGTATCGGCAATCGGTTATGTGTTTGATGATCAATGGGGCCAGGAGGGTCTTGCTGCAGCCTTCGTGACGGCTTCCCGCCAGACCAAACAGATCATGAACGATTCAGACGAAGAGTGGCAACGTCTGGCGAGCTCGGGCGCCATCAAGGACTCACCTGAAGCGATGCGTGTCTTGCGCGATCGATTTCGTGAAGGAATTCCGGCTCGTGCGCATGAGCAAGAGATTGCAGATGCGGGTCTGATCTACAAGGTGCTCAGCAAACTGGGTGGCAAGAAACTGGTCGGAAATTCCACCGTCATGGTCGAAGGCACTTATTGGAATGGTGCTCCGTTAAACGAGTAGCGGGGCCTGAGGTTTGCCCGATTAGAAAATCTGTCATGGCATTGTGCGATCTGCAAGCTTACCTATCGCCTTGAAAACGCAAAACGGGCAAGTACTTCAGCCACGCAGTCGTTCCTGGCCCTGGATGCTGGGATCACTGCTTGCCTTCATGATGCTGTGGAGTGGCGTCTCTTACTGGCTTGACGACAACTCCCTGCCGACGCCATTGGCCGTCTGGCAATCATTCATCACTGAGTGGCAATCGGGTGAGCTTTTCTTTCACCTGGGCGCCACTTTGCTCAGAGTGGTGGCAGCCTTTACCGTTGCCATGGTTGTGGGCAGCGCCATTGGTATCTGGTTGGGAATGTCTGATAAAGCGGATCGTATTGTTGATCCCTGGCTGATATTGCTGCTTAACATTCCTGCGCTGGTCATCATCGTACTGAGCTATATCTGGTTTGGCCTTAACGAGGCGGCAGCGATTGGCGCGGTTGCTCTCAACAAGATTCCCAATGTTGCGGTCACCTTGCGTGAGGGGGCGCGCTCGTTATCGCCTGAGTATTCGGAGATGGCGGCGGTTTACCGTTTTGGTGCTGTAAAGCGCTTGTTGCATGTCGTGCTGCCTCAGTTGCAACCTTTCTTCGCAGCGGCCACCAGGAGCGGTGTAGCGCTTATCTGGAAAATCGTTCTCATTGTGGAGTTGCTGGGACGCTCGAACGGTGTTGGTTTCCAGATACACCTGTATTTCCAGCTGTTTGATGTGGCGACCATTCTTGCCTACACGCTGGCATTCGTGGCAGTCATGCTGATGGTGGAATACCTGATACTGCAACCTCTGGACCGTCACTCCAATCGCTGGCGGGGTGCCCGTGTCTGAACATGCAGGCTCTCAATCACGGGAAACAGTACTCGATCTTCAGGTGGCTGGGCGTACCTTTGCTCTTGAAGATGGCGGGGCGCTGCATGCGGTTGGCAAGCTTGCGTTTTCACTTGATGCCCGCTCATTTACGTGCATTGTTGGTCCGTCAGGCTGCGGCAAAACCACCACCTTGCGCATGATTCTCGGTCTGGATACAGGCTTCGAAGGCACTATTCGTCAACCAGACAAGCACAGTGTGGCAGCGGTTTTTCAAGAGCCTAGGTTGTTACCCTGGCGAACGGTTGAGCAGAACATTCGTCTGGTTTTGCCTGATGCTCAGCGCCACCGATCACTGGATGCGTTGCTCGATGTGCTTGAGTTGGGTGAAGTGCGAGATTTTTTCCCTAACCAGTTATCACTGGGTCTTGCCAGACGCGCATCGCTAGCCCGTGCATTTGTGCTCGAGCCACAGCTGCTGATTCTGGACGAGCCCTTTGTCTCGCTGGATGACACCACAGCAGACAGACTCAGGCAGCTACTGATCGATTTGTGGCAGCGCCACCCGACAACCGCACTCATGGTGACACACAACATCCGCGAAGCGGCATTGCTGGCCGACAGGATACTGGTTTTCGGCAAACGCCCCACGCGTGTGCTTGGAGCGTTTGTCATCGATACTGCCCGTGATCAGCGTGACGATGCTTTTGTTGATCATGTCGTGACGCAGGTGGGTGACATTATCAGGTTGACGGACCATTAGGAGGCTGTCCGAGAATGACGATCGAGGCCGAAGGCGGCTCCGCGAGGGTGTGAGATTTTGAGTCAGATTTTCGTGTCAA
>CAYGSW010000055.1:9383-25186 GCA_964352535.1 uncultured Granulosicoccaceae bacterium | reverse complement strand
GTGAAGAGCAAGTGTCTGGAAAAAGCTCGCTAGAATAACGACTCCACTTCCTTCACTTTCTCCTGCCGTGTTTTCTGTACGATCACCGGCTCTCCACCGTTAGCACTTTGCTGCTCTACCGCTTCGGCTCTCTTGATGGATTCTTCATCGGGCATGAACTCTTCCATGAACATCTCCAGCATGGTGTTATCACCCGCTGCAGGTTCACCTGTGGTTACATCGATCCGTATTTGCTTGATGCCTTCCGGTTCAATCAGCTCTGTTTCTGGCGTACCCGCAATCGTTTTACTCATGAACTCGGTCCACATCGGCAAAGCCGCTACACCACCTGCCTCGCCCCTGCCCAATGGATCAAGACCATCCGAGCCTATCCAGGCAGCCGCCACCACGTCAGAGTTATAGCCCACGAACCAGGCATCCAGCTGATTGTTGGTGGTGCCCGTCTTCCCAGCAAGATCATTGCGCTGCAACGCTTCTCCCGCTCGGCGGGCCGTACCGCGTTGAACCACTTCACGCATCATGCTGGTCATCAGATACGCATTGCGCTCGTCGATGACGCGTGGTGCGTCAACCGTATCAAGCAGTACTTTTTTCAGTTCAATACTGGCGGCTGCACTCTCTTCCGCTGTGGCGTCTTCGTCCATCAGCACAGCCATGATGTCATCATTACTCACGGCTGCACCTTGTTCTGGTTCAGTCCCGGTCTCTGCGTCTATCTCGGCCTGCAGGGGATTGACAAAACCGGGATCACAGTCGTCACAGAAAACCACTTTTGGGGTGCTGTACAACACGTTACCGCGAGGGTCTTCAACCCGTTCGATAAAATGCGCAGGCACCTTGTAGCCACCGTTCGCAAATACGGAAAATGCGGTACCCAGCTCTATAGGCGTAACGGTTGCGCTACCCAATGACAAGGAAAGATCAGGTGGCAGGTTCTCTTCGGCAAATCCAAAGCGCTGGGCATAGTCGATGGCGTATGGGATGCCAATTTCACGTAGCACACGCACCGATACCAGATTGCGTGATTTGACCAGCGCTTCGCGCAGCCGGGTTGGACCGAAAAATCGTCCACTGTAGTTTGATGGCCTCCATTCGCCCTCAAGCGCATCATCATGGAAAACAACTGGTGCGTCGTTGTAGATGGTGGCCGGTGTATCGCCTGCATTCAAAGCCGCGGAATAAATAAATGGCTTGAAGGTAGAACCGGGTTGACGCCGCGCCTGTGTGGCTCGATTGAATTTGCTGCGGTAGTAGTCATAGCCACCTACCAATGCGGTTATTTCACCGGTTGACGGCTCGATGGCAATAAATGCAGCCTCCACACCCGGCTCTTGTACAAAGCGTACTGTTCCATCGGCGACCTGTTGCAAGGCAATAACATCGCCCACCGCCAACACCTGATCAACGCTGGTGATTTCATCGCCCAGTTGATCAATCGTGACGCGCTCACGCGCCCATTCAACATCCTCAAACGGCAAGGTATGTTCGCGACCGTCAGCCGCAAGCACCGCAGCGGTGTTGTCTGCAATGCTCATGACTACGGCTGGCAGCAAGTCGCCAGGGTTAGGTAGCGCATTGAGCTTTTCAAGCACCGAGGCTCTGCTGAGCAGTGTTTGTTCATCAAACTGGTCAATCGGCCCGGTGTAACCCCGCCGGCGCTCATATTCATAAAGCGCATTGCGCAGCGAGGTGTTAGCCGCACGCTGATCCTCTGAGCGAATCGAGGTGTAGACGTTGTAGCCGGCATTTGCCCAATTTTCACCAAACAGCTGCTCAACACGTGAGCGTGCCATCTCACCTACATAATGAGCCTCGGCTTCTGGTTGCGGGTAATGTCGCTTGGCCGTAACTCCGGTGGCTCTGGCGGTGTCATGCGTAGATTGATCAATCATGTCTAACGCCAGCATGCGTCCCAGTACATAATCGCGACGCAGCAGTGCTCGCTCAGGATTCACCACCGGGTTGTAACGTGAGGGTGCCTTGGGCAAACCGGCCAGCATGGCTGACTCAACCACTTCAAGCTCGGTGATATTCTTGCCATAGTAGACGCGTGTGGCTGCTGCAAATCCATAGGCGCGATTGCCCAGATAGATCTTGTTGATGTAAAGCTCCAGAATCTGGTCTTTATGCAGCTCGCGTTCGATTTTAAGAGACAGGAAGATTTCGCGGATCTTGCGATCGTAAGTTCTCTCGTTGGATAGAAAGAAGTTCCTCGCCACCTGCATGGTAATCGTGCTGCCGCCAGGCCCCTTTCGGCCGGTTTTGATCAAATGAAATGCAGCTCTGGCCAATCCTTGCCATGCAACGCCAGGATGTGTGTAGAAGGTTTGATCCTCCGCGGCGATGATGGCGTTTTTCAGACTCTCAGGCACCTGGGATATCTGGATAGGCTCACGCCGCTTCTCGCCGTATTCTGCAATCAGATCGCCATCTGCGGTGTAGATACGCAACGGCATTTGCAGCTGAACCTCGCGCAGCTGCTGCACATCGGGCAGATCTGGCGCAATGGTGTAGTAGAGGTAACCTACGCCCATGGCACCCAGAATGCCAACAGACACTCCGGCTACGGCGAGCCACTTGAATAGCCTACCCAGCAAGCCTCTCTTTTTCTCGCTCGAATGAGAACTGGAGGAACCGTCACCGCGATGGCTGGAGCGGCGGCGCCTGCGTCTTGAAGTCGTTGAGTGAGGCATTGAATTGCCGATACGCGTGAGAGTTGCTGCAAATTATATCAACTGAGCGGCTGGCAAAACTAAAAGTTCTCCGGCACTTCCGCAATCTGATGGCTGGCTCCCAGCTCAGGACTGCGCCAGTGCCGACATTCTGCCGCTAGTTCCTCTCAATTGACCGAAAAAACACTGAATCGCGCTCACAAGGGTGCGATTCAGGAATCCACACCCAAATAGCGGCTCCCCAGTAACCGTTACAGACCCAATCAATCCACGCACCTCTAGGAGAAATGTGACCCAGATCGCGAAGCTAACCGAGAAAACCTCGACTAGCGCTAAAGGAAACTCGCAATTTGGGCGCTAAACCTGACATGGCACTCAAAATATCATCCCGAAACGCAGGCCTCATCGGTCTGGATATCACCGCAACCTCGGTCAAGCTCCTCGAGCTCAAGCCCACGAAAAAAGGTTTCAAGGTGATCAGTTATACCGTCGAGCCTTTGCCGGCAAACGCGGTGAATGAAAAGAACTTGCAGGATGTGGAAGCTGTGGGCGAAGCAATTCGTCGTGCAGTCAAGCGTTCCGGCACGCGCACCAAGGCCTGTGCAGTCGCTGTACCGAGCGCCATGGTTATCACCAAAGTGATCCAGATGCACAACGATCTGAAAGATCACGAGATGGACGCCCAGATTCAACTCGAAGCGGACCAGTACATCCCCTATGCACTTGAAGAGGTCAACCTGGATTTCCAGGTCATGGGCCCCTCAGAGGAAGCCGATGGCATGGTGGACGTGCTGCTCGCTGCCTCGAGAAGCGAAAACGTCGAAGATCGCACCGCCGCCGCCGACATCGGTGGACTGGACGTGAAGATCGTTGATGTCGAACCTTACACGATGGAAGGCGCGTTCCAGTTAATCAAACACCAGCTACCTAACGAAGGAATTGATCAGACGGTTGCCATCCTTGATGTCGGTGCCAGCATGACAAGCCTGTGCGTGTTGCGAGATCAGCAACTGATCTACACGCGTGAGCAACCTTTCGGCGGCAAACAGCTAACTGAAGAAATCATGCGTCGTTACGGACTGTCGTATGAAGATGCCGGACGCGTCAAGCGCGTTGGTGGCCTGCCCGACAACTATGACCCCGAAGTCCTCACGCCCTTCCGTGACTTGATGGTGCAACAGGCCAATCGCTTTCTGCAGTTCTTTTTCTCCGCGGACAAAAATGATTACGTTGACCAGATTGTTCTGGCAGGCGGCAGCTCGGGTATCGCCGGAGTGGACGAACTGATTGAACAGCGCATCGGTACACCGACGGTCCTGGCTGATCCCTTTGCCGAGATGAGTGTGGGCTCTGACATTCCTTCACAACGACTTAAGGACGATGGCCCAGCCATGATGATCGCTTGCGGACTGGCTATGCGAGGAGCCGACTTATGACACGCATTAATTTACTACCGTGGCGCGAAACGCATCGCTTAGAGACCAACAACGAGTTTTACGTTGTCATGGGACTTTGCATGCTGTTGGCCGGAGCAGTCGGTTTTGGCGGTTACAAATTCGCTGAAGATAAAGTCAACTTCCAGGAACAGCGTAACAATCGGCTGAACTCGGAAATCGCCTTGCTTCAGGAAGAGCTGAAAGAGATCAAGGAGCTTGAGGAAACCAAAAATAATCTTCTGGCGCGTATGGAAATCATCCAGCAGCTGCAGGGCCAGCGACCACAGATCGTTCACACCTTTCACGAGATCGCATCACGCCTGCCGGATGGAATCTTTCTGACCTCCATGAAGCAAAGCGGTGCTACGCAACTGGTTCTGGAAGGTAGAGCCGAATCGAATGCACGAGTGTCGGCCTTGATGCGTCGCATGGATAGGAGTGATTACTTCACCAATCCAAGACTTGATGTTATCGAAACTGACAAGCAGGACGGTATCTCCTCATTCAAGTTGAGTGTGGTTCAGCAGAGACCGAATAATGATACGGAGTCTGAAGATGGGATTTAGTGACACATTTAACGAGCTGCAGAAGATCGATGGCGAAGACTTCAAACGCATCGGTACTGCACCGGTTGCGCTTCGAGGGATTCTGATCATTTTCGGTTGTGCAGCAGTCATCGGCGCCGCAGCACATTTCATGATCAAGCCCCAGTTCGACAAGCTCAAGGTAGTTGAGGCAAAAGAGATGCAGCTTCGGCAAACCTTCGACAGTGAGCAGGCAAAAGCTGCAAACCGTACCGCTTATATAGAGCAGCTTGAAGACATGAAAAAGACATTTAACGTCATGCTTCGCCAGCTACCAAACAAGACAGACATCGAAAGCTTGCTGGTGGATCTATCCCAGACAAGTGTTGCCAGTGGCCTGGAGGTTCAGTTCTTCAAGCCTGAGAACGAGGTACCTCGCGAGTTTTATGCAGAGTATCCAATCCGCATCAGCGTCAGCGGCCAGTACCATCAATTTGGCAAGTTCATCAGCGGTCTGGCAGCCCTGCCGCGGATCGTAACGTTGAGCAACATAGACATCCAGAATGAGGGTAACTCAGCTGGCAACAGATCTTCAAACAGTCCCAAAAAATTGAAAATGGACTTGATGGCTACCACTTACCGATACATCGAGGAGGACGAATAGACCATGCAACGGTTGAAACTCATACCGCTGTTCGGTTTCACGACATTGCTTACTGCCTGTGGCGGCGACATGTCGGACCTCGAGCTTTTTATCGATGAAACCAAACAAGCCCATCATGGCAAGGTTGACCCCTTGCCCGAATTCCCGCCGTACCAGACGTTCACTTACGAAGCTCTGGATATACGTGATCCGTTCCGCCCTCAAACAGATCTTTCAACATCACCTATTGCTGCTGAAACGGAATATTCAGGACCACGTCCTGAGGCAACACGTCGCCGCGAGCCACTGGAAGGTTATCCAGTTGACTCATTGAAAATGGTTGGCTTGTTGCAACAGAAGGCACAGACATGGGGACTTGTGAAGGACCCTGAAGGAACTATCCATCGTGTTCAACCCGGCAATTACGCTGGTCAGAATCACGGCAAAATTATTCAGGTCTCAGAAACCAAAATTGATATCGTCGAGTTGGTACCCGACGGGCTCAGTGGCTGGGTTAATCGCGATGCACAGCTCGCGATGGCCGAAGACTAGATGAAATCGGAGATTACGTTGAAAATGCAAGTCCGTGAATACACGACCCGACTCAGCCACGCGAGTACACGCACAGCCATTCGCGCTGCAGGCGTACTACTGGTGGCAGGAATTGCCTTTGCTGGCCAGCTTCAAGCAGCCGCAAACTCACTGGTTGACATAAGCCATGTCAGCCTGCCAGGCAACAAACAGCAGCTGGCACTCACGCTCAGTGGGCCAGCTGATGCACCCAAGTCATTTACTATCGATAACCCGGCACGCATTGCGCTGGATCTACCCGATACAACCAATGACATGGACAGCAAGCGTATTGCTATCAGTTCGGGGTTATTGCAAAACGTAACTACGGTAGAAGCTGGCGGCAGAACGCGAGTTGTCATCAACCTGACAGCGCTTGCGCCGTACACCACGTCGGTACGAGGCAACCAGCTTCTGGTTACCCTCGATGCCAACGGCAATACAGGTGGCGCACCCTTGACACTGGCTCAAGCCAACACCGATGAAGCAGCGCCACTGGCTGACTACAGTGCAGGCCCGATAAAGTCGCGTGTCAACCAGATTGATGCGCTGGACTTTCGCCGAGGCCCCATGGGCGAAGGTCGAATTCTGTTCGATCTCTCATCCGCTGGCATCGTCACCGACATGCGCCAGGAAGGGGGTCGTGTAATTATCGAATTCCCTGACACGCAGCTGGCAGCCAAACTGCAAAAGCGTCTGGATGTCATGGACTTCGGCACACCGGTGCAGTTCATTGATGCCATCTCCAACAAGCGCGGCACCAAGGTCATCATCCAGCCTGCCACGCAAGACTTCGAACAGCTGGCTTATCAATCCGACAATTTGTTTACTGTCGAACTCAAGCCCATGAGCCGGGAAGACATCGAAGAGAACCGCAAAGCCAAGTTTGGCTACGTCGGTGAGAAGCTGTCACTGAATTTTCAGGACATCGAAGTTCGATCAGTGTTGCAATTGCTGGCCGACTTTACCGACCTGAACATCGTTGTAAGCGACTCGGTCTCCGGCAAGCTGACGCTGCGACTCAAGAACGTTCCCTGGGATCAGGCACTGGATATCATCTTGCAAACCAAGGCATTGGGTAAGCGACAGGCTGGCAACGTCATCATGATTGCCCCGGCCGAAGAGATTGCCACGCGCGAACGTATCGAGCTGGAAGGCATGAAGCAGAAGACCGAACTGGCACCGCTGCGCACCGAGTTCTTCCAGGCCAACTATGCCAAGGCATCTGAACTTGCCATATTGCTGCAATCACCCACCGGCGGCATGCTGACTGAGCGTGGCAGCGTCACGGTTGATGATCGTACCAACACTCTGTTGATTAACGACACCGTTGACCAGCTTGACGAAATACGTGCTCTGGTACACCGACTGGATGTCCCCATCCGGCAGGTACTGATCGAGTCACGCATCGTCATCGCCTCTGATGACTTCAACAAGGATATCGGTGTCCGTTGGGGCCTTAACCGCAACACCGCCAACCCCGGCGCTGCTGGTGCACCGGGTGAAGGGTTTGCATTGTCAGGCAACGCATCAGGCGTACAGGATCTGCTCAACGGCGACTCTGTAGGACCCGGTCGCTTCAACATCAATCTGCCTGGCAACAATGCCTTCGGCTCACTGGGTGTCGCGCTGGCCAAACTCCCTTTCGGCACACTGCTGGAGCTGGAACTCTCAGCCATGCAGGCAGAAGGTACGGGTGAAGTTATCTCCAGCCCGCGAGTCATTACAGCCAACCAGCATGAGGCGTATATCGAGCAGGGTGTCGAAATCCCTTATCTGGAAGCTTCGTCAAGCGGTGCAGCCTCAGTATCATTCAGAAAGGCAGTCCTCGGGCTGACCGTCACACCTCAGATCACACCTGATGATCGCATCGTCATGGATCTGAGAGTGAACAAGGATACGGTTGGTCAGCTATTCGGCGCAGGTTCACTGCAGGTGCCAAGTATCGACACCCGCGAGCTGAGCACACAGGTGCTGGTCGACAATGGTGAAACGGTCGTGCTGGGTGGCGTGTACGAGCAGACCATCATCGATAAAGTAGACTTTGTCCCATTCTTTGGCAAGTTGCCACTGATCGGCAAGATGTTCCAGCGTACGACCAACCAGGACGAAAAATCTGAGTTGCTTGTGTTCGTCACGCCTAAGATCATCAAAGAGAACGTCTCTCTGAGCTACTAGTCTGAGGGATGTGGCCGCTTACTAGCGGCCAGCAATCCCAACCCCGAAAAAGGCTCGCGCTATGTCGCGGGCCTTTTTTGGTTTCCACGACCTTTTTTGCATAACCAAGTAAACAACCACCGGGAAGCTATGTGAGGATAAGCTGATCGTATCGAAGGCGGCCCCCCCTTGAGCGCGATATTTTGTAGGCCATCAGCAAGCCATTCATCCGCAGACACTGAAATATATATCCACCTCCATTGCAGATTCATGCGATCTGATACCTCAAAGCTACTGCTCTTGTGCTGACAGGTCCGGTATCATGTTGCTGAACACAGCCACTGCCCGGATCATGACCAGCATTTTTCTAGTCGGCCCTATGGGATCGGGTAAGAGTACGGTTGGCCGAGCGTTAGCTCGCAAGATCAACTTCAGCTTCATCGATAGCGATCGAAAAATCGAGGAGCGTTGCGGAGTCGACATTCCCACCATCTTCGAGTACGAAGGTGAGCAAGGCTTCCGCGATAGAGAGGAGCGCATCATTGATGAGCTCACTGCTCTGCCGGGTATTGTACTGGCGACAGGCGGCGGATCGATTTTGCGCGAGACCAACCGCCAGCACCTGATGACTCGTGGCTGTGTCATTCTGCTGCAGGTCGATATCAAGGAGCAGCTGCGACGCGTGGCATTCGACGCAAACAGGCCATTGTTGCAAACCAGTGACCCGGAAGCACGCTTGCGTGCCTTGATGAAAGAGCGCGAACCGATATACAAGTCTGTCGCCCACCTCAGTGTGTCCACCGATTCAAGGCGCATGCATCATGTTGTATCAAAGATCCTCAGACAATTACAGCACCATCAGATTTGCTTGAAACCCCAGATCACAGGTGAAGACATACAGTAGCCCTTTGACACTTCAGTCATTGGTGACACCACTGGTAACACCACTCAGCCGATTCATTTACGCTCACCAAACGCCGACGTACCACCATGCAAACCGTATCCATAGACCTGGGCAATCGCAGCTACCCGATCCACATCGGCACCCATCTGATCGATCAGCGCGGGCTTGTTGCAAGCCACGTGCGTGACAGAGCCATGGTAGTAACGAATGAGACCATTGCACCGCTGTATCTTGACCAGACCATGGCAAGCCTTGGCAACACGCCCTGCTCTAGTGTGATTTTGCCCGATGGCGAGTGCTACAAGAATCTGGACGAGTTAAACCGGGTGTTTACCGCGTTGCTCAGCGAGAACTTTGACCGTGGCTGCACCCTGATTGCACTGGGTGGAGGTGTTGTCGGTGACATGACAGGTTATGCCGCAGCCAGTTATCAGCGCGGCGTCGATTTCATCCAGATCCCCACCACGCTGCTTGCACAGGTGGATTCTTCGGTGGGAGGCAAGACCGGTGTCAATCACCCTCTGGGTAAGAACATGATCGGCGCATTCCACCAGCCGACAGCTGTCATCGCCGATATGAGCACACTGGATACACTCGATGATCGTGAGCTAAAGGCGGGTTTGGCAGAGGTGGTCAAATACGGCTTCATCATCGATGCCGATTTCTTCAGCTGGCTGGAAGACAATCTGGATGCTTTGCTGGCAAGAGATACAGACGCTACCGCCTATGCCGTAAAACGTTCATGCCAGATCAAGGCAGGTATTGTTGAACAGGATGAGCGCGAGCATGGCCTGCGTGCCGTGTTGAACCTTGGGCATACGTTCGGGCATGCGATTGAAGCGGCGATGGGTTACGGACACTGGCTGCACGGTGAAGCCGTTAGCGCCGGAATTGCCATGGCACTGGACACCTCACAACGGCTGGGGCTGATCAACGAGGCATCCCGCGATCGAGGCGTCAGGCTGCTGCAGCGTTGTGGACTGCCTGTAACACCGCCAGATAGCATGACCCCGGAAACGTTTCTGAAGTACATGGCCCGCGACAAGAAAGTGAGCGCCGGCACCGTGCGACTGATTCTGCTTGACGGCATCGGTACATCTCGCGTCAGCGCGGACTACGACCCAAAGGCGTTGCATGCAACGCTTGAGCACTTCACCAGGTAGCGGCTGCTATCTTTGCGGCTGACTTTGACTTTACAAGCTGGTAAGTCGCCAGTAGCTAACCTCGCAAGAATATGGTGCGTTCTTGGATAATCCCGTCTACGCTCTATAGTAATATCTCCATGAACACAAGATTGGCGCACCTACCATGCCGGCACAAGATGTATTGGACCAAGACCACAGCGGTCTGCTGTCCGACGCTACGTTAACGGCGCTGCAGTTACACCACCAGCCATTTACCTCGCAGGTGAGAGATGTGGCTGCACACTCGGACGAGGCTGGGCAACTGCCTCCCTACTTCAGTGACACGATTACTGAAGAACAATTGGCCGACATCAAGCAAGCACTCATTACCGGCGATGATCTGCTCCTGATACTGGGCGAAAGTGGCTCTGGAAAAAGTACACTGTTGGAGCAACTCAGCGCCAACAGCGGATTGCGGATCCAATGCTTCGCCGTCAACGGTAGCCAACGCTTCAGCACGCAAAACCTGTTTGCGGGCATGCTGGAAGCGTTCAAGCACAAACCACCGCAGAAACTGAAAGATATTCTCGATGAGTTGATTCCCTACCTGCAGTCCATGGTTGGCCGCAATACGCTTAGCGCCATTGTGCTGGACGACGCCCATCTTGCCGGCAAGAGTGAACTCACACAACTACTGAGCGCCATGCTGTACGTGAACAGTCAGGACGAGACACTCATACGCATCGCCCTGGCGGCTCCCGGTGACTTCGAAGACATGATTCCTGATCTGCTTCCCGATGGGGCAGACCTGCCATACTCGATACTGAGTATCGAAGGTTTCACGCCACCCAGGGCTGCAGCCTACCTTGATCATCGCCTGCAACTGGCAGGTTTTGATCAGGAATTCCCGTTTACAGAACGCGACATGGCCAGCCTTGTTGATCACAGTGATGGCAAGCCCAGTGAGCTGCATGCGTTGACCGCTGATGTGCTCAATGAAAAGTACGGACGCATAGAAGAGCCCATGCCACAAGAGCTGATTGGACTTCAAGGCCCCGGGTTCTTTCAGACGCGTATCGGCAAGCTGGTCTTAGGGGGCGTTGCGACCGTTCTCATCGTGGGTGGCTTGCTAATGTTCATGCCACAAAACGGCGACCTTGTAGATGACACCGTTGATGATCAGATTGCAACGGCTGAACCCGCCATAACCGTGTCAAATACCCCCACAGTCGAATTGATTGATCCCACCCCCACTGTGCCGTCCGATGACACAACTGAACAGGATTCAGTGGCATCCAATGGTGCTGAACCGGTGAGTGACGCTACAGAATTAGCCACATCAAGTGCCGCATCCGATGCAGCACAGAACGGCAACTCAGAAACAGATTCCGCCCAGAGTGGCACGTCACAGGATACGGAAACGACAGACCGTACCACGGCTCTTACAGCGGATGCGGAAGCACAAGCACAAGCTGAGACAGACGCTCAAGCTAACGTTGAAACCGTCACGGTTGCTCCCTCAGTGAACGATGTGCAAATCGAAACCGCCAGTGAGAACGCAGCGGCCGTCGCCAGCGATGCACTTGATGACGCAGCCACAACGGCTCAGACACAAGTCGAAGAATCAAGGACAGAGTTGGAACAGGCCGCGATCGAGTCTGTACAGGAAGCGCCAGCCGAACTTGTCAACGATCCTGAACCGAACACATCAAGCGACACAACGACAGCGTCAAGTGCCAGTGACAATACCGCAGGAGAATCAGCCCCGGCGGAGCAGAATGACTCATCTGATACGCAAGTGGCTCTCGCAAATACCGTCAACGACCTGCGTGCAGAAGATGAGCTTACCGCCTTACTCGAATCACCCAGCTGGATACTGGTGCAGGACGAAAGCCAATACACCATTCAAATGAGCGCATCCAGAGATCTGGCGTCAGTGCGTAATTTTCTGCGCAGAAGTTCATTACCGGGCCCCAACTCCATATTCTCTTTTGAACGCGACGGGGACATCTGGTATGCACTCGTGCACGGGGTGTTCCCGACTCTGACCGATGCGCGCCGCGCCGTGGAGCAGATGCCTGAAGCGGCCCAACGCGATCAACCCTGGATCCGATCTGTCGGTCGTGTAAAGGCTATCCTGCGCGAACAGTAATTCGCCAGTTGGTCACAGCTGTTGTTACACAGAAATCTATAATCCGTCCACGCCGGGCTCAGCCAAGCTTGTAAATTCCCTCTATTGCAGTCAGAGCGAGATCTGCACGATTTATCTTGCTCGTATCACTCGGTATAATGGCTGGCTGCTCGGCGGACAACGGTTTTGTGCAAACCCACGCGGTGCGGCCTCCTCGGCACACATGGGACCAACGGACTTTATGACCTACCTCGACAATCTTGCCGGTCACGGCATGTATCAACCCGATTTCGAGCGCGACAACTGCGGTTTTGGACTCATTGCCCAAATGGATGGCCGAGCCAGCCACTGGCTCGTCGAAACCGCCATTACAGCGTTAGGCCGCATGACCCATCGGGGCGCCATCGGGGCTGACGGAAAAACCGGTGACGGCTGCGGATTGTTGTTAAGAAAGCCTGAAGAGTTCCTGCGCACGGCAGCCGCCGCAGCCGGCATCGAGCTGGGCAGTGAATTTGCCACAGGCGTTATCTTCCTGAGCCGTGATGAAAGCACAGCCACACTCGCCAAGAATACGCTAGCCAATGAATGTGAAGCACGCGGATTACAGGTAAACGGCTGGCGAGTGGTTCCCACTGACATCTCAGCCTGTGGAGCCGAGGCACAACGCAGTGTGCCGCGTATCGAACAGATCTTCGTCTCATCCACAGAGGAGATGGACACAGCAGAATTCAACCGGCACCTGTTTGTTGCCAGACGTCGCGCCGAAATAGCGCTAAGCGATGACTCTGAGTTCTATGTCAGCTCGCTATCAAGCGATGTCATTCTCTATAAGGGACTGGTGATGCCAGAATATCTGGCCACTTTCTACACGGATCTGGAAGACAAGACGCTTGCGTCCTCAATAGCCGTCTTCCATCAGCGCTTCTCCACCAATACATTACCGCAGTGGCGATTGGCACAACCGTTTCGTTATCTTGCACATAACGGCGAAATCAACACGATCCAGGGAAATCGCAGCTGGGCTAATGCGCGTGCATCCAAGCTGCGTTCACCGGTTCTGCCTGAGTTGAACGAGCTGCTACCGTTGGTCAGCCAAACAGGTTCAGACTCCATGTCCCTTGACAACATGCTGGAGCTATTGATCGCTGGCGGCATTGACGTGTTTCGTGCCATGCGCATGCTCATGCCACCGGCCTGGCAGAATACCTGGGAACTAGACTCAGACTTGCGCGCGTTCCTTGAATACAACTCCATGCACATGGAGCCCTGGGACGGACCAGCCGGCGTTGTACTGTCTGATGGACGCTACGCCAGCTGTGTACTGGACAGAAACGGCTTGCGACCTGCGCGCTACGTGATCAGCAAGGACCGACACATCACACTCGCATCCGAGGTGGGTGTCTACGATTATCTGCCCAGCGACATCACTGCCAAGGGCCGGCTGAAACCTGGGGAGATGCTGGCCGTCGACACACAATCAGGACGCCTGCTGTTGCCACAGGATATCTCTGACCTGCTCAAGCACCGACAACCATACGCCAAGTGGCTGCAGAAGAATTCACGACATCTGCGATCACGATTGCGCGACGTACCGATGGCACTTCCGCCCATGAGTGATGAACAACTCTCAACCTACGAGAAAATGTTCAACGTCAGCTTCGAAGAACGGGATCAGGTAATCCGAGTGCTGGCAGAAGGCGCAGCCGAGGCTATTGGCTCAATGGGCGACGATACGCCATTTCCGGTCATGTCAGAACACGTGCGGCATTTGTATGACAGCTTCCGCCAGCAATTCGCGCAAGTCACCAACCCGCCCATAGACCCGTTGCGTGAAACCATCGTCATGTCGCTGGAAACCTGCCTTGGGCGTGAAAAAAACCTGTTTCGTGAGACCCATCATCACGCTAACCGCCTGCTGGTTCGCTCACCGGTGCTGTCGAGCGAGAAGTTTGAAACTCTGCGTGCCATGGGAGATGAGCCGGGGTATTCCAATGTTCAGATTAACCTGCAATATGACCCTGAGGCAGAAACGCTGGAGGCGGCCGTTCGACGCATCATTGCCGAAGCCATTCATGCGGTGAAGGAAGACCACAAGGTGGTCATCATTCTCAGCGATCGCGATATTACCACTGGCATGCTGCCTGTCCATGCGTTGTTGGTGACAGGCGCTGTGCATCATGCACTGATAGAGGCGGAATGCCGATGCGACGCCAACCTCGTGGTGGAGACCGGCACTGCCCGTGACTCCCATCAAGTCGCCGTGCTAGTGGGCTATGGCGCCACTTGCGTATACCCTTTTCTGGCCTACGAAAGTATCCAGGGCATGGTACGCACCGGCGAATTATCGGATGCCGACGTGCCGCAGCTTGAACAGAACTACCGCAAGGGCATCAACAAAGGCTTGATGAAAATCCTGTCCAAGATGGGTATTTCGACCATCTCAAGCTATCGCGGCGCGCAGCTCTATGAAATAGTTGGCCTGCATTCATCGGTGGTTGATCTGTGTTTCCGGGGCACCACCAGCCGTATTGAAGGCATGGATTTCTCTGACATTCAGCAGGATCTGGCGGCATTGGCCGCTGTTGCATTCAACCCGCAAGTTCAAGTCTCACAGGGCGGCTTGCTTAAATACATCCACGGTGGCGAGTATCACGCCTACAACCCGGATGTTGTGCAACAGCTGCAAGCAGCGGTAACGAGTGGAGAATACGAGGACTACGCTATCTACGCCAATACCGTGGATGGTCGTCGTCCATCGATGCTGCGTGATCTTCTGGCGCTGACACCAAAGGGCCCTGCGATTCCAATTGAAGCGGTAGAACCGGTCGAATCTATTTTGACTCGATTCGATTCAGCGGGAATGTCTTTAGGTGCGCTATCACCCGAGGCACATGAGACGCTGGCTGAGGCCATGAACCGACTGGGAGGGCGCTCTAATTCTGGCGAAGGCGGCGAGGACAAGGCGCGTTACGGCACTTTGAAGATGTCCAAGATCAAGCAGATTGCCTCAGGACGCTTTGGCGTAACACCGCACTATCTGGTTAACGCAGAAGTCCTGCAGATCAAGATTGCGCAGGGCGCAAAGCCTGGCGAAGGTGGACAGCTGCCGGGGCATAAAGTGAATGACATGATTGCAAAGCTCCGACACAGTAATCCCGGGGTGGCGCTCATATCGCCGCCGCCACATCATGATATCTACTCCATTGAAGATCTTGCGCAACTCATTTTCGACTTGAAGCAAGTCAATCCTGATGCGCTGGTATCCGTGAAGCTGGTTGCCGAAGCCGGCGTGGGCACCGTGGCTGCTGGTGTGGCCAAAGCCTATGCTGATTTGATAACCATTTCCGGCTACGACGGTGGCACCGGCGCATCCCCACTAACCAGTGTTAAATACGCAGGCTCGCCGTGGGAGCTTGGCATGTCGGAGACGCATCAAGTGCTGCGCGCTAACGATTTGCGGAGCAAAGTGCGCGTGCAGACCGATGGTGGTTTGAAAACCGGGCTTGATGTCATCAAAGCTGCCATTCTTGGCGCCGAGAGTTTCGGGTTTGGCACGGGCCCGATGATTGCGATGGGTTGCAAGTACCTGCGCATCTGTCATCTGAACAATTGTGCTACCGGTGTAGCCACTCAGCACAAAGT
>CAYGSW010000055.1:0-9373 GCA_964352535.1 uncultured Granulosicoccaceae bacterium | reverse complement strand
GCACAAAGTGTTGCGCATGCGCCACTTCAACGGCAATGTGGAAAAAGTCATGCACTACATGCGTTTTGTCGCCGAGGATGTGCGTCGCCACATGGCAAGCCTGGGTGTGCGTAATCTCAGCGAGCTGATCGGACGGCCCGAATTCCTCACACCTGTAGCAGGCGGTACAGGCAGGCAACAACGTCTGGACTTGACCCCGCTGCTGGCCACCGGTGGTGTTCCTGACGATGCACCACGCTTTTGTACGGTCGAACGCAACATGCCACACGACAAAGGTTTGCTGGCAGAGCAAATGGTGTCTGATTGCAAGGTAGCTATTCGCAAAAAGTCGGGCGGGGATTTTCACTACCCCATCAAGAATATAAACCGTTCAATTGGTGCGCGTCTGTCAGGCGAGATTGCTCGCGCCCATGGCGACAAGGGCATGAGCGATGCACCGTTGAACATCTACTTCAAAGGCACGGCTGGGCAGTCGTTCGGCGTCTGGAATGCCGGCGGCCTTAACCTGTACCTGGATGGTGATGCCAACGATTACGTCGGAAAAGGCATGGCGGGTGGCAAGATTGTGATCCGGCCACCCGACGATGCTCGCTTCGTCGGCAGTGAGTCGGCCATTGTCGGTAACACCTGCCTGTACGGTGCTACTGGCGGGGAACTGTATGCAGCAGGCCTTGGTGGTGAGCGATTTGCAGTACGCAACAGCGGGGCTGTTTCCGTGATTGAAGGCATTGGTGATCACGGCTGTGAATACATGACAGGGGGCTGTGTGGTTGTGCTGGGTGAAACCGGCGTTAACTTCGGTGCGGGCATGACGGGTGGTCTTGGGTTTGTCTACGACAAGCACAATGTGTTTGTGGATCGTTACAATCACGAGCTGATTGATATCCACCGTTTACATGCTGAATCGATGGAGCGTTACCGCAATTATCTACACATGCTGCTGGAAGATCATGTTCGCGAGACTGGCAGCACGCTGGGCCAACAGATGGTTGAAGACTTCTACTCTCTGGCAGCACGGTTCTGGATGGTAAAACCCAAAGCGGCAGAGCTCAGTGAGTTGCTCTCGACACTTGGGCGCGCTGCGTAAGGGCAATACGCCGACAATAGACGGGGGGGGTTATAGCGGACGTGGGCGTTGATAGCGTTCAAAATCCGGGCTTGTAAGGCCGGGACAGGCGTATAGTGAGGTCTATGGCTGGGCAGATTCCACAAGACTTTATCGACGATCTTCTTGCAAGAGTGGATGTTGTCGATGTCATTGACCAACGCGTCACTTTGAAGAAAAGTGGTAGCAACTACAGCGCCTGCTGCCCGTTCCACAACGAAAAAACCCCGTCGTTTTCAGTCAGTCAGACCAAACAGTTCTATCACTGTTTCGGCTGTGGCGTGAGTGGCAACGCCATCCGGTTTCTGATGGAATATGACGGCATGCATTTTGTCGATGCCATCGAGTCACTGGCGGACAGCGTTGGCATGGAAGTACCGCGCAATGCCCACGCGGCTCAGGCGCGTGACGATACCAAACCGTTGTATACCCTGATGGAATCCATTGCTGTTTTCTATCAGTCGCAGCTAAAGAATTCACCTGACGCCATAAACTACCTGAAGGCAAGAGGCTTGAGCGGCGAGATTGCCAAGCGCTACGCCATCGGTTACGTGCCTGACGGTTGGGACACGCTACAGCAGCACTTTCCCAACGAAGATCCAGCGATGATCAAAACAGGCATGCTGATCAAACCTGATGGTGGCAAGCGCCCTTACCAGCGCTTTCGCAATCGCATCATGTTCCCGATAAGAGACCGCCGTGGACGCGTTATCGGCTTTGGCGGGCGGGTCATGGACAATCAGGAGCCTAAATACCTTAACTCTCCTGAAACCCCGCTTTTTCATAAAGGCAGCGAACTGTATGGCCTGTATGAAGCACGTAAAGCGGCGCAGGACAACGGCTCGATAATCGTTGTGGAAGGCTATATGGATGTCGTGGCACTGGCGCAGCATGGTATTGACAACGCCGTGGCAACATTGGGCACCGCTGCCAATCAGCAGCATTCACAGACCCTGTTCAAAACTGTTCCCACTGTCATTTTCTGTTTTGATGGTGACCGCGCTGGACGCGCTGCCGCCTGGCGTGCGCTACAGGCCACCCTTCCCTGCTTGCAGGATGGGCGTGATGCACATTTTCTGTTTCTACCTGACGGCGAAGATCCGGACAGCGTGGTGAAAGCCGGTGGTGCTGCAGGGTTCAATGATCTGATGAGCGGCCGAATACCCATCATCGACTTTCTCTATCAGCATCTGGCCAGCGATCTGGATATGAAGAGCATAGGTGGCAAGGCCCAGTTGTCAGAAAAAGCCAAACCACTGTTAGCCACCATACCCGCAGGTGTGTACAAGCAACTGGCCATGCGCCGACTCGAATCGCTCATCGGCTTATCCATGGGTAGCGACAAACGTGAACATGCAACGCCAGCAGCAAAGGCCAGAATACAACGCGATGAAAGCGGTCTGACACCCATGAGCCGTGCCGTACTTCTTTGCTTGCAACATCCCAATGTTGTGCATCAGCTTCAGGCTCAGGAACGTGACATTAACCCTCAGCTACCGGGTGCCGACGTGTTGCTCAAGCTCATCGAATATTGCAATGCAGATCCATCGATGTCCACCGCTCGATTACTGGAGCGATTCAGCGAAACCGATCGACACCAGTATCTGGTGAAACTGGCGACCAAGCACTACTGGCCCGATGCCCGTGAACTGGATGAAGATACCGCCAACCGGGAGTTTCTATACTGTATAGAGCGCCTTCAGGAGCGCAGCAGAAAAACACTGACCGAGAAAGTAGAGCTCTCGGCACGACAAGGTTTATTAGGCATTGTCAGACGATAATCGCAACGTGTATTCGGGCGCCGGGCTTCCGGGCGCCGGGCAGCCGGGCGCTGGACAACCGACCGCAGGACAAACCAGCGATAGTCTAACGGCTGGCAAACGTCGGGCTCGGGTGGCGCGTACATATTACGCGGGGTCTTTGCAGCAAGGGACTGAGTTGCAGCTGGACAAAAAAACCAGCCATCATCTTCTAACAGTTATGCGCATGAAGGTGGGCGAAAGCATTATATTATTTAATGGCGATGGCTTTGATTTTCACGCAACCCTGATTAGTGGTACAAGACAGTCCGCCTCCAGGCTTGCAGTATTGAAAATCGATACATGTAGCCCTGGTATGCCAGAATCCGAGCTGACCGTCACTCTGGTTCAATGCGTGTCTCGTCCCGAACGTATGGATATCAGTCTGCGCCAGGCGGTCGAGCTGGGTGTGTCATGTATACAGCCGGTCTATAGCCGTCATTCCGCCAAGCCTGGTGATGAGTCACGTGCACTCAAAAAGCAGCAGCACTGGCAAAGTATTGTCATAAGCGCATGTGAGCAGAGCGGCCGTTGTGTTGTGCCAACGCTACTTGAAACCATTAGCTATGACCAATGGCTGGCACAGACGCTAGGCACTGACAGCACACACTATGTTCTGTCACCCACTGCGACCCAGTCTTTGACACAGCATGCTCACAATCAGATAAGTGGGTTCGGCGAAAGTAACGCAACAAAAGCGACACTGATCATTGGTCCAGAGAGCGGATTGGACCCTGATGAAATCGACGCTGCGGTGCAGGTGGGAGCTGTTCCGGTACACCTTGGGAACAGGATATTGCGCACTGAAACAGCTGGCCCTGCCTGCATAACACTGCTGCAGTCCATTCTGGGAGACTTGCGACCATGATGCACACAGGCACGAAGCGATGTATGTATTATTCGATGGTGGTGTCTTGCCTGTATGGTTTTCTTACTTTACTACTAACAGCTTGCAGCACGATACCCACCAGCAAACCTCTGGCCCCGCGTGTGGAAATCGCCGACATACAACTTGTGAAGCTGGGAATTACTGAACAAGAGCTTGATTTCACACTGGATGTCTTTAATCCCAACCGCTTCAATCTACCCGTTAACACCCTTGAATTCGTAGCATCCAGCGATGAGCAAGCTATTGCAACAGGCGCTAGCCAACAATCCGTCCTACTCAAGGCAAACGCGAATACTCAGGTGGTAGTCAATGTGCAGGCGAAAGTGAATCGTGCGCTGCGTGGATTGCTGGCACAAGCACTGAGCGGTGAAAAGCAGTTCGACTACAACGTAACTGGATTTGTCAAACTGGACAACTGGCCTGCTCGTATACCATTTAATGTTGACAAGGTCCTCGAATTTGACGGATCTTAAGCGTGGCACAGGTAGCCATCAGATGAACGATCACGATGATGTCAGGCTGGCTGACTTTATGCAGCAATACCCTAAATTGATGGTACTTACCGGTGCCGGATGTAGCACGGCTTCAGGACTGGGCGACTACCGTGACAAGGCGGGTCAATGGAAGCGCAAGCAGCCAATCACCGGACAGGTCTTTATCGGTAATGAGCTTGCTCGAAAACGCTATTGGGCCAGAAGCTCGGTGGGTTGGCCCTCATTCAGTCAAGCCAAGCCTGGCACATCACACACAGCACTTAGAGAGCTTGAGAAACGGGGTCACGTTGATCTACTGGTGACACAGAACGTAGACCGATTACATCAGAAAGCCGGACAGCAACAGGTTATTGATCTGCATGGTGTGCTTGCGTCTGTGAGTTGCATTGAATGCGGCTTCTCGATGCCACGTGACAGTTTCCAGCTCGAACTCATACGGCACAACGAGTGGCTTAACCACCTGACTGCCGAACATGCCCCCGATGGTGATGCTGACCTGGAACTTGACAGCCTTGCGGCCATGCAAGTGCCTGCATGCTCACACTGTGGCGGCCTGCTCAAACCAGATGTGGTCTTTTTCGGTGAAACCGTGCCCAGGCAAACCGTGCAGCAAGCCATGGATGCTCTGGCCGCGGCTGACGCCCTACTCGTTGCAGGCTCATCGTTGATGGTGTATTCCGGTTTCCGCTTCTGCAAGCAAGCTCAGAAACTGGGACGACCCATTGTCATCGTAAACGATGGACTCACACGTGCCGACGAGTTGGCCACGTTGAAAATCACTGGGGATTGTGGCGACAGGCTGACAAAGCTTGCAGGTATCGCTGATTCAGCGAGTCGCGCGCAAGCCTAAGTGCCGCGCGATACTGTTGCAGGTGCTTCGGGCAAACGTTTTCATGAAGTGTTTTCGGGTAACTACTTACCCAGGATTTCGTTGGCTGTTACACCCAACACCATAGCAAGCTGTTCGGCCATTGCTGCATCAAGTAGCAACAAACCTGCCTCCACCGCCAGCAAGTCAGATTTTCTGACGCCCGCATAGTCTTCCAGATCCTGCTCAGACAAACCTGCCGCCAACCTCAGTGTTCTGACTCTACCACCTACAGAGATGGAGTCGCTAAGGTCGTTGCCACGGTAACGTGCCGCCGCTGAGGTCTCATCAGGCGGTACAACCCAGTCCCAGCTATCGTCATCGGTAGACATGAGTATGATTCTCAATCCTGTGCGCCTTAGCCAAAGCCAAATACGGCAACTGTGATAATGGCAAATTAGTCAACACGATACTTACGAATATTCCCCCAACTGACGCCTGCATACCAGGCAGAAACCTACAGATACAACGGTACTTCACCAGGGCCGGAAACTTCCTGCAAAGCGCTAGTCCCGAATCCACAGATCACCATGAACGCCGGATCAGCCCCTTAACGATTCTGATCTAGCGACCAGCTTCTGCCTCAACCGCACTGCAAATCAGATAAAACACCGTAAAACCAGAGGAATTTCACAGAAACTCAAAAATACAATACTCAACGATGCTGATCACACGTTTAGGCAGTCTGACGGCCAGATAACCGCCTGAGCAGCCTTGTGTACGTCGTACGCCTCTACCTGTAAGCCCTCTACCAGATCACTCAGATCGACGGCCATGCACGCCAGCTCCCCCGCTGATGCCTGCAGCTGAGAGATCCCGATGACAGTACTTGTTGCACCTTCTCTAACACGCTCCGAAAGTACGTGTAAACTCCACAGTACCTTTAGCGGCCTCCCCTGCGTTTTCACTAATGCGTTGTGTAGCTATGTTCTTATTGCAAACAGCATCTGAAATGGTAGTGTGATAATTACTGATAATTTCGATAATCTCACTGATGCCACCGATAGCCTGCACCGCTGTGTCACTGTCATTCTGAATGGCTTTCACTTTTCGAGCGATTTCATCCGTTGCGCTGGCGGTGCCTCTTGCAAGCTCCTTGACTTTGTTGGCTACCACCGCAAAGCCCTTTTCGGCATCCCCTGCTCTGGCTACTTCACTCGTTGCATTAAGCGCGCAGAGTAGTCTGCTCGGCAATCGAAAAGAACACGCTGTCGGCCGTTGCCACGTTGCCTGAATCAATACAAGGTTATTGCCAGAGCGTTCAATCAGGCACAACGATCACTTAGCGACTTATCCACTATGTTCAGTGAACACCTGCCCACCCAAGCGTCTTACCATTTGCTCGACAGCGCCACTTACCTGCTCAAGAAGCGCGCTATTTGTGGACGTCACTACCAGCGATAATCGGGACTTGTCATCGGCACGTCCAGGATAGCTTCCGATATCCACACGGGAATGCAGCTCTTGCAACGCTCTCAAATCAGCTGCCACTGTGCCTTCCCCCAGATCACAGATCACGGTCTTGCTTAGCGCAACTGCACCACTGACAAGCTGCGGCAAGATACCGTCGAGCATTGCCTGCATGATCCGCGGCACACCAGCCATGACAAAGACATTCTGCATTTTGAAGCCAGGCGCGATGGATACCGGATTATCAATAAGCGTTGCACCTTCCGGAATGCGCGCCATGCGCATCCTGTCATCGTTGGCTTCGATACCACGTTGACGAAAGTAATCCAGCAAAAGCTGTTGTGCTTCTGCATGGATGGGTAAGTCCACAGCAAATGCTTCTGCCACACAATCTGCCGTGATGTCATCATGTGTTGGACCGATACCACCTGTGGTGAAAACGTAGTCGTGTGCCTGACGTAACTCGTTTATTGCGTTAACAATGGTGGATCGCTGGTCAGGAATTACTCTTGCCTGCATCACACGTATGCCTTTTTCCTGCATGCGAGCTGCGATGTATGCAAGGTTGCTATCTTGTGTTCGACCGCTAAGCAACTCATTACCTATCAGCAGCACAGCAGCCGTCTTTGCCGTATCGATGTGTTTCAACGTGTCTTCCCGAAAAGAGTTCAACACGTAAAGTACCGCAGTTGCGGGGACAATCGCTATATCAGGGTTGTTGGCGAGCACACTCGAATGGATAGTCTCGCTCTGGCAAACTAGCGGACAACCAGAGATGACGCCCCATTATAGAGCGCAGGTTGAATGAAGCATTGCCCAATGAGCCATCAAAATCGTCGACGCTCACCTGAATCACAGGACCGTACAGCGTAGACGCACTGGCAATTGGAATACTGGTAATCTCGGATGCGGTCAGTGTCTCATTGCGCACAACATCATCAGATGGCGTAAACGGCTCAGCTGGGCCTTCGCGCACCAGTATCAGTGGTGCTGCAGAAACCTGTTGCAGGCAGCCTTGCATGAATTCCCACTGCAATTCAATGTCACTTGCAGGCGCCCTCTCCCGCAGTGCCTCAAGGGTGTAAGAGATCTGCAGACCCGAGTTAGCCATCGTCTGGGTATGGACCACCATAGGCACGGGTGCCAACAGATCCGGATGGGCCATCAAGCGTTGCAGGACTTCAGGTACAGGCTCGCTGCTTTGCGGATCTTCCATCAGAGGCACAGTGGAATCCTGTGCACCCGAGCTGGAACATGCTGTGAGTCCAACCGTGCAGCACACCAGAACACCGATTGAAAAAGCCTGAAACCTCGTGTGTACAGATACAACGCTACGACGACGTATGTGATTGTCTGCACCCGGGCCTGTGTCATTCACAGTGATGAAATTATCTGGCAACGTGCTAATCACTCATTCAACAAATTACATGTGGCAGACTGGATTGATAGCAGTTCTGATGGTTATTCGGATTTAGCACGCAAACGCTGCGCCAAAGATCCATCGATCGCTCTGGATGCCGCCACCAGCCCGAATGTGCCCGTTACAAATGACACTGACCCGTAGCCTTGCTCGCAGTCCAGGCGTGCCCCGGGAACACCGGGTTTTGCATGAGTAACCTCGCCCCTACCGTCTGGATAAACGGGTTGTTCGGTGGAAAAAACACATTCCACGCCAAACCGGCGCTTGGGGTTACTTGTATAGCCATAGTCAGCACGCAGGCGCGAGCGAACCTTCGCAGCCAGAGCGTCGTTCCAGGTACGTGAAAGATCGGCAACCGACACAGCCAGCGGATCACGGCGTCCACCAGCACCGCCGGTGGTGATAATGCGTATCCTGTTGCGTCGGCAATGCGCAATCATGGCAGCCTTGAAACGAATATTATCTATGGCATCAATCACGGCATCAAAATTTCTATCCAGATAGTGCGACAGGTTTTTCTGCGCCAAAAAATCGTCTTCTGCGTTGATGTCAGCGTGCGGATTGATCAACAGCATTCTTTCGCGCATTGTGTTCACCTTGGATTCACCCACGGTGTTGTGCATGGCATGCAACTGTCTGTTGACGTTACTTGTCGAGACGTCATCATGATCTATCATCGTGATGTGCCCGACGCCTGTTCGCGCCAGAGATTCGACCGCCCACGAGCCAACACCTCCAATGCCCACCACACAAATGCGCAACTGTGACAGACAATCATATGCCTGCCTGCCATAAACCCGCGCAAGAGCGCCGAAGGCCGTCGGCTCCCAAGGGGTGTCGCTCGGCGAAGCTGTCGACGCACAAGTCTCGCTCAGTGAAGCGTCCAGGTCAGAATTCTCGCTCACGGAAGCTTCGGGCGCAGGATGATCCCGTGATGACGGCAGATCCTTCTGCAGCGAGCGTGAGCGCGCCTGCCGTGCCTCTTTCGGAACCGTTGGCTGATGATCAGACATGTGAGACATCGAAAAGTTGGTTTCTGTACATAGTAAAGTGCAACGATGGCTCGCTGTACACAGGCGTTACCACCGATTTACAGCGCAGAGTGGATGAGCACAATGGCAATGGCACAGGCTCGGCGACACGCGGTGCAGCATACACAAGAGGACGACGACCTGTCGCCCTGGTTTATGGTGAAACCTGCCAGACCCGTACCCAGGCGTGCAAACGCGAGTGGGCAGTCAAACGATTATCGCGACTTGATAAGCTAAAACTCATCAAAAACAGCCAGTTCAGTGACACTGCGCCATGATTCAACCATCCTGCCTTCTAGGACGCTGTCCGAGAATAAGCTGATCGAGCGAAAGCGCGATATTTCGGCCAGATTTCCG
>CAYGSW010000054.1:0-25593 GCA_964352535.1 uncultured Granulosicoccaceae bacterium | reverse complement strand
GCTTTCGGGGGGCCGCCTTCGGCTCGATCAGCTTATTCTCGGACAGCCTCCTAGGAGGCGCAGGCCAGTCGTTGCGATTAACTGCAGCTTTGAGTCTGCCAGTCTGGCTTATCAGAGATGTAACTCTCGGCAGCCTCTACCAGCATGGGACGAACCACATCATTCATGGGCTCGATCAAGTCTGAAATCCGCTCCCAGTCAGAGCCCGTCCATTGCTGGATGAACACCGATCCGCCACCCTCATGATCATCACATGATCCGACAACTTCACCGGTAAAGTTTGGTAAACCCAACTCGCCAAGACGCTCTTCAGTGAGTTTGATGGCTTCCAGACCGTCGCGCATATCAGCACCCGTGATAACGCTCTTGCCGGTAGCGGCCTGAGCTTCGCGGATGGCTTCTGCAAGAATGACAGCATTGAAAACACCACGATTGTACAGGACGTTACCCACATCATCTCTGCTTGCGACCTTGCTCATGCCCTTGTCAACAACATGTGTAAGGATGTCCTGAATGGCAGGAAAGTCCTGACCAATGCCTGAGAAATTAGCCGCCAGATAACCTTTGCCTGTTTCACCCACGGCGTTCAGATCAGCGTGCGAGCCTGCCCACCAGTTGCCAATAAAACGATCCAGCGGAAAACGGATTTTGGCAGCTTCCTTGATGGCAGTCGGGTTCATGGCGCCCCAACCCCACATGATCATCCAGTCTGGGCGTTCCTTGCGAACATTCAGCCACTGTGAAGACTGGTTTTGCATCTCCTTCACACCAACGGGAAACTTTGCCACTTCAAAACCCATTGACTCTGACAACTGGTCGAGCAAGGGAATAGGCTCTTTACCGTAACCTGCATCCAGATAGATAAAACCGATCTTCTTGCCTTCCACTCCACCATTGGAGTCGATGTACTTGATGATGGATGACAACTGATTCCAGTAAGACGCAGGATAAACAAACGTCCACGGGAACTGCTCACCGGCAGCGGCTGCTGAAAGCCCGTAACCCATAGAAAAAATAGGTATCTGATCAATCGGCGCTTTAGGCACTAAAGCAAGTGTGATACCTGTAGACAGAGGACTGTATGCAAGCGCTCCATTGCCTTTGGTGGCTTCGTAGCACTCAACCCCTTTCTGTGCGTTGTAGGCGGTTTCGCATTCATCAACCTCGATTTTCACCCCGTTGATGCCACCATCGCGCTCGTTGAGCATATTGAAATAGTCGGCATAACCATCAGCAAACGGAATACCGCCGCCTGCGAACGGACCTGTACGGTAGGTCATTGAGGGCATGTACATCGATTCCTGCGCTTGAGCGACAGGTACCCAGCAGCTGACAGTAAGCACACCCGCTGCCAGGGTTAACAGTGTGGTTTTTTTCATTTATGTTTCCTCGGTGGTTTATCTAGTGTAGTGGAACATATAAAACGTACATTCAGCGAGTTGCCCTGCTGTCATCCGCTAGGCGCTCGCTCGAAGCGGTATCGGGCATACCGTGAGAGCGAGCAACTTTGCTGCTGGCAGCAGGGCGGCTCGCCCGAAGCGAGCCCGGTACGCGCTGTACGGTATGACATATCGTAGCTGCTGACTTTCGTTAAGCGCCACTCGGCTTTTTTTCTCAGTGAGATTAACTGGCATAAGGAAATGGCCAGGTCCTTAACTTCTCCTTACCTATCTGCCACAACCGGGCAAGCCCGTGAGGTTCGACGATAAGGAAGAAAATAATCAGTACACCAATGATGATATTAACAATATGCTCAACGGTGGCCGCGACTACGTCCATACCCAGTGCAGCCGGAACAGCACGAATAACAATGGGCAATATCCAGATAAAGGCGGCACCAAAAAAGCATCCTGTGAGCGAACCCAATCCGCCAATGATCACCATGAACAGAATCAGGAACGAGTGGTTGATGTCAAAGACTTCCACTTCGGCAGATCCCAGCCACATGAAAACCAGCAGTGCACCGGCCACTCCACAGTAGTAACTGGAAAAGGCAAAGGCTGACAGTTTTGCGTACAACGGCCTGATGCCCATAAGTTCTGCCGCGATATCCATATCCCGTATCATCATCCAGCTGCGTCCGATGCGACCACGCAACACATTGGCAGCCACCAGTGTCAGCACTGCAACAATACACAGAACGACCAGGTAGCGATGGGTATGCGTTGCCGCGGCGCCAGTGACAGCGACGTCAAACAGCATGCGTTGCGGTACCTCGATAGCGCCCGAATCATTGTAGTTGTAGAGCCACTCTATGCGAATGAAACACCACTCCAGAAAGAACTGAGCCGCCAGAGTGGTGATGGCAAGATACAGTCCCTTGATACGCAAACTTGGTAGTCCGAACACCACACCTATCAAGGCCGAGAACACACCCGACACAAGGATCAATATGATGACGTTGATGTCTGGAAAATAAGTGACCAGTTTGTAGCAGGAGTAAGCTCCCACACCCATGAAAGCGCCGGTACCCAGAGACAGCTGGCCCGCATAGCCTGTGAGAATATTGAGTCCGATGGCAGCTAGTGCAAACACCAGAAACGGGATCATGACAGAGCCGATGAAAAACTCGCTGCCAAACAGGGGGATAAGCACAAAGGCAATCAACAGTATTGCCAGCAGACCCACCCGATCCTGCAGAATCGGCAGCAAAGCCTGATCAGCGGCGTAGCTGGTCTTGAATTGCCCGGCCTCACGATAAAGCATGCAGATCTCCTGCGGTGACGCCTGCGACGATCATGAATTCCAGCCTTGCAGTATTATCGAACATCGTGTCATACCCGCTCAATGATACGTTCACCGAACAGACCCTGCGGTCTGAACAGCAGAAAGATCAATGCCAGTACATAGGCAAACCAGGCTTCAACACCACTGCCCAGCAGCGCCCCCCAGTAGACTTCAAACAGCTTCTCACCCACACCGATGATCAAGCCACCCACAATAGCTCCCGGGATAGAGGTAAAGCCGCCGAGAATCAATACAGCCAGCGCCTTTAACGCGATGATTTCCAGCGCAAAGGAGACTTCCGAACGGGCCCCCCACATGATGCCGGTTACGAGCGCTACGATACCCGAAGCAAACCAGACAATAGCCCATATCTGATGCAATGAGATACCCACAGACAACGCTGCCTGATGGTCATCAGCTACCGCGCGAAGTGCACGACCGATACGGGTCTTGGAAAAGAATATGGCCAACGCGCAAACCATCATCAAGGCGATAACGGTGGCCGCAACATCGATGTGCTGAAAGATCACGACACCGTCAAACACTTCCCAGTCGGTAGCACCAGTGGGCAAGCCCAGCTGTTCGGTGATCATGGGCTTGGGTTCACCACCAAACAACAGCTGGCCGACACCTTTCAATATCAACGTAAGCCCGATGGTAGCCATCAGCAAGATGGCTTCATGCTGATTGACCAGCTTGCGCAGCACCAGGCGCTCGATACCGATGGCCAGTATCCCCATGACACCCAGCGATAACAACACCGCCAGCCACGCTGGCAAACCCATACTGTAGAGGCTGACCAACACCAGAGCAGCAAACACTACCATGATGCCTTGTGCAAAATTGAACACGCCCGAGGCCTTGTAGATCAGCACAAAGCCCAGTGCTATCAGCGAATACAAAACGCCTGCTACAAAACCCTCCCACACTACCTGAATGAAAAAATCAGGATAGGCAAACATCTCGATAAACGGCGATATCAGAATAGAATGCAGTATCTCCATCAGTGTGCTACCCCAAGGTAGGCATCAATGACAGCCTGGTTGGTCTGTACTTCAGCGGGTGTGCCGTCGGCAATTTTTTTGCCGTAGTCAAGCACAACAACCCGGTCGGCAAGATCCATGACGACCCCCATGTCGTGCTCAATCAACGCAATGGTGGTTCCGAATTCATTATTCAGATCGATGATGAAACGGCTCATGTCTTCCTTTTCTTCCAGGTTCATTCCCGCCATGGGTTCATCGAGCAACAGAAGCTCAGGCTCCATGGCCATGGCGCGTCCCAGCTCAACCCGCTTTTGCAAACCATAGGGCAGCTTACCTACCGGCTGTTTGCGGATATGGGCGATTTCCAGAAAATCGATAATGGCTTCTACCTTGGCACGATGTTCGATCTCCTCTGCACGTGCAGGACCAATATGCAGAACCTGCCAGAGAAAGCCTCTGTGCATTTTCAATGAGCGGCCCGACATGATGTTGTCCAGCGTACTCATGCCTTTGAACAAAGCTACGTTTTGAAACGTTCGGGCAATTCCTGACGCTGCAGCCTGATAAGGTCTCATACGCCGCCGCTGCTTACCCCGGAAATTGATCGTGCCTTCCTGCGGATGATAAAACCCGTTGATGACATTGAGCATGGATGTCTTGCCAGCACCGTTTGGCCCGATGATGGCACGCACCTCACCTTTCATGATGTCAAAGGAAATATCGGTGATGGCTTTTACTCCACCAAACGAGAGCGAGACGTTGCTGACACTGAGCAGCTGTTCGGTGTATTCACGCGTGGCAGTGTCAGCGCTTGCATCAGCTGTGTTGTTGCGCAACACGTTTAAGGATTGATCAGGTAACTGATCTTTAGCCAGCTCTGGCACGTGCTCGGCCGTCACGATGCCATGCTCATGGGCACATCGGCACGTACATCGCGAATAACGACATCTGCCTCTATCTGCCCCTCGCGCCCGTCTTCAAAAACGACTGTGGTGGATACAAACTGTGAACTCTTGTCGGAGTACAAGGCTTCGATAAGTGGCTCATAGCGCTCGTTGATGAACTTGCGCCGCACTTTCTGGGTACGGGTGAGTTCGCCGTCATCGGCGTCAAGCTCCTTGTGTAAAATCAGAAAACGACGTATGCAGGCACCCGCCACACGCGGTTCGGCAGCCAGATCACGATTAACTTGCTGCACGTGATCTTCTATCATGTCATAGACCAGGGGATGGCCTGCCAATTCCTGATACGAGGCGTACACGATATTATTACGCTCAGCCCAGTTGCCTACCGCGGCCAGATCGATGTTGACAAATGCCGTGACAAAATCGCGCTGGTCACCAAAGGCAACCACCTCTTTGATGTTGGAGAAGAACTTGAGTTTGTTTTCGATGTATTTAGGCGGAAACAGACTGCCATCATTAAGCTTGCCAACATCCTTGGCCCTGTCGATGATCCGCAAGTGTCCATCATCATCAATAAAACCCGCGTCTCCTGTATGAACCCAGCCATCGTGGGTCTTGGTGGAGGCTGTGGCCTCTTCGTTCTGGAAATAACCCAGAAAAACACCTGGTGAGCGATAAAGAACTTCACCGTTCTCCGCAATCTTGAGTTCGACATCCAGTGATGGCGTGCCAACGGTGTCTGCATTGATCTGTCCATCGGGCTGCGCAGTGATGTACACACTGGCTTCTGTCTGACCATACAGCTGTTTCAGGTTGATACCCAGGGAGCGGTAGAAGCGAAAGATATCCGGACCTATCGCCTCTCCTGCAGTATAGGCAACACGAACCCTGGACATGCCCAGACGGTTCTTCAGTGGTCCGTAAAGAAAAAACTCTCCCAACGCATAATGCAGACGGGCTTTCAGCGGCAGCTCTTCCCCGTTCAGTACAGCCTCACCGTAACGCTTGGCAACATCGATGAAGTGATCAAACATGGCACGCTTGGGTTTACTTGCATCTTCCATCGTCACCATGATGGTGGTGAGCAATGACTCGAATACACGTGGCGGCGCAAAGAAATACGTCGGGGCAATTTCACGTCGGTCGGAAGTTATCGTATCCAGACTCTCTGGGCAGCACACGCAGTAACCGGCCGTCAGTGACTGGCCATAGCTGAACACATGATCGCCCACCCAGGCTAACGGCAGGTAGGCTATGGTTTCTTCTGTCTCATCGAGGTTGTCGAAGGTATTAGCGTTGATACACGTGATCATCAGATTGTTGTGCGACAACATGACCCCTTTCGGACGACCCGTGGTGCCTGAGGTATACAGCATCACGCATAAGTCATCACCCACCAGAGCATCGATACCGACACGCCACTCAACGGCTCGATTCTGATCTCTTTCCAATGCCTGGCGCCCTCTGGACTGAACATCAACTACAGACAGAATCATGGCATTGTCGTAGTCACGCAATCCTCTTGATTCGTCGTACACCAACGCCTCCAGTCTGGGCAGTTGCTCTTGCACGGACAACAGCTTGTCGACCTGCTCCTGATCCTGACAGATGGCAAAGCGAATCTGCGCGTGTTCGAGAACGTACACCATTTCGTCCGCTACAGAATCGGCATACATGGGCACAGGTATGGCGCCGATGGACTGGATGGCTGAAAAGCTCCAGTACAAGCGCGGGCGATTGGCTCCGACAATCGCCACCTTGTCACCCGGTTTGAGTCCCAGCTCTGCAAGCCCTATGGCGTAGCTCTGAACCTCATCGCATACCTGCTTCCATGTCCATTCACGCCAGATACCCAGATCCTTGTGACGCATGGCCACGCGCTTAGCGTAGATCTCAGCATTTCTCAGCAGGTAGTGCGGCAGACTGGGTAGTGTTTGCATCGTGATGAAACGTTACAGGAGTTGTTCAGTCTGGTAACAATACAGCACCAATGCCCCCCATGTAACCCTTCAGTGCTTCTGGCACCTCCACGCTGCCATCAGCCTGCTGATAGTTTTCGAGCACGGCGATTAGCGTGCGGCCAACTGCCAGCCCTGAACCATTGAGGGTGTGCAGCAGTTCTGGCTTGCGTGTCTGTGGATCACGGTAACGCGCCTGCATACGTCGCGCCTGAAAATCCGTGCAGTTGCTGCACGAAGAGATCTCGCGATACGTGTTCTGTGCGGGCAGCCATACTTCAATATCGTAGGTTTTAGCAGCCGCAAAACCGATGTCACCTCCGCACAAGGACACCACTCGATAGGGTAAGCCAAGCTTTTTCAAAATGGCCTCCGCGTGTGAGGTCATCGCTTCAAGTGCTGCATACGATTCGTCAGGGTGAACAATCTGTACCATCTCGACCTTTTCAAACTGATGTTGACGAATCAGGCCGCGCGTATCGCGCCCATAGGATCCTGCCTCTGAGCGAAAGCAAGCGCTATGGCAGGTGTAGCGGATCGGCAGATCAGCCGCCTCGACGATGGAATCGCGTACTGTATTGGTCACCGGTACTTCTGAAGTCGGTATCAGGTAGTAGTCACTGCTATCGGCCCCGGCCTCACTCTGGGTTTTGGCATCACCCCATACCAGACGAAACAGATCCTCCTCGAACTTTGGCAGCTGTCCCGTACCGCGCAGAGAGTCGTTGTTAACGATCTGCGGCACATTGATTTCCGTGTAGCCGTGCTCTCGGGTATGGGTATCAAGCATCAGTTGCACCAGTGCCCGATGCATACTGGCAAGCTCACCACGTAAAACTGCAAATCGCGAACCGGTGAGCTTGGTAGCCGTTTCGAAATCCAGTGCCTGGCCGCGACTGCCCAGGTCGACATGATCCTTTACTTCATAGTTGAACTGCCGAGGCTCGCCCACTTTGCGAATCTCGACATTGTCATCTTCACTGCGCCCTGCCGGTACGCTGGCATCCACGATATTAGGCAAGCTCAAGAGGATGTCATCGAGCTCATTCTGCACCTCGAGCAGATCAGCCTTTGCCGTTTCCAGTTCCTCTCCGAGACGGGACGTTTCGGCCAGCAACGGCGCGATATCCTCGCCGCGCGACTTGGCCTGACCAATCAGTCTGGACCGACTGTTACGGGTAGCTTGCAGCTCTTCCGATGCACTTTGCAGGCTCTTGCGCTTTTGCTCAAGCGCCGACAGGGCATCGGTGTCCAGATTGTAGTTGCGGATACTAAGCCGCTCGGCAACATGAGCTAACTCGTTTCTGATCAGTTTAGGGTCAAGCATGCGCAAAAGGTCGATCACGTTGGGGTTGCACGAAGTATATCCGAGTGCCGTATTTACCCGCTAGAACAATCGCGCGATCCACATTCCCAACAAGGCGGCGATCAGGCCACCACCCACCGTCGTCGCGATATTCATGATGGCTGCGAACACAGCACCACTATGCATCAGCCGAAGTGTTTCCACCGAAAATGCCGATAGCGTGGTGAAACTCCCCAGAAAGCCAATAACCAGTAGGGCATAGACTGGTGAAGTCATGAGGCCTCGCGTGATCAGCAACGTGGCGATCAACCCTGCCAAAAAGGCACCACTGAGGTTGGCAATGAGCGTGGCATAGGGAAAACGCAGTGTGTGCGCCGCCATCAAGACAGCCACGCTGTATCGGGCAGATGCACCCAGCGCACCACCCACAGCAACACATGCAAACGCGCCAGCCGTGCTCACCGGCACCGACCTTGCAACACGCCTGTCAGAACCACTTTGACCGATAGCATTATTATGATTCGTCCTTTAATTTTTTGCTTTTTACTCAGCGTCAGCGCCATTGTACTCGGCCAACCCCTGTACAAATGGGTAGAACCGGATGGCTCTATTACTTTCTCGGTAAAACCCCCTCCCGCGGGTGTCACTTTCGAGCAGGTGGATGCAAACAAACTATCCGCTGATGCAAAGGCTTCGCTGCGTGACAAGACGGTATCCAGCACCTCACCATCGATTGGCGAGGCCTTGCCTCAAACAGCCCAACGCCAGCAAGTGCAGATTCAGCGCGCCTCCCCACCACTAAGCGGTCGTGCGTCGGCAAAACCGGGCATCTACCGCTCCACTGCGGAAGCTCAAAGTACTCAGGTAAGCTCAAATGTCAGTGATAGCACAAGCGTTGCTGGTTCAACCGAGAGCAGCGCGCAAAATACATCACCCAGCAATGCAGGCAGAAAAGCTGCATTGCAGGCACGCAATCGCAAACAGCGTCAATGTGAAGATTTACAGAAACGCGTAGTGTCGCTGGAAAGGCGTTTGAGGAGTCGACTGACCCCCGATGACATGGACAACACGGTCGTACACATGGCTCGTTATCAGCGTAGTTACGATCAGCACTGCGTGCAGTAGGTTTCTACCATTGCCTTGCTCACCGGTTGTTCGGAAAACGTATGACCTTGACGAAGACAATAGCCAAGCCATCGGTGCAAGAACAGATTTAACTTGTGCCCGTCATTCAGGTCTCGCGTGCGACGCTCCTCGAAGCGACCTTCGGGCAATAAGCCACTCATGACTTCGCAGCTTCGCGCATCATGATAGAGACGAATAAAAAGATCAGGCTCGTAAGGTTTGCGAGCACCTTTCGTCCCCTTGAAATGGTAAGTCAACTTAAAGGTTGACGTGTATTTGCTGTGGGTGATGTCGCGCAGCTCCAGCGCCGGAGCATTCTCAGCCGTGGACACGAAACATCCCTGTTGCATTGATCGCAGTTCAGGTGCCAGCAGACGCATGAGCATATAGTTCCGCTCATACAAATCCATGAGGCTTTCGAATCGGCCGCTGTTCCGAGGTTTGTGTAAAAGAGAAATATACATCCTGCCTATTATGGAGACCTGATCGCCAAGGTCAAACCTTATTGGCGTTATGTGCGACTCGTTCATCCCCGTCATTCTGAGCTGTTTTCCTTCAGGTACGGCTTATTCATGATCAGTTCAGGTAAATAATTCAGGCATGTGGACTTGCAATCGAGTGGGTTTACCTTTATCTCCACAACACGTGTAAAGTACGTGCGTCACTAAAATTTGCCAATGCGCTTGATCTCTGGTGGGTTTTAGTGATAATGGCGCACGGAATACGAAGATCAGGCAAACCAGAGATTTAATGGCTAAAGAAGAACCCATAGAAATGGAGGGCGTTGTCGTTGATACGCTCCCCAACACGATGTTCCGCGTAGAACTTGAAAACGGGCACGTTGTGACCGCACACATTTCAGGCAAAATGCGCAAACACTATATCCGCATACTGACCGGCGACAAGGTGACTGTGCAGATGACACCCTACGACCTGAGCAAAGGTCGAATCACCTACAGAAGCCGCTAGTCGGACCACCAGTGTTTCGGTTCCATGGAGCCGGAACAGGCTCTTTTTGAAGCCAAAAAGACGATGCAGTACAAGCCGGACGTGTGACCACCAGGGTAAAAAAAACCTGCCCCGATGTAAATCGACGCAGGTTCTGATTTTTATTTTATCTGCAACGTTACGTTACGAGACAGTTGCCTCCTTGTTTTCCTTACTCTCGAACTCGAAATCAAGATCGCCTTTCTCGTCGAGAATGACACGTACCCGGCCACCTTTACTCAGTTTGCCAAACAGGATTTCATCCGCCAGATGCTTTTTGACGTTCTCATTGATCAGACGCGCCATCGGTCTTGCCCCCATCCGCGCATCAAAGCCGTGCTCCGCTAACCACGCCTTAGCCTCATCATTGAAGTCGATAGCCACGTTCTTCTCTTCAAGTTGTGACTCCAGCTCGATGATGAACTTGTCAACCACGTTAAGAATAATACTCTTATCCAAGGGCTTGAATTGAATGATTGCGTCGAGGCGGTTTCGGAATTCCGGAGTAAAAAGCTTGTTCACGGCTTCGGAACCGTCACTGGAGTTATCTTGCTGTGTGAAGCCCATCGTTGTTCGGGATAGAGATTCAGCACCGGCATTGGTCGTCATCACCAGGATGATGTTTCTGAAGTCAGCCTTTCTGCCGTTGTTGTCTGTTAGTGTGCCGTGATCCATAACCTGCAGCAGCAAGTTGAACACATCGGGGTGGGCCTTCTCAACCTCATCAAGCAAGATGACGGCATGTGGATTCTGGATGGCAGCGTCAGTCAGTAGCCCACCCTGGTCAAATCCTACATAGCCTGGAGGTGCACCAATCAGACGCGACACGGTGTGACGCTCCATGTACTCCGACATGTCAAAGCGAATAAGTTCGATGCCCATGACGTTGGCCAACTGCTTGGTGACTTCGGTCTTGCCCACGCCTGTCGGACCGGCAAACATGAAGCTGCCAATCGGCTTGTCTTGCGGACCAAGACCCGAGCGTGACATCTTGATTGCTGCACCCAGAGCATCGATAGCCTCATCCTGACCAAACACAAGCATGCGCAGGTCACGTGCCAGGGTCTTGAGCTTGTCCATATCGGTCGATGACACACTCTTCTCAGGTATGCGTGCAATCTTGGCAACAATCGCCTCGATGTCTTTCACAGTGATCTGCTTTTTGCCTTTGGCAGTGGCGCCCTTAACACGGTGGTTGGCACCCGCTTCATCGATGACATCAATGGCCTTGTCAGGTAGGAATCGATCGTTGATATAACGGCCTGATAATTCTGCGGCCGTCTTCAGCGCATTGTTCGAATATTTGACCTCATGGAACTCCTCGTACCGAGACTTGAGACCTTTAAGAATTTCAAATGTCTGGTCTACAGAAGGTTCCACCACATCAATCTTCTGGAAACGACGTGATAGCGCACGGTCCTTTTCGAAAATGCCACGATACTCCTGGTATGTCGTGGAACCTATGCATTTGAGCTCGCCCGTGGCAAGCATCGGTTTGAGCAGGTTGGATGCATCCATGACGCCACCTGAAGCGGCACCCGCACCGATGATGGTGTGGATTTCATCGATGAACAAGATGGCGCCAGGCTCTTTCTTCAATTGGTTAAGAATGCCTTTGAGACGCTTTTCGAAGTCACCGCGGTATTTTGTACCCGCGACAAGTGCCCCCAAATCCAGTGAATAGATGATCGCTTCCGCGAGAACATCAGGGACCTCTCCGTCGACGATACGCTTGGCCAGCCCTTCAGCGATGGCGGTCTTGCCCACACCGGCTTCACCCACAAGCAACGGGTTGTTCTTGCGGCGCCGGCAAAGTACCTGCGATGCACGCTCAACCTCGTGTTCACGACCAATGAGTGGATCGATTTCCCCGGATATTGCCTTTGCGTTCAGGTTCGTTGCGTACTTGTCCAACGGCTTTGCGTCCGCTTCGCCCTCTTCACCACTGAACTCTGACGAACCCTCTTCCGACTCCTCGGGCTCCTCCTGTGAATTCTTTGCGATGCCGTGGGAGATGTAGTTGACGACGTCGAGGCGCGTGATGTTCTGCTTGTTGAGCAGATAGACGGTTTGAGAATCCTGCTCACCGAAAATCGCAACCAGCACATTGGCTCCGGTTACTTCCTTTTTGCCAGAGCTTTGCACGTGAAATACGGCGCGCTGCAACACGCGCTGGAACCCAAGTGTTGGTTGTGTCTCGCGCGTGTCATTCTCGTCTAGCAGTGGTGTATTCTCGTCGACGAAGCTGTCGAGCTCGTCGCGCAGCGTCTCAAGATCACCGCCGCAGGCTCGCAGCACTTGAGCGGCCGTGGGATTATCGATCAACGCCAGTAGCAAATGCTCGACGGTCATGAACTCAAATCGTCGACCACGCGCTTCCTTGAAAGCGTTGTTGAGGGTAAATTCCAGCTCTTTACTCAGCATTGTTAAATCGTCCGCTCTTGATACTTCGTTTCGTTTCAGTTTCCGTCACTGTCTGTGCCGCGCCCATGCAGATAATCATGCGACGAAACTGTTGTCGTTGCCCGCTGTCGCTAGACTTTCTCGAGCATACAAAGCAGCGGATGTTTTCGCTCCCTTGCTAATTGAGTTACTTGCGCCACTTTAGTTTCCGCGATCTCCCGCGTAAAAACACCGCAAACACCCTTACCTTTCTGATGGACATGCAACATGACACGTGTCGCCTGTTCCTTGTCCAGTTTAAAAAACACTTGCAACACCTCGACCACAAATTCCATCGGAGTGTAATCATCGTTTAGCAATACAACTTTCCACAAAGGCGGTTTTGCCAGTTTTGGCTTGGCCGTTTCAACTGCCAGTCCGCCGTCTCTATTAGTATCTTCTTCACTCATTAACAAAGTTCCACGAGAACACAATGCATGGCTTTGAGTTTTACGTCAAAACCGATTGAATGGTGTTGCAATCAACGCGGTAAACCTCAGATCGCAACTTTCGTACCCCACAAACATGGTGTCTTGAAAACGTAACTCAATGACACATTGCGGACCTGGTGCACCAAGAAAAAAATACCAGAATGAGCGCTACAACACACATTTCAAATATACGATTTTAGTGCAAGCCCGCTGATACGCATTCAGTCTGCAGTATTTGACCATTTACAACCACATTAGATTATACGCAACGCACGCAACGCGGCGATATGTAATAAACATTGGCGCAAATACGCATTCAGCGACGAACTAATGACGCAGAATCCATACCCTCATGACAATGAGGCCTTAATGAGGTGAGTCTGGGGTGCATACGGCGGAGCATCAGCCGAATCAGAATGCTGGCGATAACTCGCCAACACCGCACAGCAGCAACATCGACATCCTTCAAACTGTCAGCAGATTGCTCCTAGACAGCAGAATAGTGCTTTCTGTCGCGTCGCGCCTTGCGCAACCGGGGCTTTATCGCCGGTGTCGGTTGCAGCGCTGAAACAGTATTGGCCCTATTGACGTCACTGGCGGCTGCTGTTTGATCTTTTGCCTGACACGCAGCAGCGCCGTAGTTCGCACTGCGCTTTTGTTTAGCGCTCTGCCTCGAAAAATCTGCACTATCTGATGTATCAGGCATGGACTTCGCCTTCAGCCTGGCTTGATGTGCAGCAGCACCGCGTGGGCTGCTCCGTTTCTTCTTGCCCGCCCAGTGTTGTTGCCAGCCCCTATCCGAGGGCAGAGTCACCGACTCACCTGATGGTGAGTACCCAATTCTCCCGATTTCCATCTGGTTCATCGACGCCACTAATTCAGCTTCTTCCTCGTGTCGAGCAGTTTCGAAGGCGTTCGTGCGGCGTCGCTTCGGATTCTTCGCCGCTTCCGCTTCCAGCTGCTTTTGACGAATCACCTGCATGACCACGAGAAACGTCCAGAAATAGACCGTGAAGTTAAGGGTCACAGCACGCGACCCGAAGATGCCGACCACTGCAAAGCAAGCAGTGGCAGCAGCTCCACCAATTCCAATCACCCTGATAAAACGGTCCTCGGTATTTTTACTCAAATAAACGCCCAACCAATAGCTGTAACCCAAAATGACCAGAAAAAGACCCAAGGCGGGAAGCCCCATCTGTGACGCTATGTACAAATACATGCTGTGAGGATCACTTTCCTCTACCGGCACTTCCGTGTACTCATCTTTCAATCGCTGAAAGCCTTTGAACCCTTTACCCAGAAACGGGCTCTCTTCGATCATTTCTGCAGCCGCGCGCCACAGCACCAAGCGAGTGACTGAACTCTTATCCAGCTTGTCTTCCGCTGACGCCGCAGAATTTGCATCATTGGTAAACGTATCCATCCTCACTACGATGGATTCGGGTATGACACTGGGAAACGCCAGGATAAGACTGATCACCACAACTGCCCACCAGGTGAGAAACTTCTTACCCTTAAGCCAGGCCACAAGAAATCCACCCACCACAATCGCCAAGTAGGCGCCACGCGAGAATGTCGTGATGAGAACCTTTGCTGTGACCAGGAAATACGGTGTCAGCAGCCATGCCCTGACATCCTTGATATAGACGACAAACAGGGCAATCAGGGGCAAGACGGTGTAGGCAACGAATCCACCAAAGTTGTTTGACTGCAGATGAGGACCGCCGATGCGTGATTTATCAATGGTCGATCGACCGGCCTTTTCGAGCATTTCAGGCACTGAGTACAACACCACCAACGCTGACCCGATCATCACATAGACAATGCAGCGCTTGGCAGTTTCAACATCTCGCACGCACATCAGAACGATGAAATAGAAAATGAACTGATCAACCCAGGCTTTGAAGCTGAGAATTTCGTTGTACAACAAAAACACTCGCCCACCTGGGAGCTGCATGATGGTGAAGGCCGACAATGACGTCAGAAACCCGAAAACAAGAACCAGATAGGTGCCAGCGGGAAACTCTGTCAGCTTCTGACGTGTTGCCAGCAAGCGCAGAACTGCAGCAAACATTCCCAACAGTATAAGAACATTGGTTCCGTTGATCCCTGGGGCTAAAGGTATAACGTAAATCTTTGAGAAGGGCAGATAGATAAGCAGAATCGCTAGTACCAGTTCTACCCCGCGAAAGGCACTGATTGCAACCACGATTCCCAGCATGATGGCGATGGGGTAGAGAATACTTCGAGGCCAGCCAACGCCGGATAGGGTGATCGCGAGCACCAGAAAAGCGGGAATGGCGAGAAACGTTAACACTGGCTTAAGGCCATCAAACTCAGGCCAGCCTGCCACCGAGCCGGATGCCATCTGTTTCAGCTTTCTGACCCCAGCACGGCGCCTGGTGCGCTGGCGTTTAGGCCTGGCTCCGGCTACCCCGGAACGCCGTCCCTCGTGAACAGGCACATCATCATTGGCCACATCGGCTAACGTTGCCACGCTATCGTGCAGAAATGGATTTGTAGAGGCCATGATAGAGGCGGTTGCCAATAGCGCTTCGAAGGAGTTGTTTTACCTGACTATTCCGACGCTTTTGCCGAAAATAGGCTTTTTCTTGATCTATGATACGACGAAATTCCTCAATTTGAGCATTGCGTCTTATTGCTACCCGTTCCAACGGCTTGTCTCCATATTGTGCAGCCAGCAGCCATCGGTCTTCAAGCGACAAATTACCACTATCCTGCGTCCGTCCCTGTTCGACGTTTGCCACCTCAATTTCACCAGCAAGCAACTGCGACGGCCCACACTTCTCGGCACGATCTGCACTCAGTAACCGTTCCGCGCTGACCAGCCCGATTTCCGAACCGAACCACTGAGTATAGCCAGCTTGCACCATCTGATCGAGAGTCTGTGCCGAAAACCGACCACCCGGAAACGATATGGAATCACAACGAGCGCCGCATATTGCCTCCAGTGCACGTTTGCTCGAGGTGAGTTCGAGCAATGAATCCTGAACGCTCAGATCATCAAAAAAACGATGCGTCCGACCGTGACTGCCAATGCACATGCCTGGCAGCCTGGACAATTCGGACAACTCGTCCGCTGTCATGAATCCAGGCCGTTGACCGATGAAATCACTGGTAATGAAAAAATAGGCCGACAGCTGTCGTTCCAGCAGCAGAGGAGCTGCGAGCTCAAGCGAACTGGCATGCCCGTCATCAAAGGTGATCACCACTTGCGGTGTTTCGCCCGCATCGTACAGCCCCACCCTACGCTGTGCCAGCAAATCAAGTTGCCGAGTGAAATTAGAAACACTCAGTGCGTAGGGAAGGTCTTCAGCATCGATAGTACTTGTATCGTTATCGGGAAAGATCCCGTGGTACATGAGAACCACACTCATGGCTGAGCTCCCTTGTTCAAAACGCGCGCAGGTAAATCACGCAACCAGATGCGTATCTGGGGTACCAGTATCCAGACCACCAGTGACAAGATAACGGTGCCGCAAATACCTTTAACGAAAAAATTGATGGCATCGCTGCCCATGTCAACCTGCTTCAACATCACAAACACGACAAGACTGGCAATGGTTGCCGCCAGTGGTGATTTCCACTCGATCTTGACCGTGACATATTTAAACGACAATGCGGTGACACAAATCATGAAAACAGCGTACGAGAAGACGGTAACTGCAGCTGCACCAGCAATGCCGTAATGCGGAATAAGTACGATATTCAGTCCAAGATTTATAACAGTTGCCAGCAGCGAGCTGAACATCAGTATCTTTGTATTCTTGAAGATATACAGACCCGCTGAAAGGAAAATCAATGCGCCCTCCAGCCAGAAGCTCAAGGCGACATAAGGAATGATAACTGTACCAATGGCATATTTCGGACCCGCCAGAAAACTCAGCAAATAAGGGCTGGTCACACTGAATATGACGATAAACGGAATACCCACAATCATGTAAAGATGCAGTCCATGTGACAGGAATTGCTGAGTAAGCTCAGCGCCGGAGGATTCCCACATCTGCATATAAACAGGACGAATCGCCTGCAGCAATGCCGCCAGAATGATGATATCAAGATAAGCTGTCAGGTTATAGGATGCCGAATATTGCCCCAGCTCATCCACACCAAGCAGAGCTTCGATAAGGTATCTGTCACTCAATCGAAGCACTAGGCTCAAGGATTCGAGGATCATCAGCGGCATGCCGTAACGCAGCATTGCCTTGCCCAGCGTAGTGGACAATTGTGATTGACTGAAGTAGAAGTCTGAGCGGTATTGATAAGCGGCAAAGCCAACACCTGCAAGCTCAGCAAAAAAAAGGCACACAAGCACAGAGTAAGGGTCAAGCACAGTCGTCAGGACTACCGCAAGAATAAATAACAAGTTAAGAAATCTTGCCAGGCTTTGCGCAATAGCCACATCGCCACTGCGTTGCTGCGCCCGCAAAAAATTCATGATGCCACTGCCAAGCAATCGCACAAATACAACGGCGGAACCAAGCAGAAAAAGAGATGAGATGTTTTCGTACTGCAGGAACCTGGGCAAAACCTGAAAACCCATCAACAGGAACAACGACGTTGCCATCGTAGCCAGAATGATAAAAACGCCGCTGACGGTGCTGTTCATCTGCTTCAGATCAAACGCAATGTTCGCGTTCTTCACTTGAGCAAAGAAGCGGATGACCGCGTGTTGCATCCCAAGCTTACCGATGGAGATGAACAAGGTAATACTTGAACTGATAAGTCCGACGACACCGTAGTCCGCAACACTCAGATTTCGTGTCATGACAGGAAAACTGACAAGTCCTACCAACGCCGACAATAAACCTGCTGACGCATAATTTCTAAGATGATGGACAAGACGGGTGGCAGGCACAGTCTTTACCGAATTCCGGTGCAGATGTGTGCTGAAACATGCCAGGCTGTTCGCCCCGGGAGCATCAACATCGACGTGTACGCCTATTCATTAACTGCGTATAGCGAATGCAAATCACTCAGGCCGGCAAACACTGCACCTTCCTTTGCACACCACTCCAGGGTCTCATGCATGTCATCGAGAAAGCGCTTCACTTGACTGGCATCTTGCGGATACGGTGAGGCTTTTTCTATAACCTCCATCGAGTGGAACATCATGTTAATGGACAACACACGCTTATCTTCATGCTGTTTTAGCTGATAGCGGAAAATCTGTTTCATCTGATCCACACTGGCAAACCAGGGTCTGAACCAGCGCGGATCACGAAACCATCTGGGCTTTACAGTAACGGGCACCTCAAGTATCCGACCCGGCGTGTACGGCTGCGGCTCACTCAGATTGTGTAACGCCGGGAAGTACGGCTGCTCGGGTGCGTGGGTAAAATCCACCTTTGCGCAAGGCTCCCGCCACTTCATGTGCGGCGTTACACTGGTGTCAACCTTGTAGCCAAGCTGCTGCAACGAATTAACAGAATCTGCTGAGGCTCCGTAGCGCCCTGCTCTGAAGCTGGTTGGTGCATAACCCAAGGCGTTCTGGAAGAGCGTGCTGAGGTTGGCGAGTTTCTGGTATTCGATATCGGCCGGATACGCACATTGAAAATCGGGACTGTCGACACCTGCATAGTCGTGGAATTTCTTATCCGGCTCGATGAAGGCAGCATGCAGATGCGTGCCATATTCATAGCGTCCCGGTAAGGCCTTCAGTGTTTCAACGCAAGCCGCATCCTCCAGCACTTCAACGGTCAACAGATACGTGGGTACAGCACCCACAGTGTCAAAAACCGGTTGCAGACGATTTGGCAACCCTTCCTGTATGGAATCGAAACGCAATGGTTTGGAACGTATCCATCGAGGATCATGATCACATTCTGTGTCAATCGACACACTGACAACGATCTTTTCCACGTTATCAGGCACGGTACAACTTCGCCAATTGCCGGGTAACGGATTCGAACCCGTAACGCTCAATCATCAACGCCCGACCGGCAGTTGCCATATTGCGGGCAAGCTCGGGTGCATCGAGCAGACGCCCGAGCTGGTGCGCCAGATCCTCAGCATCGCCGACCTTGAACAGCAGTCCACTAATGTCGTGGCTGACCAGATCGTTATTACCACCGATGTTTGTGGCAACGACAGGGCGCTGGGCGACCATGGCTTCCATGACCGAGTTGGGCAGCCCCTCTGCAAACGAAGGTTGCACATACACATCAATGGATCTGAAGAACGTCATAGTGTCCTCAATGGTACCTAGCCATTCGATGTCATCGCTGATGCCCAGACGCGTGGCTTGCGCCTGCAGCGCCGCCCGTGTTTCACCACTGCCCGCAATGACCAACTGCAGGCGTCGGGTCGGACAGGCCTGCTTTAATAATGCAAACCCCTCAAGCAGCACATGAACCCCTTTTACCTCGCGTAAACGACCACAATAACCGATGCGAATGTCATTACGCAGAACACGAGGTTCAGGGTTGTCACGCGTGTCGATACCGTTGGGGATAAATTGTATCTGCTTGTCGGTAAAACCTGCTTCAAGCAGCTTTTCGCGGGTTTGCACACTGATCGTTTGCACAAAATCCACCGCTTTAAGGCCACGCCGGATAAGGTAATTCAGAGGTTTGAAGCGAACGGCAGGATCCAGCACGCCGCCTTCGAACTCATAGAAACCAGAGATCTTGGTGGTGACCGGTAATTCGCTGCGAGATCGTGCAAATCCTGCTGCTGCTGCCATCAAATGCGTGATGTGAATATGTACAGCATCAAAGCGATCAGCATGGGCAATCAGGTAGCGGGCAAATTTGAACATGACTATTAGCGAGCCCAGCCAGCGTATCTGCGGATAGTCGATACGCGTGATGGAGAATCCGTGGTGAGTTTCCTCAAGCGATTGCAGAGGCGATACGCGAGGTGTCACGAATTCCACGTGTACGCCCTGTTCTCGAAAAGCCAGCGCCAGTTTCAATGCCTGAATTTCTGCTCCACCGAGGCCAGGAAATCGGCTGTCCACTGCAAACAGTAACCGCAGCGCTTGCCCATCCAAACGAGCGAAAGGCGATCCGACAGGCTCTGATACTGCGGATTCGGTATGCGGATCGTGCCGATTCGATGCTGACGAGAAGGCTGGCTTGTTTTGCTCAGCTGACAGTGCTTTCACCGCTGCTTGTAGTCTGAGACCCTCCATAGCCTATTGCAACAGTGACTTGAGTTCGACCGTGAGCTCCTGGCTGGCACGGGATGGAGGCGCCCAGCGAAGACCGATAGCAAATCGGTTTTCGGTCACGTCGATGTCTTCATTTTCAATAAAACCGCCACCCACACTATTCACAAAGCGTGTGCGAATGCCCGTGCCGGTATCGTGAGTGACGCTGAACTGCACATCGAAACTACGCGAAAGCGAGTACACCAGTGTGGCTCTGGCCAGCACGGATTCGGACGTATCAGCACGGTTCAGAAAGTCTTGCGTTTCGTAGTTAAAACCTAGCTCTGAGCGTAATTGCTGGCTGAGACGTTTGGACCAGAACGCTGAGGCGAACCCTTGCTGACGATCCTCGGCGTCGAAATCCGCACCTTGCGCCCCCCCTGATGATAATGCGTAATCCAGCTCGGCAAAGCCAGCCAAAAGGTCAACGCTTACGTCGGTGCCCTGGTAGCTGTACTCGGCACCGACGCGAGTTTCAGTGAAGAATCCAGCTGAATCCGGTGCTATTCCAACTGCTGCTTCGCTGTTTTGCAGGAGACTCTCGGCAGTACTCAGACTCTGGTCATTAAGATCTCGCCTGACAAACAGGCTGGCACTGGTTTGTGGGCCCAATTCCTGGGTGGCGCGTAGCTCGGCATTCAGCCCATCGAGCGATTCGTCGTCCGCGTCATAGCGCGTGGCCCCCAACTCACCAAACAATGATAGAAAACCAATGCGGCGGTTATAGAAAACACCGAATGTTGAGCGGTTAAAGTCTGGTTCGGCCAAGTCTTCAGCCAGGTCATCATCCTGCTCGGGAAGATCGGTGTACACGTTGCCAAGCCGTGCTCCGAAATAGCTACCGGTTGTCAGATCACGTTCGTGCCTGAGATTAGCAACAAAGAGATCTTCCAACGCTTCGTTATTCTGAGTCTGATTAACGTAAAGCAAGCGAGCCGATGTTCTGCTGATGCCTTGCTGTTCGTATTCGAACGCAGGCCCGGTGGCAAATACGTTGCGTCGCTCCAGCTCCGCATCGTCCAAAGGCTGAATGGCATTGTCAGTACGTACACCGCCGAGGATGTTGCCGACGTACCATGTCCAGGACCGCGGCGTAATCTGAAACTCTGCAGCGCCGAGAAAGCGGCTGACCGAGTTGATATTAGAATCGCTTCTGGACGCGGTTTTACGGGTGTCCAGCTCACCTGAAAATGCCGCGGTAACCAGACGACTACGCTGCTCACCATAGACTCCTATCACTGCAGACTGTATGGAGCCATCCTGCTCATCTGGCGCGTTCGCCCCCTCGACGTTGTCACTGCCTTCGAGCGACAGCAGACCTTGAAACCCGACGTCCAAAGCGTACAACTGAGCCGGTAACAACAGACATGCCCACACAAACGCTGTACAAGCTCCCTTGCGGTGAACCGGAAAAATATAACGATCGGACACGATGGAGAGGTTCCCTAGATAATTTGACTCGGAAGATGGCCAGATTCAACTTCTGAATCATCCGTTACTTACTTGGTAACTGCCCGAACGCTTGTTGTCAGCTTCAGGTTCTGATGTCACATCAGAACCTGAAGCTGGCGTCGCTTTTCAGTTAGCGTGTTCGAAGGACGTCCAAAGCATCCTTGAGAGCAGCACCCTGGCCTTGTTATGCTGCTAGCCTGGCTGGTTATTGATAACGATCCCCGCCAGTTTTCGCTCATCGATTTCATCAATAACCGAATCAAGGACACCGGGTGTGACCCCTCCGTAAGGAATGACCAATACCGTGTAATCACAAAGCTCTGAAAGGATTTTGGCATCAGCCGATGTGCTCATGGATGGACCATCGACAATGACATAACGATTGTCATAGCGCTCTTTGATATCCAGCATCAGTTGCTGGTAACGGGCGCTGGTGAAATGCTCTGCACTTATCTCACTATGGCGACCCAATGGCACGACCCGCATCCTGGGCACACCACTCGGACTGACAATGTGCTCCACACCCAGTTCGGGTTGTTCCAGATACTCAAGCAGACCAGGTGCCTGCTCCTTACCCACCAGCTTCATCAACTTGTGGAGGATAGGCATGTGCAAATTGGCTTCGACCAGCATGGATGTTTTTGCCTGATCAAAAGCGATAGTGGCAGCCAGATTAAGACTGACAAAGCTACCGCCACCCTCAGGCACAACTGAACTCACCATAACGCTGAAATTCTTGTTGGGCTGCAGCTGATAGAGCTTTGTGCGAAGTTGACGCATGGCGTCTACCATGGCCTTGTCTTTGGAGCGAGGGTGAACGATGCCCAGCAGATCAAGCTGCTTGTCATTGAAGATCCGCGGCTCGTTCATGTTGGCCAGATCAGCGCGTGCCCGATCCGCAAGGCTTACCGAATCATTGGCTGCACGTAACTGATTACTGCCTCGGGAAGTGGAGGACACCGGTACCATCGAACGACCGGCCTTGCGGCCTCGTCTTTCCGATTTTCCCTGTTGTTGCTCCAACATCGATCTGACGTTAGCGAACTTCGCGCGATCCGTCATAGTAACGCTCCCCCGCCAGCGGCTTCCATATTGAACTTGATAACAAAGACGACTACGTAAAGCGCGCAGACTGCCCCTACAGTCGTCATTATCGCACCAGGTCTATGGAACAACGGGGTCTTTTCGTTCGGTGAAGCCATGTGCGGCACTATTGTTAACAATGGTAGCTCCAGAACATCCGTTACCGCTGATGCCGTTCTGATCCGCGGATCGACCTTCAGGAACACGAAAAGGTAGATAAAAGGCAGTACTGAGGCCATCACTATACCTGCTAATACAATATGCACAAACCGCAAACCGTTGGGACGCGCCGGAAAATTGGCAGGCTGATGGATGCGATAAAGTACACCTTGCTGTTCAGCGCCGAGCGTCATGGTTAGTCGTGCGTTTTCCTGCTGGCTCAGTAGATCCTCATAAAACTTCTTGTTGATCTCGTAGTCACGAGTTAGCTCCGCCATCTGCCTCTCGACCTGGGACGTTTTTGTAGAGCGTTCAATTTCCTTTTCAAGGAGGATCTGAAGCTGACGCATTTTCGATTGCTGAGCATCTGCCTCTGCCGAGGTTCGTGCCAGGTCGCTGCGCAGCTGCTGGTAGACTGGACTGAGGTTGGCCGACCCGGTGAACGTGTTTCCTCCGACATTGAAAATAGCCTGCCCGGCACCTTGCTCTATGGCGCGTTCAGCGCGACTCGCCGCGGCCTGCTTGATATCCTCAATCTGCTGGCGAAGACGCACTATGTCGGGGTAATCATCTGTATACGAAAGACTCAGCAAATCAATCTCTGCCTGCAGACGCGATATCTGTTCGCGCGTCTGACCCAGTTGGTAATCACGTGCCAGCGTGGATGATTCGTTAGAGAGCTCTGCCTGTAGTGTACGCCGACGCTGATCGGCTTGCGCAAACAACAGCGAGGTTTGTTCGAAATCGCGCTGTAACTCAACAATCCTTGTATTGACGTTACCTTCAGTGGTTGTGCTGATACCTGGATGCTGACTACTGAAGCTTTCCAGTCGACCCTCAGCGTCCTCCAGCTTGTTTCTGTATGTCTCTACCTGGTTGATGATGAATTCGAAAGCTTCAGTGGTCTCCGTCGTTGAGCAATCCATTGTCTTTTGAAGAAACAGATCGGCATAAAGACTAACCACCTGGAATGCTACAGCCGGATCGTCGTCGTAGTAATCAATTTCCAATAGCTGATTGTTCCTGTTGAAAACCGTCGTGTTGTCAACCAGATCTTCGCGCGCCTCTTCCCTTTCTGCAGGTGTTGTACTGGCGTCCGTGAATCCCACTTCATCAAGAATACGGTCGATGATATCCAGCGCAAACAGCTCTTCTTTGGCGACATTCGCTTTGTCCCGATTGTTCACTTGCTCGGTACCGATTATCGGTGCAACGATGTTGCTGTCATCGACATAAAGCTGGACCCGTGAGGTGTATTTCTTCTCCCAGAAAAAGCCAGTTATAAGAAAAACTGCGCTCACAACACAAAAAATCGTCAGCAATGTACCGGCACGCGCCACCGCTTCCCGCGTTAGCAGGGGCATCATTTCGTCAAGTGTGATGTTGCTCATAAAAATCTACTTCTTATCAGTCGTTCTGAAGACACGATGCTAAATCGTACACAAATCGGCGTGATCAGGCCATGAATGGGCCGACCACTTGTTGTTTGTTGGATGAATATTAACGTTCCCATGTCAGAAACGTCGCTCGGGAATAGCAATGACATCACCAGGTACCAGGGCATAGTTGGTGTCGAGGACACCGCTGGACAGTATGTCAGCCAGATAGATGTCGAACACTCTGGCTACGCCATCGATGGTTCGATAGAGCTTGGCTGAATTGGGCGACGCAAATTCGTTGACGCCTCCAGCCTCCAGAACAAGGTCAATGACTGTCATACCGTCACGGTGTTGTATTGACTTGGGCTCTGTAACCCCGCCCACCACTCTTACCCGGTTTTGAAATTCAGCGCTGGGAATCTCCTGAATAATCACCGACACCTTCGGTGTTCTTATGTATTGGGTCAATTGCTGCTCGGTTTGTGCAGCGATCTCGGCAGGTGTCTGCCCTCCCGCCAGAATATCGCCGACCAGGGGAACCGAAATGAATCCATCGGGCCTTACAGGTACCGTAACGGATAAATCCGGGTTTTTCCAGACATTGACGCTAACAACGTCACCAGACCCGAGCCGAAACTCCGGAGCACTTCCCGGACTGACAGCCGGTGGCCGTTCGTCTTCAGATAACGGTCCGCGTGCTCCTGAACAAGCCGTAAGCAGGACAGCTAGAAAAACCGTTACAACACAACGTCTATCCATGTGTAGAAAGTGCCTCCCAGACACGTTTGCCAGCTCATGATCTTCTGTTAGAGATTTGCTCGGGGTGGTACGAGCGATCTGGCCAAGATTATTGACAGTTCAACTCGGTACAACTCGACTCAACCGCACCAAAGATGTAAAGTTTATCTGCTATTTGGCATTGCATCCTTAACTCGGACACAAAATCTATAGAAAATTTGTATCCGCACCGTCACAACTCTCAAAATTTACTTAAGTTTCACAGCTTGACAAGATTAAACGCCGGTAAGCTACCCGTATGCACAAGATTGACCCCCAGAAAAACCCATTCTCGCAGCATTACCGTCAGCTGGAACTAAACGACCGCGCCGATTGGGAAACAGCTCGAGCTCATTATCGACGTCTGGTCAATCTTTGGCACCCCGACCGCTTCGCACATAGACCCCGCGAAAGAGCCCATGCACAGCAGCAGTTCATCAAATTGACGATATCCTACAATGCGTTGCGTAATTTCTATCGAAAAAATCATCGCCTCCCGTTTCAATCAGCTCATACGGTAAAAACTGACAAGAAAGCAGAGCGTTGCGGAGCTGAATCTTGCAACCCAGATACTAAAGATACAACGGTGGACAACAGTTTGCTCGGTAGAAAAACCACTCAACGTCGCACTTCATCGAAAAAACCTGGAGGCCTACGAAATTTGATCTGGCTCACAGCTGGCGGCAGCATAATGCTTGGCAC
>CAYGSW010000053.1:3751-25831 GCA_964352535.1 uncultured Granulosicoccaceae bacterium | reverse complement strand
GCTCATGGCTTCGGATTAATCAGTTACAGTATAACTTTGTTCAGCCAAGGTATTTCCCCGACTCATGAGTCATTTCAACAACGTTGAATCAGCCACATCCATCGTCAGCTGTGAGTGGCTTCAAAAACACATTAACGACGAACACGTGCGCATCCTTGATGGCTCATTGCATTTGCCGGTAACAGGACGAAATGCGCGTGAGGAGTTTGCACAGCGTCGTATTCCGGGTGCCCAGTTTTTTGATATCAATGAGCATTCAGCGCCCAGCCACTTGCCACACATGCTGCCCGATGCCGAACAGTTCGCTATGGCGGCTGGCGCCCTGGGCATCTCTGAGCAACACACCATTGTCGTGTACGACGCAGCAGGGCTGTTTTCGGCTGCCAGACTCTGGTGGATGTTCCGGCATTTCGGAGCGTCGCATGCCGTTGTTCTGGATGGCGGCCTTCCTGCCTGGGAGCGGGCAGGTGGCGCGCTGGAAACCGCGTCTGGCGATGAAGAAATGGCATCTGCCTTTGATCTGCGGCATCCGCCTTGCACGTTTCATGTGGGTACAACAGAGCAGCAAAGGCGCAATGAGGTTGCTGATGCCGATGAGGTATTCAAGTCGATTGCGGGCAGCGATATTGTTCTGGATGCAAGGTCTGCCGGCCGCTTTAGCGCTGAGGAAAAAGAAGCCAGAGCCGGCTTGCGTAGCGGGCATATTCCGGGTAGCGTCAATGTGCCCTTTCCCAATGTGCTGAATGAACAGGGCTTGTTGAAGAGCGCCGACGAGTTAAGATCGCTGTTTGCACAGTTACACATCGGACCACAATCGCGCACCATAACGACGTGTGGTTCAGGGGTCACCGCTGCAATTCTGTGCCTGGCACTGGAAAAAGCAGGCTTGCCTGCAGCTCGCCTGTACGATGGCTCATGGACCGAGTGGGGATCCCTGGACCATATGCCGGTCGCTACAGGCACTGAAGACAATTAGTGGCCTATTTGCTTGAGTCCACAGGGGTTGTTGGCTTGATCGCCGGGTTGCTGATGTGGTGGTCTGGATCCATGGGTGCATCGTGCATAAGCGTGCGATCCCACAACGGAATGCGTCGGCGATAGGCCGCACGTCCGATCAAGTGTGCAGCAACCGGCGCAGTCAATAGCAGAAAAGCAATAATCAACAGTGCTTTGGTGATGACCAGCGAGCTTGCAAAATGCACCGAGACCCCAAGCACGATGAGGCCAACACCCAGAGTGCCTGCCTTGGTTGATGCGTGCATGCGAATCAGCACATCCGGTAACCGCAACAAGCCCAGACCCGCTATGGCTGCAAAGCCACCGCCTAGAATAATCAGTATGCTGACCAGCAGGTCGTTCATTTTGTCTGCTCTCCGACGCTGTTCAGGTTGTTATCCTCATCGTCCGGGTCGCCATGCGGCTCGGTCGGCAGCAGCTCATTGGTCTCCAGATAACGGGCAAAGGCTACCGTTGCCAGAAAGCCGACCAATGCCAGCGCCAGACCAAGATCAAGGTAGGCAGCATTGTCCAGCTGCAAGGCCAGCAGTGAAGTAATGGCTACCAGCAGCACTGTGACAAAATCCAGAGACACCACACGATCAGCTGCGGTCGGCCCTTTGAACATGCGTATGCATCCCGCGATCAGACCGATCATGGTCAGCCCCATGGCAACGTTGATCGCAAAAGTCAGATTCCCCATTACCGCATAGCCTCGAGTACACGTTTTTCCATGCCTTGCTTGACCTCTGCCTTGAATGTTTCAGGATCATCGACGAACATGGCATGCACCAGCAGGTGGGATCGATCATCGCTGATGTCGACGGACAAGGATCCCGGTGTCAACGACACCAAATTGGCCAATACCGTGACTTCAGCGGCTGTGCATGCATCGAGTGGAACAGCAACAATGGCCGGTTTGCTTTTTTGCATGGGTGTCAACACATCCCAACCCACTTGCAGGCTGGACACGATCAGTTCATAGAAAAAGTACAGCACAAGTACAACACCGTCGTAGAGCTTCGCACAGTAGCGACTCCCCCCAAAAAGCGGTTGCAGTATGAAGATGACGACATACCCCAGTAAAAACCCCACCACCAGACTTGGCAGGCCGATGCCGCCATTGAGTGCCGCCCACATGAACGCCAGAATCAGATTAATTGCAAACGGCGTCATTGGGCATCTCCACTGTCTGGTGTGACGGCGACTTGAAGTACCGTATTCATGTACGTGCTGGGATTCATTAGGTTCTGTGCAGCAACATCAGACAGCTCTATTACTTTGCCCGGTAGCAATCCGAACAGCAGCATCAGTGCAGACAACCCCAGCACAGGTACCCAGGAATAACTGTCCGGCCCGGCCAGTGCAGGCCGTTTTGCTAGCGTGGCGGATTCGTCGTGCATGGGTCTGGCCTTCCAGAACGCCTCTGACCAGATGCGGATGAGCGGTATAAACGTAAGCAGACTGGCCAGGACCACAACGGTTATGACCAGCGCTGCGCCGTGATGCAGCCCAGCCTCTATAACCAGCACTTTTGCCCAGAATCCGGTCAGCGGTGGAATACCGATCAATGACAGCGCTGCCAGTAAGAACACCATGGAAAAACCGGGGCGCTCCTGGTACAGCCCGCCAAGCCTGGATAGCTCGAAGCTGCCACCGAGCTTGCCTACAACGCCGACAATCATGAACAGCAGGGCTTTGATAAGAATGCCGTGCAGCATGTAAAAGATGGCCGCGCCCATGGCGATGGCTGATCCCAGACCCATACCCACCAGCATAAAGCCGATGGAACCGATGACATGGAAGGCAAGGATACGCCGCATGTCACCGTGCGTCATGGCACCGAATACGCCAAGTACCATGGTGATGAGGCCAAGGTAGAGCAGGGTGGCGTTGATAGCGTCATGTTCACCGGGGAATATCAGCGTGAATGTTCGCATCAGTGCGTAGATGCCGACCTTCGTCATCAATGCTGCGAACACAGCCGTAACGCTGATCGGTAACGTGTGATAAGACGCCGGTAGCCAGAAGTACAGTGGAAAAACAGCCGCCTTGATACCGAAGGCAATCAGAAACAGTACGGCAACCACGGCGACCAGCGCCTGATTCTCAACCAGCGGTACACGCGCGGACAGATCGGCCATGTTGAGCGTACCTGTCAATCCATACAGCAGGCCGATAGCCGTCAGCAGCAATACCGTGGAGATCAAGTTTATGGCCACGTATTTTACCGCTCCGTCGAGTTGGACCTTGTTGCCGCCAAGCACCAGAAGTGCAAATGAGGAGATGAGCATGACCTCGAACCACACATACAGATTAAAGAGGTCGCCGGTTAGAAAGGCACCGACCACGCCTGCAATCAGCATATTGAGGAATGTGTAAAACCCACCGGCAACGCGCTCTTCTGATATGTCACTGATGGCGAAGATGCTGACGCTTACGGCAACAATCGCTGTTACGACGATTAGCAGTGCGCTGAGCATGTCGGCGATCATGGTGATGCCCATTGGTGCAGGCCATCCTCCCATCTGGTTCGATAGCGGACCATGAGTGATTACCTGATACAACAGCACAGCGGAAAGCAGTAGAAGTAACACTGAGCCCGCAACGCTCAGCATGCCACGGGTGCGAGCATCACCTGGCAGCACAAAACTGACTACGGCAGTAATCATGGGAATGAGCAGACACGATATCAGCAGCCCGTTCATACTGGCCCCTCGCCATCATGGCGTTGTTCAGCGAGGTCCATTTCATCGATGTCCACGGTACCTATCGCCTGATATGCCTTGAGCGCTAACACCAGTGTAAAAGAGACCAGCCCGAACCCGATGACGATCGCGGTAAGCACCAGTGCCTGCGGCAATGAGTTGGCATAGATCGCAGCGCCACCATCCACGATCAGCGGGGGTGCGCCTTCAGTCAGACCACCCACCTTGAAGATGACAAGATTGGCGACGTTACTCATGAGCACCAGACCAAACAGAAACTTGACAAGATTACGGCTGAGCATGAGCCATACGCTCACTGACATCAGTACGCCAACCAGCAGGCTGAGTAGAATTTCCATCTAAAGCTCCTCCTCCATGGCGATGACCATGCCAGCTACGCCACCTACCACCACAAGATAGACGCCTATGTCGAAGATCAGGGGCGTACCCAGAGCCAGCCCCTTTTCGGTTTCTGTGGCACCAATGAAGATCCACAAGCCGGTGAGAAATGCGCTGTTCTGTAACAATGGGAGGATGCCCGAGACGACGGCCAGCAGCAGCCCCATCAACACCAGTGTGCGTGGATCAACACGCAATAGCCGGCGCATGAGTGCCGGACCTTCAGCGAGGCCATAGACGATCAGCGCTGCTGCTGCCACCAGGCCACCGATGAATCCACCACCGGGTTCATTGTGTCCACGCCAGAGAAGGAAAAGGGAAAACAGCAGCATGAGACCGACCAGTAGCCGGCTGATGGTACTGAATATCAGCGAATTCATGAGCGAGGCCCTTGGGGATGTGCACGTACTTTGAGTAAGGCGATTACGGCCATGGCAGCGGTGGCCACAACAGCGACCTCGCCCAGAGTATCCAGAGCACGAAAATCAACGAGTATGACATTCACGATATTGCGACCATAGGCCTTGGTCAGACTGTTCTCTTCAAAGAACTGCGTGACCGTCAGATCCAGAGGCGCCAGTGACACACCCAGCGTAATGATGGTCATGACAACACCAGCAGCAATCGCAATGCTGGCATCGCGAAATCCACCGGCCTTGCCAGGATGCTGTTCCCCGGGGAATCGAGGTAGACGCACCAGCACCGTAGCGATCAACACCACGAAGAGGGTCTCCACCATCAGCTGAGTGATGGCAACATCGATAGCTCCGAAGACAAGAAACAGCACCGCTACACCGCTGCCGACGATACCCAGCGCACAGATGGATAACAGCCGTGACTTGCTCAGGGCAACCACGATGGCGGCGGCCATCATGAGAACAACAATGAAGCCGACCAGCGGACCAACCGGTGTCACACTGCCAAGATCGACACGCACTGAGTTCGCCAGCATCGTGCCGGCTACCGCCACCACAAATACGCTGAATACGATGGTCAGGTAGTGGCTCAAGGAGCCAGTCTGCAAGCGATTGGTGAGTGCCTGAGCCAGCGACTGGGTGCGTACCATGATTGATTCGTAAGCCGAGTCACCAGCCATGGGTAGCTTGGCCACCGTATTGTTGATGTACTGAGAGACGGCTGTGAACTTGAAGAAAATCAGTGCACCCAGCGTCACGGTAATGATACTGAGTATCAGCGGAATGTTCACACCATGCCACAGTGATAGATACACATCACTGCGCTGCGACAGGATCTCGGCAATGGCAGGTTCCAGCAACGACTTGGCAATCAGATCCGGGAAAATACCGGTGACAAGCCCTGCCACTGCCAGCAATACGGGACCACCCCACATCAGCACCGACACCTCTCGTGGGGTGCGTGTAATAGCTGACTTGCCTCCGAGAAACACCCGGAACACAAATGTCAGGGCAATACCCACCATCATGGCATTGGCAGCAACAGCGGCTATCACGATGATCCAGGGCTCATCGGCAATGGCCAGTGCGCCCTCATACTTTAACTCTTTGCCGATAAATCCGAGGAAGGGTGGAAAACCTGCCATGGACAGGGCGGCCAGGGATGCCGCCACGCAAGTGATGGGCATGTGCCTGATCAACGAACCCAGTTCATCGATCTCGCGCGTACCGGTGCTTTTGTCGACGTTGCCGACAGCAAGGAACAAGGCGCACTTGTAAAACGCATGGACGAGCATGAAGGTGACTGCCGCCAGTGCTGCAATACGCAGATCGGAGGCAAGAAACAGGGTAAGAATTCCCAGCGCCATCACGGTGGTCCAGGCCAGCATCAACTTCATGTCACTTTGCCGAAGTGCCATCAATGATGACCACACAGCGGTTATCGCACCAGCAATACTGAGGGTGTAGAACCACGCCTCCGTGCCACCCAGGGACGGCTGCAGGCGCATCATCAGATAGATACCGGCTTTTACCATCGTGGCAGAGTGCAGATAGGCACTGACGGGGGAAGGTGCTGCCATAGCGTTAGGCAACCAGAAGTGAAACGGGAACTGGGCAGACTTGGTAAACGCACCCAGTAAAATCAATGTGAGTATCACCGGATACTGAGCGTGTTCGGTGATACCGGGACCTGCTGCAATGATCTCGGACAATAGATAGCTTCCGGATGCCTGCCCCAGCATGATGAGTCCCACCAGTAGTGCAAGGCCGCCGCCGCCGGTTATCAGCAACGCCTGAAGTGCCGAGCGTCTTGCCTTGGCATTCTCATGATCAAATCCCACCAGCAGGAATGAGGTGATGGTGGTCAGCTCCCAGAATACGAACAGCAGGATGATGTTATCCGCCGTTACAAGCCCCAGCATGGCGAGCATGAACGCCAGCAGCAGCCACTGCAGGCGCGCATGACTTTTATGCACCTTGAAATAACCGTAGGAGTACAACACGACCAAAATGCCGATACCGCTGATCAGCAGCCCGAAAAGCAGACTGAGCCCATCTAACCGAAATGCAAGCTCAACCCCCAGACGAGGTATCCATTCAAGGTTGACGATCCACGGCTCCCCCGACGACACCGCTGGCACCTGGTACAGGAACGCCGCAAAAAATGCCAGGGCTGTTATTAGTGCGCAGCCGAAAGCAAGCTTCGCTGCCAGAGAAGCGCTCTGGGGCTGAGACGTGGCGCTGCTTGACGCATTATCTGACGTATTTTCGACTGACATGAATCCTGTTAACTGGTGGTGCAGACTTGGAATTTACCCTACGAGCCTGAGCACGAGTGATGCCAGGGTTCGTTCATCAGTACAGCATAGGCGCACGTTTGGCGGGTAGAGTATCGGAAGATCGAATAATCAGGTCAAGTCGAACGTTGCTTATTCTGGAATCGGCATAGTCGACGTAACACTTTCGACCATATAGTTTACGAGAGCTGACGGTTCTTGGGTGTAAGTGACGGTGGCATTTTTATTGCGAAGGGTGCCAGACAAGCTTTTTTGAACTCTTATTCAACCGTTTGGTGATTCCATATGCACAAGCCGGGTGGCAGCAGCAAAATCGACCATCATCGACCTTCCAAGAGTTGCAATTGCTTCTACACTCTTACCGGATCCAACGTCTTGATAATCCATTACAATTCAGACCTCACAGACTTCATGATGACAAGCGCAGGCAGCCAGGGGGTCAGTGTTGACTATTGCCAGCACGATAGAACCCGATACAAGCGGCGATTGATGTCAGTCTGGGTGCTGCTGTGCAGTAGCTTGATAGCGGCAGCATGCGATTCGGGTAACTCGATTGACAATCCCATACCTGCTGATAACACAACTGCGAGCCTGGCACCGATTGATGAAAACAGTGCCATCGGCCCGATAACAGAACCTCAAAATGTGACGCCGCCAGTCATGCCAGCTAATCCTACGTCTGATGGGGGAATCACCGGCTCACGATCAGACATTGTGGATGGAACTCAGGTTTATGCCAGCGATGGTTATGCGTCGGTGGACGTTATCCGCGTAGATCTTGTAACGCGTACAGTTGCAGGAGTCTGCATCGAGGGCGACCAGTCTGGTTGTACACTGGACGATGTGCTGTCCGATACCAATTCACGTGATAATTTCAAGGTTGATATTCCTGTTCATTTCCGGGCCACTGACTACGCTGATGATGGGTTGATAAACAATGCCGAACTCAGGCAGCGCGGAGGTGGCACTCGGGTGGCGCCGCAGAAATCATTCCGTATAAAACTCGATGATAAAGATCGGTTATGGCGAGGCGAACGACATCTGCAATTGAACAAGCACCCGTTTGATAACACCCGCATTCGCAATAAATTATCGTTCGATCTCATCAACACCGTTCCGCATCTACCGGGATTCCGAACCCAGTTCATCAATCTTTGGATCGATGATGGCCAGGGGCCGGTTGACTATGGGTTGTACACTCACGTAGAACGCGGTGATCAACGTTACCTGAACCGCCGCGGGCTGGATTCGGATGGCCGTTTGTACAAGGCCGAATTATTCCGTTTCCGCGCAAAAGATAGGGACTCGTTGCTGATCGATGCTGACGGTGAGCCGCTGAACGTGGACGCGTTCGAAACAGTGCTGGAGGTTGAGAATGGCAAGGACCATCGCAATCTGCTTGCCATGCTGGACGCCCTGCATGATCCTGAACAGTCCTTTGAAGCGGTTATGGATCGGTATTTCAATGAGAACAATGTGTTGGCCTGGCTGGCGCTTAACCTGCTGCTGGGCCAGCAGGACGCCATTCGACATAACTACTTTCTCTATAGCCCTGAAGATTCAGAAACGTTCTATTTCTTGCCGTGGGACTACGACTTTACCTTTGAGATGCACACGGAGCCGCCCAACGCAATGACCAGTGAGGCTCTCAAAGCCCGGCAGATTTTCGGTTATGCTCTCGGCTCTGAAAACGAGTTCATCGAACGTTTCTATCGTTTACCGGGCACACACGAGAAGTTACTCTCGGTCGCGGCAGAACTGCGCAATCATCAACTGAACGATGTGACGATCAGTGAGCGGGCGGCATTGTTGGCAACCACCGCTGCGCCCTTTGCATCCAGATCCCCGGACATCACACACAACACCAACTACTACGCCGAATCCAGTGCTGATTTTGCCAGCAAGGTAGCGTTCAACCACTCAGCCATGATGAACATGTTCAGCATACCAATGCCACCGACACTGGCTGACCCTGAACGTGTTGGCCAGAACTATCGTTTTAGTTGGATACGGGCGCACGAACTGACGGGGCACGACTTGACGTACGATCTGCAACTTGCCAGTTCACCAGCCTTTACAGCCGATAGCATTGTCTATTCAGCCACTGGCATTGCAGACTCATTTGAGCATGCACGCGACGTTGTCACGCACGAGGTCGCGGCAGTGCAACTTGCATCAGGGATATACTATGCAAGGCTTGTTGCACGCTCTGTACGTGAGCCTGCACGCTACTGGCAGGTCGCTGACAACAAACTTGAGCTGGACGGAAACATTCACTACGGTGTTGTCCGGTTTTTTGCAGATTGAGCTTGCAGGTTTCTTAAAACCGGTATTCGAGCTCAGCTCTGGCTATCCAGGCTGTATCACGTGTGTCATCAAACGCGCTACCGGGCATGAACGCGCCCACAGTGCCCAGGATCTGCAGTTGGCTATCGCGCTCGTAGGAAATGACAAAATCTGCAGCGGTACCAAGATCTTTTGACGTGCCTTCGGGCTCATATTCAATGTCACTTCCGCGTAATTGGTCTTCGGCTTCCAGTTGCTCGTAGGTGTGTAACGCAAGGTCTGCTTGCCAGTTGCTCGATAGCTCGACACCCATGCCCAGTGTCAGAATCTGGATGTTGGTGAGCTCGGGGTCGAGCACCTCGCCAAGATAGCGAAAGGTGTTTTTACCGTTCAGCGCAAAATCGTTGTCATGCAGGCCGCTTTGTCTGAAGCGATCCTTTCTTTGACCACCGGATGCGTGCGCTATGGCGACAGTGTAGGTGGCTTTGAGTGCACCCCCAGCGTTCCAGTTGATGCCAAGATCGACAGACTGTCCACCCACATCCCGGGTGTCTGCGGGGATGATCTCGCCGTTTTCAGCGGTTTGTGCAGGCGTTGCATCGTCACCGTCCAGCGCGCTGGCATGTATCCAGTAGCGCCAGGCTGAATTGTCTGGTTCAACGATACCCTGAAATCCAATCCAGGTTCTGCTTGCGTCGCCTGATGTTGAGCGCTGCAGCAGGTAGGGCATCCAGAGCGTGTCTTTGTTGGGCGTTATCTGCAATGTGGCCATCGTGTTGGTGATGTCATCCTGAACGGTGACAGTGCTGGCTTCAAACCAGTCCTCGCGTGTGTGTGACACTGCCAGTTCGAAAAGTTCTTTACGGTAAGTCAGTGCTATACCATCCAGGTCTTCGTCAACGATGGCTTCCATGGGATCATCAATTCCTTGTCGTCCAGCACGCAGCAGCACATCATTGCCAGGCGTGATGTCTACAAAAAGCCGTTCAAGATCGTAGCTGAATTCTTCGTCGGAATCATTGAGTTCCTGCTCGGTAAAGTATCGTGTTGAGAGCTCTAGTCTGCCCACTAACCGCGTCAACTCACTCCACTGTTGTTCAAGCCCGAAGGAGAGTTGCAGCTCGGCGTGTCCGGTGTCGCGTTGCAGGGTATTGTTGGTATCCTGTCCATCGGCTTGCTGCAATTCCAGTGACAGACGTCTGGTAATGTCCGGTGCCTGATGCGCTGACTGCCGCGCAGCTTGCTCGCTTTGCGCTGCTATTGATTCAACCGTGGGTGCTCTTGGCGCTTGTGGCATCTGGGTTGCCGTATCGGGCTCCCGATCCGCGGTTTGCTGAGCCAGACTCAAACCGGGCAACGCAGAAGCCATTCCAGTCAAAAGGGCAAGCGGCAAGACTATCCTGCCATCCCATGTGCCGAATGCTGATGCAGCCGTGGGTGATGGACTGACAAACGCTACGGGTTTACGGGTTTTTTCAAGTTTGTTCATGGGATTGTCAGGTCGTTGAAGCTGGAACTGGCCTTAAGTGTTTCTTGAGGCGCGCAGTGTCTCACGGCAAACGCCTTGTCCAGTGCAAGCCGTCGGCATTCTTGCTGATCACACACAGGTATCGAATCTGCCTGGTTGCTCATCAGGGTGCCAATCCCAGCTGCGATCGTGTGAGGACAAACCAGGTGTCGTCATCCTTCTTGTTATCGCCACCGTTATCGCGGACAAACAGGAATCCACCGGGTATTGGAGTCAGACCTTCTACATCGCGGAACAGGTTTTTACTGTCAGTACGAAATCTTATGGGTGAAGCGCTTGAATCTCTTGCCAGAGACCAAAGCGTTGAACGGTTTGAACCGCCCGATTCACGCTTGCTGATCAGCAGCAGCTGATCCGATTCATCGTCGTAGCTCATCGCTCGAATGCCGCCTTTGTTCAGATCAACTGCCCCCAGCGATTCATCGAATGCAGGTTGTTCGCCTTGCAGATACGCCGCAGGGTTGGTCAATGTGATGATGATGGCGTCGTCGTTGATTTGCGGTGTTCGCAAGCCAATCAGTAAGCGCTGGCGTTTTCGATCGTAGGCGAGTCCTTCTATGTTGAGGGCACTTTTATCGCCTTTTTTGCTGCCATCCACTTTTTCATACAGCGTTGGATATTGTAACTTCAGATCATCGAAAAGATCCGTTCGCATCAGCACGTTGCTGATGTCATTGCCATCACGTGTCAATAGCACCAGTTTTTCACGCGCCGGAAAGCGGCCACGACTGGCATTTTCGTGCGATCCGATAATAAAAAAGCGTTTATCTGAAAGCCGTGCAATGCCTTCCAGATCATCCAGTGGGCCCAGCAGCCTGCGTTGGATAAAAGATCTGGCACTAGGTTGCTCAAACTCTTCGAAGCTGAAATCCGCAGGGGTAACGGCTGTCAATGACAAGCGCGTCAAAGGCGTGGTCGCTTCATCCTCAACTACCATCAATGTGTTCGCATCCAGTGCACTTACCCCGGATGGCTCGCGCAAGCGCTCAAATGTTCCCCGGGCAATAGGGTCGGTGATCTGTAACGTGTGATAGAGCGTGTCAGCGTTTGCTGCCAAGGCACTGAATAAAGCAAGTGCAAGCACAACCGTACGCAGCCATGACCCGGCTGTTCTCAGCATGGCTGATTGTCAGCGCATCGCGGGCTGATCACGTCAGAACCAGTACGCCTGACCATTTGAGTGCTGCCAGCAGCAAGAGCGATATCACCGTAACGATGGTGCCCGTCATAAAGGCGGTGTATGAATAGTACAGATGCTGATACTTGTTGTCAGCCGTGCTGCCCAGGTCGTAGATATGCGCCAGCATGGCTTTGTAGGTTCGCTGTGGATCGTGGAGCAGGTGTGTCATGGCATCAATGTATTCGGATTCACGTAAATCTGAAAAGTCTTCAAAAACCATGAGCCGCGCTTCATCGCGCATGAAATCAGCGTGGTTGAACTTGTTGCGACTGATCTCTGGTCTGGCCGCAAACACGGCAAACGTGGTGGCTACTGCACACGTCACCAGAAATATCCCGATTGGCAGGACGTAAAGGCCACTGATCGAGATGAGGTGCGTTCCGGAGATGATCAGCATGGACATCAACAGACCGTTGAGCGATATCATGATGTTGGCTTTGGTAGCTGCCAGTGCCAGCATGTCCAGTTGTGCCCGGTAGGCGTTGCGCAGCAGGGTATCAACCCCGCGGCTACCTTTGGCCGGATTGAAGGCAACGGCTTCTTCAAAGTTACCGGACTTTGCTCCGGTTTTGCCTTTGGTTTTGCCTTTGGTTTTGCTCTTACCATTGCTTTTGGCGTCTGAGCTTTTGGGTTTGGCGTCCGGTGAAGGCAACGAATCTGGCGAGACACTATCTGATGCCACTTCATCATCTGATGCCACTTCATCATCTGATGCCACTTCATCATCTGATGCCACCTCATTATCTGATGCCACCTCATTATCTGATGCCACCTCATTATCTGATGCCACCTCATCATCTGATACCACCTCATCTTGCGGGCTTTTTCCAGCCGGCGATACGGCAGGCATTACCCTCAGAGACACTGGCGCGTCCTTGTCATCATTTTTTGTGGTTAGCGATGCCACCATAATATTGTTGTCCTGATCGTCCCTAATTGTTGCGCTGCCACTTAGAAGTAAGTGTAGTCGTTATCCGAACCAAGTTTTGTGCCGATGAGCATCCAGCAGCGTTCAACTTTCCCATCATTCACGTAAGTTATAGCAACGCCACGCGGCTTTTTCCAGACGGCGCTTGATGTGCCTGATATTTGACGCAAAGTGGCAGGCATAGCGGATGCATGAATACACTCAGTCCCCCAATCCGACACACCCTGGCTTTTCACGTGACTCGATGCCGTTTCAATCTTCAACTGTCTGTCGAACAATGCGAGCAGTATTACTCTGGCAAGGCAGTCTCTGTTGTTACGCGCACCGACGAAGGGGTCCGCGTGGCGTTTCCAGCCGTTGAGATCAGGAAATTTGTGTCCAGTGATGGTGTGCACGGGCGCTTTGAAATAATTTTCGACAGGCACAACAAGCTTGTCAGCATGAAGCGCCTGTCATGACATATTTGATTAGGAGGCTGTCCGAGAATAACGATCGAGGCCGAAGGCGGCCCCGCGAGAGTATGAGATTTTAGTCAGATTTTCTCGTCAATTGAGGTGAATAGTTGTTCTATTTGCCGTTGTTACGCGGAAAGCTGGCAAAAAAATATCGCGCCTTCGGGGGGCCGCCTTCGGTACGATCAGCTTATTCTCGGACAGCCTCCTAGCTGCGTGGCTTGAGATTATCCGGATCGTAGAGAGGTTGGTAACCCACCGAGGCAACGACTACCGGGTACTGTTCGCCAAAATACTCGATGAGCAGTTCTGTTCCTTTTTTGCAGTACTGATGCGGCAAATACGCAAGCGCTATGTTTTTACCAACACTGGGTCCATAGGCAACACTGGTGGTGTACGAGCGTCTACCACGCTCATCGATCAGAGTTTGGTGTGTGTCCTTGTCAAGCACTGCGCAGGTGCCAACCGGGTAACGGGCAACCCCGCGACTATCAGTATTGTCTGTCATTGTCAGGGTGCACAGGTACGCTGGTTGTTGCTCACGTTCACGCAGCGCCAGATAAGCCTGTTTGCCATGAAAATCAGCAGTCTTGACTTTGGCTCGGGCAAGATCTGCTTCCACCAGATTGTATTCGGTCAGCAAGTCAGCGTTCTGCAGTCGCAGGCTCTTCTCCAGGCGGCGGCTATTGGCATAGGTTTCCACACCGATCGGTGTCACACCCTCTGCGGCCAGAGCATCCCAGACCGCCAGGCCATCATCATAGGCAAAGTGCAGTTCCCAGCCTTGCTCACCCACATAGGAAATCCGGAAAGCGGCAACTGATACGCCATTGATGGCGATGGTTCGGACAGCGGCAAACGGGAAGTTCTCGACGCTCAGCGCCTCTGGATCATCCACGACTTTCGCAAGTGTGGCACGTGCATTGGGACCCCAGATGCCCAGACAGGCATAGTCGGTTGTCAGGTCTTCCATGCTCAGATTCGTCAAGGCACGATCATCGCTCATGCGCTTCAACCAGATGAAGTCACGGTTGCCTGAGTCACCCCCATCGATGACTCTGAAATGATCATCAGCCATACGGATCACGGTTAGATCAGCTCTAACCCCTGCCGTATGGTCAAGAAAATGGGTGTACACCCCTTTGCCCACGGGCGTATCACCACCCACTTTGGCAACGCAGACGTATTCCATCAGGTGTTGCGCATCAGCGCCTTTGACGTCATAGATTGCAAAGTGCGACAGGTTGACCATACCCACGTCTTCACTGATATGCAGGTGTTCGGCATTAGAGACTCGCCAGAAATGGCGCGCATCCCATTCGTTTTCGCGCACGGGTATCCGGTCGGCGTATTTTTCCAACAGGTGATTGTTGGCAGCATAGCCATGCGCGCGTTCCCAGCCAGCGGCTTCCATAAAATGTGCGCCGAGTTCCACCTCGCGCTCATAGAATGGACTGCGGCGCAGTCCTCGTCCTTTGGTATACGGCTCGCGATTGTGCACAGCAGGATTGTATATTTTGAACGCAGTTTCATAACAGCGATCATGAATATATTGCTCCTCCTGTTGAAACGGATAGTAGCGTGATACATCGACGCCGGAATGATCAAGCTCGGTGACACCATCTGTCATCCAGTCGGCAATCAGCTTACCCGTTCCGGGTCCGTCCTTGACCCAGACAGACACCGCATACCACAGGCCCCGCACGCGGGCTGATTCACCGACGGACGGTCCGCCATCGGCTGTGACTTGAAGCAGGCCGTTGAATGAGCGCTTTTCATCAAAACCGAGCTCGCCAAGGATCGGCGTTAGTTCCATGGCACGCTCCAGCGGCTCCATGATCTGTTCCATCTCCAGATCGCGTTGTGAGGGCGAGAGCCTGCAGTACTCTTTCTCCAGGATGTCGCGCGGGTGGCACATGCGCGGCTCTTTCTCCTCATAGTAGCCCCACTCAATCATGCCGCCTTCGGAGGTCGTTGGGTCGCCGGTGTCACGCAGATAGGCTGAGTTGCCCTGATCTCGCAATAGCGGGTAGCCGATGTCCTTGCCCGTGCCAGCAAATTCCTTGTAGGGGCCGAACCACAACAATGGATGATCTACAGGCATAACGGGCAGATCCTCACCAGCCATCTGGGCAATCAATCGACCCCATAGGCCAGCACAGACCACAACATAGTCCGCTTCGATGTAGCCGCGTGTCGTTTCAACACCCTTTATGCGACCATCCACGATCTTCAAATCCGTGGCAGAGGTGTTGGCAAATGCCTGTAGCTTGCCGGTCCGGGCTGCCTCTTCGACCAGCTCGCCTGTGACCACCTGTGAGCGTGGTACCACAAGTCCTGCGTCCGGGTCCCACAGAGCACCCTGTATAACATCCTCTTCAATCAAAGGCATTTTCTGCTTTGCCTCGGCTGCACTTATCATGCGCGCATTGGTGCCGAAAGCCTTGCCTGCGGTGACTTTTCGCTGCAGCTCTGCCATGCGATCATCATCGTCCTTGCGCGCCACCTCCAGGCCACCGACTTTCGCGTAACGGCCACGTTTTTCGAAAAAATCGATGCTGTACATCGTGGTGTTGCAAGTCATCTGATCGTGTGCCGTGGCATAGCAGAAATCAGAGGCGTGGGCGGTTGAGCCTATGTCTGTGGGGATGGCTGACTTGTCAATGCCGACGATGTCATCCCAGCCACGTTCTATCAGGTGGTGGGCCACGCAGGCGCCGACGATACCACCTTGGCCGATAATGACAACTTTAGCTTTTGCAGGGAAACTGGCCATATCCGGAACCGTTCAATAAAGCGCCAACTATAACGGTTTATCCGTAAAGCTCCAGTGCCATGCGGTGGTTGCAGCGGCGCTGGCCTGTCACTGTGCGACAACCGGTGCCATCTAAGGTAGCTCAACTGCCAGCACGCCGAACAGATCGGTGCCATCGGCCAGTCGATACCTGTTGCTGTTGGTTTGCCAGAAGCGTCCTGGTTCGATGCTAGCGCGCGCAATCACCCTGACATACACGCGTCCTGAAGGCAGTCGGGCGGTGTCTATAGAATAGGGAATCGTGCCCGATTGCACATCATTGATTCCTGAATCGCTGAACACAATGTTCTGTGGTTCGAAATAGGGTGAGGTGGAGACGATCAGATCGTAGGTCAGGGAGCTGCGCCCGACAACGTCAAAGGCTGGTTCCCAGCGCAGCTGTAATCGACCTTGCAAGTCCACTTCAGGGTCATCCAGGATGGTCGGTTCCATCGGAATGCTGTAATTGTTCTTGATATCCGTTTCGTTCTGCTGAATGACAGACACCAAGCGTTGCGGACTCGATTCTTCAAATCTGACGTGCTCGCTGTCAGGTAGTGCGGTGAGGTAGGGCTTTACCAGGGCATTTAGGGTTGTGGCATGTTGCAGTATGCGCTCATCGGTGTAATGGTTCGCCCTTAATTCGTCAATTGCGCGCACCAGCAGATCATGGGCCCCGGGCAATCGATAGAAACGATTGACGAATTCACTGTTACGGCCGCGGGCATAGCCATAGAATTTCCTTTTTTGCAGTTCGCTGTTTTCAATTGAATTTGACAGGGGCTGTTCTGATTCAAACGTACCATCGTAGTCCCACGGCAAGAAATAGAATCGCTTCGTGCCTGCCGGGTTGTATAGATAGAAGTTGTGAGTAATGGCATCAGCCTGACGAAGAATCAGATTGGTTGCCAGCCACGTCAGCACATTGTTTCTATTAAAATGTTCGTCCAGCACCGAATCAAACGATCGGTCAGGATCAAGCATTGCCTGCATCATCTCCACCAGCATGCGATGGTCTTTACCGTTTTCGATTTCCAGTCGCGTGGCAAACTGATCCTCGTCAAGCGGTTTGCCGTCCTCGTCCACCTGCAAGCTGCTCAGATCACTTTCTGAGAAGCGGAAAAATTCTATCTTGTAAAGGTTGTCGTCTTTGCCAAGGCCGCGATTAACGACGTACTCTTTGCCTACAAACTCGGTATGGGTGAACAATCCGTAATCCTGCAGGCCGCTACCATTGTCTATCCACAAGTTGACGAACTGTGTTCGCAGAGAGGGTAAATGCGGTACGGAGGTGAACAGGTCAAAGGCCAGCTTGTTCTTGAAACGCGTAGGCTCGAACGGGTTCTTGTTCAGTTGCAGGCGGCGTTCGTTTCGCCATAAGCTTTCTTTGCTGTCCAGCTTAAGACGGAACGATTTCTGTGGTCCGAACCGCGCCGTGTTGCCACGTTGACGAAGGGTTGCGTTGACATCCAGTCCATCGTTGGGAAGCCCGGTGCCGCTGGCATGCACGGGAATCTCCACCTTAAAGGCATCACGGCCGTTCGTGTCGGCTAATAGATCATTCAATGTACAGCCTGACTGGTTGGCGATATTGCAAACACCCTGGACGGTGTTGGCAACCCGCACGTTCATTCGAATGACATTGGGTATTGCATAGCCTGACTGCTGGTAGAAGGCGTTGTAGTCACCGATATCAGTCGGGTGAGGTGTGAAGACGCTGTTATTTCTGTAGGTAGGCGCGTCGATCGTGACACCCGTATCGCCGTTAGGATTGGCTGTTATGGGGTTGGCGGTATCTTCAGATTCTGAGGCTGGATCAGCATTGGGCGGAGCAGGAGGTTCAGGTGCGTCGGGGGGCATGTTCACAGGTGCATCCTGCTGCTGCATTGCCGGAACATTGTCGCTGTCAATAGAGCTTTCACAAGCGCCCAGCACGAGGGCCAGCACAGTAGCCACCATCAGAGTAAAAATTCTCATTGACTTGAAAGTACGATGTCCATTAGCGATGCATTTGCGCGATGCTCTATTGTAGTAAAGCTGACATAAAGTGTTGAGAATGTTACGAGGATGTTAAGCGTGGCTACCCGTCTGGCAGGTGTCCCAGAAGGCACGTACCAACGGATTGCTAAGACTTCTTTTCAGCGTGAACAGACCCAGATCCAGCGGTGCCAGTGGCGGGCTGATGTTCATGACGTGCACTTTATTGGCTAGCGGACTGTTGTCAAGTACGATTTCCGGCACGACACCAACACCCAGACCCAGGCTGACCATGCTGACGATGGCCTCATTGCCCGCAACCTGCGCATAGATCTTCGGGCTCAGCTTGCGTGCCTTGAACCAGGCATCGACGCGTGATCGGGCCAGGCCGCTGATCGACATGATCATTGGTACCTCTGCCCACTTGATGGTCTTTGATCCCTGCAGCACAGGGATGTTTGGATCGACATGTTTGGTGGGTGCAATGAACAGCAGAGGCGAGGTGGAAACCGGGTGATAGACCACACCGCGTGGCAACGACTTAGGGTGCGCAGCAATGGTGATATCTTCCTTTCCGGCAACCACTCGATTGATGGCATCTTCCGGGTCGCCAGTTTGCAGCTTGATTTCAACGGCAGGATAGCGTGGGCGAAAGCGCTCCAGAAGATTGAACAGAATACTGTGGCTGGCAGTCACCGAACAGTACAGACTCAACTCTCCATGCAGCGGGCCGGTGTTTTCTGCCAGCTCATGTTTCAGCGTATTGAAACGTACCAGGGCATCACGCGCGTATTGTTCAAAAATGTAGCCTTTAGGGGTGAGCGTGACGGAGCGGTTGTCGCGTTCGAAAAAGCTTGCTCCCAACTCTTCTTCCAGCTGGCTGATTGTGCGTGATAGCGTTGACAGGCTGACGTTGGCGGTATGACTGGCCCGTCCATAATGCAGAGATTCTGCCAGGCAAAGAAACTGCTGAAGCGTTCGTATGTTCATGATGTGCGTCGTCATGAGTGGAGGGCTGACAAGCTTATAGTCGATAGTGTTGCACTAATTGCAATAAGGTGTCTTATATATTTCAATTTACTGTACGAGGAAATTGCGCTATGTTGCGCACCAGATACCTTGAGGAGCAGACACCATGTCCAATAATTATTTCAATCAATTGCCGCTGCGCGAGCAACTCGCTCAACTGGGAAAGTGCCGTTTCATGCACCTTGACGAATTCGGCGAGGGCGTGGAAGCGCTCAAGGGCAAGAAGATGGTTGTCATCGGCTGCGGGGCACAGGGTCTAAATCAGGGACTCAATCTGCGTGATAGCGGATTGGACGTCTCTTATACATTGCGTGATGCCGCCATCGCTGAAAAGCGTCAGTCCTGGAAAAACGCCACCGAGAACGGCTTTACCGTCGGCACCTATGAAGAATTGATTCCAACCGCAGATGTGGTGCTGAATCTTACCCCTGACAAGCAGCACACCGCAGTGGTCAACACAATCATGCCACTCATGAAAGAGGGCGCTTGCCTGTCCTATTCGCACGGTTTCAATATCGTGGAAGAGGGTATGAAAATACGCGACGATCTCACGGTGATCATGGTTGCACCCAAATGTCCGGGTTCTGAGGTGCGCGCTGAATACGTTCGCGGGTTTGGTGTCCCCACACTCATCGCCGTGCATGAGGACAATGATCCCAAGGGTGAAGGTCTGGCGCTGGCTAAAGCCTATGCGGTAGGTACGGGTGGCCACAAGGCAGGTGTTCTCATGTCCTCGTTCATCGCTGAGGTAAAGTCGGATCTCATGGGTGAGCAAACCATCCTGTGTGGCATGCTTCAAACAGGGTCACTGTTGTGTTTTGACAAGATGATTGAGGAAGGCGTTGATGCTGGCTATGCATCCAAGCTTATTCAGTATGGTTGGGAGACGGTCACCGAAGCTCTGAAGTACGGGGGCGTTACCAACATGATGGATCGCCTGTCAAATCCTGCAAAAATCCGTGCGTTTGATCTGGCCGAAGAGATGAAAGACATTATGCGGCCGCTGTATCAGAAGCATCAGGACGACATCATGACCGGGCATTTCTCCAAAACCATGATGGCCGACTGGGCAGCTGATGACAAGGACCTGCTCAACTGGCGTGCACAGACAGCTGAGACCGCTTTCGAGAAGACACCGGCGGGTGATGTTGAAATTTCAGAGCAGGAATACTTCGATAACGGCATCCTGATGGTTGCCATGGTGAAGGCCGGGGTAGAACTTGCGTTTGAGACCATGACCTCTGCAGGCATCATCGCAGACTCTGCCTATTATGAATCATTGCATGAGACGCCATTGATTGCCAACACCATTGCGCGCAAGAAGCTGTACGAGATGAACGCCACAATCTCTGACACCGCTGAATACGGTTGCTATCTTTACAACCACGCCTGCGTGCCCCTGTTGCAGGATTTCATGAAAACCGTCAACAGTGATGTTATCGGGCGAGGCTTGCAAGTCAATGATATGGGCGTTGACAATGCACGTCTGATTGAAGTCAACCATGCGATACGTGCTCATCCGGTAGAGGCCATTGGTGCTGAGCTTCGAGGCTACATGGCCGATATGAAACGTATCATCTGATGGTGTTGACCTGACTGTGTTGACAAGCCCCATCGTACTTGAAAACCTGAACGTTGATTTCGACGAACGGTTTCAGCTGCATGATATCTGCTGGCAGATAGAGCCTGGCCAGCAATGGATGATCAGCGGTGCCAATGGTTCCGGTAAATCTGCACTGGCAGCAGTGCTTGCCGGCGCCGGCGATGTGCTGGGCGGCAGTTTGCAAGGACTGCCAGTCCGGGTGGCCATCGTCTCCTACGAGGCACAAGGTGAACTGATCGCCGCCGAACTGCGCAAGGACGATGCAGACATCATGGACGTAATCTCCGAGGGCACGCCGGTGCATGAGATCATTGATGCGGTGTGCCTGGATGCGCCGCTGGCATCAACGCTGGTTAAGCAATTCGGCTTGTCGTCCTTGCTGGATCGTTCTTTTCGCAAGCTGTCAACAGGTGAAACGCGCAAGGTCATGCTGATTCGCGCATTGACTTCCAAACCGGATCTTCTGGTTCTGGATGAGCCCTTTGATGGGCTGGATGCGCAAACGCATCAGATGTTGTTAGAACATCTGCAGGCACTGTCGCATACCTTGCCCATGGTGCTGGTGCTGAATCGTTTTGATGAGCAGCCAGTTTTTGTCACTCATGTCGCTTATGTTAATCAGGGGCGGTTGGCTTCCACCGTTGCCTGTGCTGACAAAGCGGCATTCGATGAGCTGTATCAGCTGTTGCATCTCAAGACCAGTGATCTGTCGATACCACCTGCTGACTCGGCACTGTCACTACCGCCTCTGAATCCGGATGAACCACTGGTCAGGATTACGGATGCCAGTATCAAATATTCTGATGCCACGATATTCAGTGATCTTTCGTGGACGATACGTGCCGGCGAACACTGGCAACTAACCGGGCCTAATGGCAGTGGAAAAACCGGGCTGTTGTCGTTGATTACCGGTGATCATCCCCAGTGCTATGTGAATGATATTTTCGTGTTCGGCTTTCAACGCGGCCAGGGTGAGAGCATCTGGCAGATAAAGCAGTTTATCGGTTATGTATCCACGGCCCTGCAGTGGGAATACCGAGTAAGCACAAGTGTACGAAACGTCATTATCTCAGGGTTTTATGACAGCATCGGCCTGTATAGCAAGTACACGGATACGCAACGCGACATTGCCAATCAATGGCTGGAACTGCTTGGCATGCGGCATCGGGCCGACGAACCTTTCAACACGCTTTCTCACGGTGATCAACGACTTTTGCTGATCGCACGAGCAATGGTGAAACACCCGCCATTGTTGATTCTGGATGAGCCGTGTCTTGGGCTCGATGACATGAACCGGCAACTGGTTCTGGCGTTGGTCGAGAAAATTTGCGCAAACTCAAAATCTACCGTGCTGTACGTCAATCATCATGCTGGTGATCGCATTGCCGGTATCGAGCATCATCTGGCATTGGATCAGACACCGATAAGCAGTTCTACTCAATCGGCTGGGTAGATTACAGAAGCAATAGCGCCACACTGCCTTTAAG
>CAYGSW010000053.1:0-3651 GCA_964352535.1 uncultured Granulosicoccaceae bacterium | reverse complement strand
AGCGCCACACTGCCTTTAAGGGTAGTTTTTTAGCCACCTTTACAGACACTCAAAAGATCACTCTTGGACGTTGTCGCGTTGCAGATCAGAGCGCAAGATCTGCACTGTGTAAGAAATTTAAGTTTTCCGGCATTCAACTAAGAGGTGATCACATGAGCTCTAGTAATTCTGCAGTATCGGTTTGTGCCGACGTCTTGTCGGGTGCACTCGACCATAGCAAGATCGGGAAGCACGCCGCACACACAAGCCAACGACCCGCAATGAAGCTGGTATCTTCGCAATGCGCCACCACTCGTACACCCGTGTCACGCGAAGAGGCGCTTCGCCAGGCAATTTTGCGCACAGGTTGAGGTCTCAACGCTAGCTCTCTGAGACAAGCTGTCCGTGCCGGCTTGCGGACGAGTAGTAAAACGCGATAGCTTGCGCACGATTACTGACTGCAAGCTTGTCGTACAGGTTTCGCAAGTGAAACTTAACCGTATTGATCGATATCGCATGATCCTCTGATAGCTCTTTATTCGTCCTGCCAGATGCTAACGAGACGAGTATGAGTTTCTCCATGCGTGTCAGCGATTGCAGGGGATCGTGTAATTCTCTGACGTCGACATAAGGAAACACCATTTTTCCCGCAGCCACATCAATAATGCTGTCCAGCAGTTTTTCGGACGGGTCTGTGTGCGCGAAGAAGCCCGCAGCGCCTGCAGCCATTGCGCGTTTAGGCACATCGCTAGCGGTGCTGTGGCTGCATATGATGACGCGTGTTGGGCAATCCTGTTCGCGCATCATGTGCAGCAGTCGCTCCGCACCCAACGTGGGCAGGTGCCAGTCGATTACGGCAGTTTTGCATGGCACAGTGAGTGCGGTCTGCAGAAACGATTCGGCCGACGCCGTTGTACTCATTAGACTGAAACGACCATCGTTTTCGATAATCTCTGCCAATGCTGACAACATCAGCGCATTGGAATCTGCAAGTGCTACTTCAATCGACATCGCTATCCTCTAACCGTGTCAAACCAGGCCGGTTTCACTGGTCTTTCGCCATAACGCCAATAAGCCTACATCAATGGGTGTGAAAAATCCTACCCATATGACGCGTATCCTGTGGAGTAAGGGTGTTTTCCATGGTGGTCTTTCGGACCATACTACCTCCAATTGTTGAATCTACTCATTTTTTAACGGATAGGAGGCACTTAATGTTGACAGGTCAGAAAGCGTTGTTTGTACCGGGCCCCACTAACATCCCGCATGATGTTCAGCGCGCCATGAATATTGCGATGGAAGATCACCGTGCACCGGATCTGCCTGATTTCATCTTGCCTCTGCTCGCAGATGTCTCCAAGATCTTCAAGACGGAGTCCGGCCAGACATTCCTGTTTCCAGGTTCCGGCACTGCAGGATGGGAAGCGGCGCTGACCAACACGCTGAATCCTGGTGACAAGGTGCTGATATCACGCTTTGGCCAGTTCTCGCATTTGTGGACGGATATGTGCGAACGCATGGGTTTTGAGGTTGTGTGTATTGAAGCGCAATGGGGTGAGGGTATACCGGTCGCAGCTTACGCCGAAGCACTTGCTGCAGACAAATCGCACTCAATCAAGGCGGTGCTGGCGACACACAACGAGACGGCCACGGGTGTGAGCAGTGCCATCGGTGAGGTCAGGGAGGTGATGGATGCAGTACAGCATCCGGCCCTTTTGTTTGTTGACGGAGTCAGCTCCATAGGCAGCATTGATTTTCGTATGGATGAATGGAAAGTGGACATCGCGGTTTCAGGATCTCAAAAGGGGTTTATGTTGCCTGCTGGTCTTGCAATTCTGTGTGTAAGTGAGAAAGCGCTTGCGGCGTCAAAGGATGCAAGCATGCATCGTTGCTATTTTGATTTTGACGACATGTCCAGGCTCAATGAGCAAGGCTATTTCCCCTACACGCCACCCATGTCCCTTCTGCGTGGTCTGCGTGTGTCGGTTGATCGATTGATGGAAGAGGGATTGGAGAATGTCTTTGCTAGGCACCACAGGCTGGCAGAGGGCACCCGCAGAGCGGTATCAGCCTGGGGCCTTTCCTTGTGTGCACAGAAGCCTCAGTGGCATTCGGATACAGTCACCGCGATATACGTGCCCGAACATGTTGACTCAGCCAAGCTCATCAAGCATGCGTACACCGAATACCAATTATCTTTGGGAGCAGGCCTTGGTCAGGTAGCTGGCAAGGTGTTTCGAATCGGTCATCTGGGCGATCTTAACGAGCTTATGCTGCTCAGCGCTCTGGGCGGCGTTGAGATGTGTCTTCTTGATTCGGGTATAGCCATTGAGCCGGGGTCTGGTGTAGGCGCAGCCGTGGAATACTACCGCCACGCAACTGACAAGATCGCCACAAGCACGCAGAGGCTGGCTGTCGCGTAATCAGCTTTATTCACCGAACGTTGGCGGATGTCTGTTGGATAGGTCGTATAGTCTATGCTGGACACACTAATAGTTAATGACTCTATCCAATGGACATTCATGAATACCAGGCCAAGGAAATACTGAGTGAGTTCGGTATAAAGACACCGCGTGGAGGTCTGGCCTACAGCCCTGAACAAGCGGCGTATCGAGCCCGTGAAATCGGCGGCGAAGAGTGGATAGTAAAAGCGCAGGTGCATACCGGTGGGCGGCACAACGCACAGGGTGTGGTGAGATGTCGTTCTGAAAACGAAGTGTACGATGCGGCAGAAAACCTGTTTGGTAAACGCATCGTCACGCCGCAATCTGGCCCCGGCGGTAAGGTGGTCTACCGCGTTTACGTGGAAGGCAGTATAGCAATAAAAAAAGAGCTCTATCTTGGCTTTGCTCTGGATCGCAAAATGGAACGTGTGGTGGTGGTTGCATCCAGTGCTGGCGGTATTGAAATTGAAGAGATCGCTAACAAACAACCCGACTCCATCATTCGCACGCTGGTGGAACCTGCCGTGGGGATGCAGGCTTTTCAGGCAAGGCAAATAGCCTTCAAGCTTGGTATTCCTACACCACTGGTCAATGAAGCGGTGGAGACTATCCTGGGTTGTTATAAGGCGTTCGAGCAATTTGACGCCACCATGGTGGAAATCAATCCACTGGTTGTGGCAGCCGACACAGGTATTTATGCGTTGGATGCCAAGATGACATTCGATGACAATGCCTTGTTTCGTCGTCCCGAGATCGCAGAACTACGCGACAAGTCCCAGGAAAATTCCATGGAATCTCGCGCCGCCGACAGAGGCCTGAAATATGTCGGTTTGAACGGCGATATTGCTTGTGTAGTCAATGGGGGCGGCCTGGCAATGGCCACCATGGACTGCATCGAACTGGCTGGTGGTTGCGCGGCAAGCTTTCTAGATATTGGTGGTGGCGGATCACCTGAACGTGTTGCCAAAGCCATTCGACTGGTCTCGCAGGACGAGCGCGTGAACGCTGTGCTTGTCAATGTGTTTGCAGGCGTTAACCGATGTGACTGGATTGCACAAGGCATCATCCAGGCGCTGGAAAAAACCGAACTGGGTGTACCCCTGGTCATCAGGCTGGCAGGTACACGAGTAGATGAAGGACGCAAATTGCTGGCAAAGAGTGGCCTGCCCATCGTACGTGGGCAGGCCACTCTTTGCCAGCAATTTGCGTCCTTCATCTACTCGTGTAC
>CAYGSW010000052.1:0-25969 GCA_964352535.1 uncultured Granulosicoccaceae bacterium | reverse complement strand
CTGGCCGAAATATCGCGCTTTCGCTCGATCAGCTTATTCTCGGACAAGCTCCTAGCAGGTATCCGAAAATGGATACCCGCTTAGACGGTAAACCGCTCAGCTACAAACGGCCGAATGGCGCATCAATCGAAAACGGTATACTAGCACCTTCATTGGGTCGGTTTCTGGCCAGTCTCCAACCGCCCAGTTCCGTGGTGATACCGTCAGCCTGCAAGGTCACTTCCTGGTAAAACAGAGGGATGTTGGCACATCGACCCAAAGCAAACCCATAGCTGTCTGGTCCAACAGTATTGTTGGGACCAAGCTGGCCTTGTTGCAATCGCGTGATCGCTTTCTGCAATTTTGCCCAGGTTTGTGGTCCGACACTACCGTCGTCAACCAATTGTGCAAACGGTGCGACACCGGCGGCAAGAGGTTCGCTGTTAGGAATGGAGGTAGCCGACTGAAAGGCTTTCAGGGACGCTTCCGAGTTCGGACCAAACTCACCGTCACTGAATGCTTCTAGCGTTGCAACCGCTGTTGTGCCGTCAAAGCCTGCACACCAGGTAATGCGCTGAATACCCGCAGCGTACAAACTGTCTGCAAAAAGACCCCCTACCGAAGAACGACGGATCTGACAATTATCATCCCACGTGGCGTTCTCCGAGTAGGCATCACTGCCTGTTTCACCCCCGCAAGGTCTTTCAGCCGTTATTACGGAAAAGTTGGCCTCGCCCTCAGTCAGATTGCTTTGATCATCGCGTCCATCCTGGTTCAGATCGACGAACTTGTCCAGACGCTCACCTGTATCAAAATTCACTAGCTCCGCATCGGCCAGAAAGTCGCCGTCAGCATCAGGATCATCCTTGTTGAGAATGCCATCCTGATCCAGATCCATTAGACCGATGATGTCGTCAAAACCATCCTGGTCGAGATCGACGAAGTCGTCGATATCATCTTCGATACCGTCGCCATCAGCATCCGTGTCTTCACTGTTTGCAATACCGTCACCGTCCAGATCCTGACCATCCAGATCGGGTGCATCTCCACTGCTGCTGCCACCACAGGCAACAAGGGTTGTTGTCAAGGCAGCAAGTGCAAAGTAACGGCCAGCTGATTTGCGTGTGAACGTCAGAAACTTCACCATGTAGTTCTCCAGTGATTGGACCCAGTGTATGTGCTAACCCTTACAGCCAAGCCGTTCACATCTACAAGCCGCAAAGCCTGCCATCAGGGTCAAGGTGAGCGATTCCCACCCAAAGCACTCACTAGTCTAGTCCATCTGGGGTCTGGCTCGCTACATCAAAGCGTGTTCTTCTCATTGACGTGCACGCCGAATTCGCCATTATCATGACACTGAACGAGGCAACGGCATTGCACCCGTTACCCGCACCACGTGTAAAAAACCAGTCGCAAATATCTAGCAGCAGGCATATTCCTGCTTGATATTGCAGGAAGTTTGAAAACCGTTATGCCGCTTTCTGCGCATCATCCGCAGTTGGGGTAACCGCAACTGCCAGCGGTCTACGCTCGCACTCAAGCGTTATCCACTCATGATCTGTGGCGTCCAGCGAGTCGTCCGCAAGTACAGTGGGCAACGAGAGATCGCAGGTTTCCGGCAAGAGGCATTTAACGGTGCCGCCGAGCATATTGGTCAGCTCGGTTAACGTATCCGCACGATCCAGCTCAGACACATCATCCATTGGACAACTGAACATCAACGATGCTGCATGCGTTAAAAACTGTTCGCTCGCCCGCACTGAGACAACGCCTTGCCAGGCACCCGTTATCTCAATTTCTGATGTCTGGTATTCACACAGGGCAAGTTCAGCTGCATCCCCGGGACCGATGGGTAAATCCAGCACTGTCATCCAAACGACTTCCACAATCTCATGCAGTTCTTCTTCACTTAAGACACTCATGTCGGGTGCTCCGCTCAGGCAATTTTGTAGTAGTGACTGCGGTCGGTCGTGACTCGCTGATAGTCAGTATTCAAATTAAGGGTTGTCTCCGACAATCCCAGGAACAGGCATCCACCGGGCTTGAGAACCGTTCCGGATTTCTGCAGAATGCGCGTCTTCACATCAGGATCAAAATAGATCAGGACATTGCGTAGAAAAATAACATCCATGTCTGGCAGTCCACGCCAATCGCGTATTAGGTTAAGTTGTTCAAAGCTCACCATGGAGCGCAGTTTCGGACTGACCTCCCAGGACAACCCCTGTTGAACAAAGTACTTGGTCAACAGCTGCATCGGCAAACCACGATTCACCTCAAGTCGGTTGTAACGGCCGGCTTGGGCTTTGGCAACGACTTCTGCTGATATGTCAGTACCCTTGATGGCAACACGTGGTGCAAGCACTGGACATTGCTCAAGGATTGCCATGGCTATGGTGTAGGGCTCTTGACCTGTCGAGCAGGCAGCGCACCAAATATTGATGGTATCCGAATGCGTTTTTGCAATTGATGGCAATACGTCCTTGCACAGTGTGTCGAATGGATGAGAGTCCCGAAAAAACGATGTCTCATTCGTCGTCATTGCGTCCACGACTCTATCGCCGAGTGTTCTGTCGCGCCCCGAACGCAAGGCAGCAAGTAGCTCATCAAGAGTTTTGTAGTTGGTTTTTCGGGCCAATGATGTCAGACGTGACTCAACCAGATACTTCATGTCCGGATCGATGGCAATCGCAGATTCTTTGTACACCAGATCACGAACGAAATCGAAGTCCGAATTGCTTATCTCGCTCATGAGCGCCTTCCCGCAATAGTTGTATGTTTATAGGTATCTGAGTTGGCTGCCACAGTGTTCTTCATTGATGATGTGCCTCTAACGTAGCGTATAACCACATCAGCCATTCTGTCCAATGGCACCTCCTCCCGTGCAAGTCCTGCCATGGCGACCAGCTTGGGCATGCCCCAGACTATCGATGTCAGCTTGTCCTGAACAATGATCGGACAACCTGCGACAGACAAAGCTTCGCTTCCGTTAAGTCCATCAGCACCCATGCCTGTCATGATCACACCCAGACACTTTGAACCATAGATTGAAGGGATTGAACGAAACAGCGGATCCACAGACGGCCGGCACGAATTTTCCGGTTCTTCACGGTTCAGATTAACAAAGACATCACCACCAATCTGATCCAGCACCATGTGATAATTGCCGGGGGCAACGTACACGGTACCTGCTCTCAGCTTGTCACCCAGTTTCGCTTCTACAACCTGTAGTTCACTGGCAACGTCAAGACGCTTTGCAAGCTTGGCGGTAAACTCTGCTGGCATATGCTGCACAATGACCACTGGAACGCCGATATCTCCCGGCAACTGTGAAAGCAGTTTGGTCAGTGCATCCGGACCACCTGTGGATACACCGATGGCTACAAGCTCAATGTCATGTGGAACATGACGAGAGCGTGCTTTCGTATCATCTGCCCGTCGTTCCGCAGGCACGCTAGGCACACGAGTTCTCGGCGCAGCCAGGGCTGTTGAAGGCCGTGGTGCCTCTACCCCACAAAGTGCTTCTATCTTGGGCAGTAAATCATCAGACAGAACCGAACGAATCGTAGCTATGCCACCGCCAGTACTCGGTTTTACGGCATATTCACTCGCACCCAGAGCCAATGCATCGAGTGCGGCATCTGAGCCTTCGGAAGTCAGAGAACTCACCATGATACTCCTCACTGAAGGCCAATTTTTACGCAGCTCGATCAAGGTTTGAATGCCATCCATCTCAGGCATCAGAATGTCCAGAGTAACCAGATCAGGTCGGGTCTTCTCCATCATGCTCAGAGCAACTTTGCCATTTGAAGCTACACCGACAACCTCAAGGCCGTCTCTGGCATTTATCACGTCCGAAAGCAGTCGTTGAAATAGACAGGAATCATCAACAACAAGAATGCGTTTATTACTCATATCAAGCAGCAATAAGACCTAACAGGCGTAGCTTGTCGATAATCACATCATCGGTAAATGGCTTCATCACATATTCATTGGCACCGGCAGCCATCGCCTTGACAACCCGGGACATCTCCGTTTCGGTTGTCACCATCATTAGCCATAGATCCTGATTGGACTTGTCAGTTCGCACGGCCTTGACAAACTCATAGCCATTCATCTCGGGCATATTCCAATCAACAAGACAAATCGCGATGTCGTCATGTTCTGCCAAGCGCTCAAGCCCTTCCAGCCCGTTAGCGGCTTCCGACGTCTTGAAATTGAGCTTTTTGAGTATGCGTTTTAGAATCGCACGCATGGCCCGAGAATCATCAATGATCAGCGCATGTACTTGTGCTTGTGACATAAGGGTGTTCCTGAAGTTAATCAAACATCACGGCAAACGACTTGAAACGCCTGCCCTGCTTTTCGGTTACTGCCTGTCAGGCAGCCTTTTTGGAGGTATAGGATGAGTTCACATGATCCACCGCAAAACGTTTTACAAGGCTTTGCAACTGGATGGCGGTGTCAGACAGATCGGATGCCGCATTACTGATATCGTCGGATGCCTGTTGATTTGCCAGAGCTTTGTCGGCCACGCCCTGAATGACTGATGATATGGCTTCGCTACCATTTGCAGTCTGCCCCACGGAGCGACTGATCTCCTGGGTAACGGTTGCCTGCTCATCAACAGCAATCGCGATGGTTGACTGAATACTGCTAATTTTTGAAATGATGTCACCGATGGACTGAATGGCATCTACCGCAGAATCGGTACCAGACTGAATATCACAGATACTGGCCTCTATCTGCTCTGTCGCTTTGGCGGTCTCCTTGGCAAGCTCCTTTACTTCGTTAGCAACAACCGCAAATCCCTTGCCGGCATCACCTGCCCTTGCCGCTTCAATCGTTGCATTGAGCGCCAGAAGATTAGTCTGCTCCGCAATGGAGGTAATGACCTTGATAACCGAGCCGATCCCAGCGCTGCTGGTAGCCAGCTTTCTAACAGTCACATCAGTACTTTTTGCAAGCGTGACCGCCTGAGCTGCGACCACTTCAGCCTCACTGGTGTTTCTGGCTATCTCGCGTATGGATGAACTCATCTGTTCGGTGGCACCAGCAACACTGTCAACGCTTGCCCCAACCTCATGAGTCAGTTCGGAGGCTTCCTGTGCACTGAGCGTATTGGCTGAAGCCATCTCGTTCATATCGACTGACAGTGTGTTCAACGTTTCAGATGCACGTGCAAGCTGTGAGGCGTTATCGTCAATACCCTGCATGCTGGCTCTCAGCTCAGAAAACAGACTGTCCAGCGCACGTCCCATCTGACCAGCCAGGTCATTACCATCAGTATCAATCGGATGATTCAAATTGCCTTGCGCCGCAGCACTGACTGCCGCAAGCAACGCATCGACGCGATTCTGCAGTGACTCGGCGTGCGCCTGTTGTTCGATGGCCTTTTCGTGCTCAATGCGTAACCGCTCGTTGCGCTCCTCCAGAGCTCGCTGCTCACTATCGCGCTGTGCATCTTCCTGCTGCTGCTTTTGCCTGCTGATTTCCAGCTGTTCTTCATTAAGCCGTTGCGCCTCCAGACCATTACGGCGGAATACATCGACTGTGCGTGCAAGATCAGATAATTCATCAGATCCGCGGCTGTCTATTTCCACTTCATAGTGTCCGTCAGCCAGCTTCTGCAATGCCCCTATGGTGTTCATCAAGCGAGCAAGAATATCCCTTGACACGAGTAGCCAGAAAACCAGAAGCGTAGTCACAACACTTAGCGCAGCAACGAACAGCAGTTGAATACGACTTGAAGATATCAATGAGGTAACCGCATCACTGGCATCATCCACATCAGCTCGACTATGGCGAACCATTGCAACGAGTCTGTCAACTGTCGATTTTTGCTGTGCAAGCAGCATACTCTCGATACCTGCGATCTCGGTCTTGATCTCCAGCTCCTGTTCACGCAGTGCAAACAGGCCATCGCTGGAAGTTCCCGCCCCTATCAACGCGTTCAAGCGCGTGTTGATCTGTTGCATTCCATCCAGAGAAGCTACCGGCCGTACAGCTGCGTCGATGGCTTGACCCGACTCGTTAAATCTCATCCGTAGCGGCTTTAACCCCTCGCTACTAACGACACTGGGTACCTGTGCGATAGTACCTGCCAGAGTGTTGAGTTCTGCTCGCAACTGCAGTAGAGACACCATCTGCTCAATACCCTGGTTCAACAACCGCGGCAGATCATTTTTAACACTCTGATCCAGAACCTCTCCTGCCACAATGGCCTCCTCGTAACTGGCAGACACAATCGGCCCGGCAAGTAGAATGAAACGCTCCTGAATATCAGCAAGCTTGCGCAGGATGCTGTTGATTTCAGCGCGCGAGTGAATGGAACCCGAATCCACGTATACACCCTTGTCACCAAACGGCACATTGGTGAACGCCAGGTCGTCAAATTGCTGTACAAGCTCATCAAGCTCGGCTGTGTTGATATCTAATTTTCCTGCAAACCTGACGTTCAACTGCCTGAGTTCTTCGATAAGCCCCGCCGCCGCATCTGCATCATCGTAAAAGTCAGAATCAGATCGTCCGGTCAGTGTGTTGGTCATCAGATCAGCAAGCATGCTGACATCCGTCATCATGCGCATTGCACTAACCATACCGCCAAGGTGTGTGTTCATCATGGCGTCCACAGCATCGTTGCTGCTTGTGGAGATGGTATCTGCCATGACATCAAACTCACGTGTTGCAGCATCAATCAGCTCCAGCACGCGCTTGTCCGTCTCATACAACTCTGTACTGGCTTTTACTGCCATATCAGACAGATCCCTTGACGCTTTCAGACGTGTATTTACCAAATCATAAATGACATTTATGCTGGCTCGTCGAGCCTGGACCTCATCAAGTCCTTGCCGTGCAGTATCAAGATTTTCCCCACGGTCGATGTGTGTGCTGAAAATCTGCGCAATACTATCGAGCGCCAGCATGACATTAGCGTGTTGCTCGGTTGCCTCATCAAGTGACCTGCTGTACTCAAGCAGTGGAACGCGTGTGCTGACCTGGGCGGCAAGTTGCGCAAGCTCCATGGACTCTGACATCAGGGGCACACTATCGTGCGTGATGGCGTGCAGCGAACCTGACAGTCTTGAATAGGAAAACAACGCGATTGCGCTTGCAGCCAACGTTGTAGCCATGACAAAACCAAATGCCACCAACAGTTTGGGCTTTATACGCAAAGTCAGACCTGCTCCACTCATGATGCGTATCTCAATGCATCCTGCTTATTAGCGGGTAAACTCATGCCACTTCGTCGGCACGGTTGAGTACTTCAGCACTCACGAGCTTGTCGATTGCCATCGTCAGGAGCAAGGTCCCGTCAAGCTTGTACGCGCGCTGTATAAGCTCTCTCGCCATACCACTCAAATTGTCAGGAGGTGACTCAAAACTACCATCGGCAAGCTCAAGAACATCACCAATTCGATCCGCAAGCAAGCTGAAGGCACCCAGCGGCGTACGAACGACAATATTCATGGGGTCCTCGTCTTCAGAGCGATCGGGCAGCTCAAGCAGCCTTCTCAAATCAACTGCCGTAACAATTTGTCCGCGCAGGTTAATCAGTCCCTTGACCACCTCAGGCGCAAGTGCAACCGGCGTGATCTCCTGAAACCGAATGATCTCCTGGACCTGCTCTACCTCTATTCCAAAGTAGTATTTGTCGAGATAAAACGTGCAGTATTTTTGCAGTACTGGCTGACTCATGCTACTTCTCCAAGTTCGATAATCAGATCACGGGTGCTGGCTATGAATGAGCACACATCAAACAGCTCTGTTACCTGCCCGTGGATGGCAGCCGTACCAAGAACACCCGGGCGACTTGCCTTGCCGCGAACCTCAAGCACTTCATCGACAACATCAATGATCTCTTTCACGACAAGGCCAACCTGGCGACCTTCATCACCAAACACCACCACCTGAATAAGATCGTTAGTGTCCTCATCATCACCGTAGCCTGCGCGTCGTTCATGCAGGAAATCTGACAAGGCTACCAGCGGCAGGATCTGACCGCGATACTGAACCACTTGAACATCACCAGCGACCTCAGTCTGACTGAGCTCGAACTGCTCAAGACGTGCAACCCGACTGAGCGGTATGGCAAGCTTGCCCTCTGCAGGTGTACGAACCAATAGCAGTGTCTCACTCTGCCCGGTCTTCTCAGTGCCATCGGCAACATTTGATGCTACCGAGCTTTCCTGACCATCGCCCATTACCCTCGCACGATGTCCGATTCCCTGAGTATCCAGGATAAGTGCAACGCGCCCATCTCCCATGATGGTTGCACCTGCGAACACAGGGATACTCTTGAGCGCTTCTGCCAGAGGCTTTACAACAATCTCTTGCGTATCATTTATCTGGTCAACAACCAATCCGAAGCGGCATTTTTCAGCTTGCAGAACTACAATATTCAATGCACCCGGCTTACGCTCTCCCAGCATCAGCTCCTTCTGCAAGTACACCAGCGGTAACAGCTGGCCGCGAAGCCTGTGCACTGGACAGCCGTGTATATACTCAATGGCATTATCCTGTTCCTCTTCATCAATACGGATGAGTTCAATCAGGTTCACTTGTGGTATCGCAAAACGCTGATTACCTGTCGACACGATAAGTGCAGGCACAATAGCCAGTGTTAGCGGTACGCGAATCTTGAACGTCGTACCACGACCCACTTCAGTATCAAGATCAATGGCACCACTAATTTTTTCGATATTGGTTTTGACGACATCCATTCCGACACCACGACCTGAAATATTGGTAACCGCCTCGGCAGTGGACAAGCCTGGCAGGAAGATCATCTTGCAGATTTCCTGATCCGACATTTTGGATCCCTGTTCAGCAGTGATGACACCATTTTCAATCGCCTTCTTCTTGATCTTCTCAGCTGGAATACCGCCCCCATCATCTGAGATCTCAATATGAACCTGACCTCCCTCATGGAAAGCTCGAAGTAGCAGTACACCCTCTGCAGGCTTACCCGCCGCTATACGCTTTTCAGGTGTCTCGACACCATGATCTACCGAGTTTCTAACAAGGTGAGTGATGGGATCTTTCATTGCCTCAATCAGTGACTTGTCTAGCTCAGTGGATTTACCTTCCATTTCAACGCGTATCTGCTTGCCACAGGCACGTGATAAATCGCGTACCACCCGCGGAAGCTTTGCCCACACACTATGGATTGGTTGCATGCGTGTTTGCATGACACCTTCCTGAAGCTCACTGGTAATGAGATTAAGGCGTTGCGCAGCGGCAACAACCTGCGTGTTTTCATGCGAACCTACGTATTCAACAATCTGGTTTCTGGCCAGTACCAGTTCACCTACCAGATTCATCAGCGAGTCCAGCACAGGAACATCCACTCGGATGCTGGCTTCTACGACCGTGGCTGGAGCGGGTACTTCCTTGACTTTTGCCTCAGCAGGTGCGCTCTCCTGAGCGTCATTCGCAATCGGTGCGGGCTCTGCAGGCTGCGCGGCAACAGCAAGCTTTAGCGTGGCTGGCTTGGCGCTAGTGCTATTGCCTCTGATATCTTGCAATGCGTCTTTGGATTCGAGCGAGCCTGTGTCCTTGAGTTCGCTTAGTAAGTCAATAAGCTTCTGGTAACGCTTGGTGCCATCGTGGCCGTGGGCGCTTATTTCATGCAGCATAGCTCGCACCGCATCCACCATGGCCAGCAGACCTGTTGCGATCTGCTCGTTCATGCTGTACTCACCGTCACGCAACTTTACCAGCAGGTTCTCTCCGATATGAGTGACCTTTTCAAGCTTGTCAAAACCGAAAAATCCGCAAGTTCCCTTGATGGTGTGCATTGATCTGAATATTGACGACAGCAAGTCGCGATTGTCGGGCCGCTCTTCCAGCTCGATCAACTCGCTATCTACACGATCAAGGTTTTCAAAACTCTCCTGCAAAAAGTCTTTAAGAACTTCTTTCATTTCCTCATCGAGCTCTGCAACAACGGGCACCTCTGAGGTGTCATCATCATCGTCATCTTCCTCACCCGTGCTTGCTGCCGCTGGAGCCTCAGTCTCGACAGAGACCTCATTCACAGCATCTGTCGTTACGCTGCCATTGACCTGCAACTCCAGGCGATCGATCAAAGATTGATAGTCTCCGCCATCGCTACCGGTAGCCGCAATCATGTCAAGCTGTTCACGAACAACATCGACCATTTCCAACAACAGACTGGCCTTCTGTTCATCAAGCTGAAAGTCCTTGTTGCGCAGCTTGTCGAGAAGATTTTCGCCCATATGGGTGACCTTCTCAAGGGTGGCAAACCCCAGAAACCCGCTGGTCCCCTTTACCGTGTGAATCGTTCTAAACACGTTGGCAAGCGTACTTGCATCACTGGGATCCTGCTCAAGCGTGATGAAATCCAGATCAAGTTGATCTAGCCCTTCACGACTCTCGGATAAAAATTCCTGGAGAATATCGACCATTGTGTGCTTTCCTGGTGGTTGTTCCAAATTACAGCGAGCAAGAGCTCTTCACGACAGTTTTCACAAATTTGCCTCTCGCCTGATGAACTATCGACCTTTTGACTGTGTGCTGAACATGTACAGAAACCCATGGCGTTATATCAGCGGCGTATCATCAAATGGACCTGACATCAGCCAGTTACAGGTGTCTGTGTGTACTGGCCCGGTTGACTATGCATAGTCGGGACGTGTCATTGATTACGTTTGATTCAAAGAAGGACTGCCTATCCTGAAAATCGCTTCTAACGACACATCGATTCTCTACGGTCCGCAATTCCAGGAAGGTAGAGACAATGGTTGGCACGCAAATAGAGAGGGAAACTGTGTTGTCGCGCAACACAATCAGACTATGACCACAACACGCGTGTGACAGGCACAATACGACGGAGACTGCGCTCAAAAAACACCTGCTCCTCAGGTACCTTTCTTACAGACAAGAAAACTCTTCACACGGATGCAATGATTCGTGTGGTGCAATACCGGTGGTTTTAAAAGCGTGTTTTACCGCCCGTCTGCTTTGTCGAGACAGGTTCAGGGAATCTGATTGATCAACTTGTTGATCGCTGGAGCGATCTGGTTCAAGTCAAGCGTTTCATCTTGTGCCGACAAAGCATCTGCCTTTCCAGGCATTCCCCATACGACACTACTGGCTTTATCCTGAATCAAAGTGACACAACCGGAATCTCGCATTTCCTTGAGTCCCACTGCGCCATCATCGCCCATTCCCGTCAACAAGACTCCCATGGACTTCTTTGGCGCATGCGTTGCCACACTCTTGAACAGTACATCAACAGAAGGTCTATGACCGCTGACTTTTGCGCTGTCCAGTATTCTCCAGAACAGACCATCAGAACGTTTTTCCAGGGTGAGGTGCCTATTGCCCGGAGCGATATAACCGTGTCCTGGCAGTAGCGGTTCACCATCTTCTGCGATAGCGACCTTGAAGCAGCTGTGCCCATTCATACGCTCTGCAAATGAACTCATGAAATTCGCAGGCATGTGCTGGCTGATAACAAACGCGCAGTCCATGACTGATAGCTGACCAACAACGTGACGCAGTGCTTCGGGACCACCCGTGCTGGCACCTATAGCGATGAGCCTTTTGACAGAGCTGCTTGCCCGTTCGCCTTGACGTAATTTGGCTGCCACCGCCTTCAAGTCAGGAAGCGGAGTAACCGCCTTGACAACGGAAGACTTGACCATCTGCGCACCAGCCGCCGCCTTGACCTTGCGTACGAGATCCTGAATGTATTCGCCCATGTCATCACCAGTGCGAGCGCTGTGCTTGGGCATAAAATCTACCGCACCGGCTTCCAGGGAATCCAGTGTTGCCGCTGCACCAACATCGGTTAACGATGAGAACATGACCACAGGCATGGGGTGCAGTCGCATCAGATTCTTTAGAAACGTTACACCGTCCATTTTTGGCATTTCCACATCGAGTGTCAGCACATCAGGCTTTAGTGCCTTGATTCTCTCGCGCGCCTCAAACGGATCCAGAGCGTAGCCGACCACTTCAAAATCCGGGTCTTCGGAAAAAGTGGCTTCAAGAAATCTGCATATCGTGACTGAGTCATCAACGATCAGCACCTTGATCTTACGCTTTGGAAGCGTTTGTACCGTGCCTTGCTGCATGTGATTTAAGCTCTCGGTGTAATAGATTTTCTGGCTGTTAACAGAACAGCCAATAATAAACTTGCACGCATTTGATGCACTGCAACTCGTGATCCATGTTCAGTGCAGGACACTGTTTTGATTACCTGTTAGTTGATGCTCAGACTCAAGTAGCGCTGTTAGCAAACTGCGATCACAGATAACCGTCTTGTCGAGGGTTTTAATACGCAATTCATGCAGATGCTGCAGCTGATCTGCTCCTGGCTCGATCGATGAACACAGATAAATCGAGCAAAAAGCAAGGTCAACCCTGGCGCCTAGATGCCTGATGATTTCATTGCCGTTTATCCGTGGCATGTAGTAGTCCACAATCAGAATCCGCGGTAGCGATTCGCACAAATACGTCATCGCGATATCGGCATCAGTAAACAATCGATGTCGGGTTTTCGACCCTCGAAGAGCCCACTCGACTATTTCAAGCGTCAGATTGTCATCATCAATCACGACAACGTCAGCCAACGCAGGGGCTGTCTTCTCTTGCGCGACGGCGTAGCTCATAGCGTGCTGCGACCAGTCTGATCCGCATTCCCGACAAATGTTGCTCTGGCCTCGATTCGCTCTGACAATTGCTCAAGCGAGCGTTCAATACGCGACAGGCAAAAGCCACAATCGGCTTCCAGTTCGGCAATTCTAGTAACAGCTTCGCTATTGGTACCGCTATCGCAGCCCGCCAGGGCGTGCTCAACTGTTTGGCACAAATCACTGAACGAGCTCTCCAAAGCCTTTGAAAACCCGCGCGTGATTGCCAGAGAGGCGCGAATATCATGCCGGGCTTTGGTACTGGCACGTGCTTCATCGCCAGTGTTGCAGTCTTGGTGATCTATCTGATCAGGATTCATGACTCTCATCTTGGATACATGTTCGACTTAGCTGGCGCATCACATTTGAACACGCCGCTGATTTCACCTATATCGACAGTTGCGCATCGCGCATGAGGGCGCAAACGTTAAACCTGCGTTACGAGTCATGATGATTCACACCTGATAGCTGCTGTATTGTGCCAATTGCGTCACAAGTAGCCACGAGCGCCAGACGAGAGACTACAATGGGGTTCTTTGATTTGACCAACGGCTTCAGAGCTTCTCTGTTGCTGCTCTATTTTTTGACGGAAAAAGGCTGGGAACACGAATGAAGTGGATACTGGGGTTAGTAGTAGTTGCAGCACTGGGATGGTTTGGCTTCCAGTACATGAATAATAATGCAGCGCTTGATGCGCAGAATCTGGCTGCCGAAGCAGCTGCCAAAGCTGAGGAAGCCGCGGCTGAAGCCAAGGCATCGGCAGAGCAGGCTCTTGCGACTGCGCAGGAGTCGATGCCGGAAGGTGTCGATCTAAGCAAGTTTACAGATAGCGCCAATGGTATTTTATCAAGCCTCAGCGATACCATGGGTGGCATCACAGATGTTGAGTCCGCGCAGGCAGCACTGCCTGCATTAACTAGTGCCAGTGGCACTCTGGATAGCCTGAGCGACACACTCGGCAGACTGCCCGATGCGGCAAAAGGCCCTATCGCTGATATTGTCAGCGGTGGATTATCGTCCCTGCAGCCACTCATTGAGCAGGTGTCAGCCATACCTGGTGTCGGCCCTGTGATAGAGCCTATCGTCACACCGATGATCGAGAAGCTGCAATCTCTAGCCGGGTAATATCATTGCCTGCGGCTCGTTACGTCGGTTTGCCGATTTCATGCAAGGCGGCTCGTAGTGAGCCGCAATGACGCTCCAGACGCTGCCTGCCAGCCTCTGGGGTATCACCACTGGCAATGAGCGCGGCCAGCTTTATCCAGCCGCCAGCCTGAGCCAGAAATCCACGGGCATCGGCGTCGCTGGTACCCGGTAACACCTCTTGCAGCAGTCGGATACGTCGCACATCCAGCTTCGTGTTCACAGCGCCCATATCGGTCATGAGATTGCCGTAGGTTCGATTCAGGCGAATCATCAACATCGTGCTCAACAGATTGAGTGCGATTTTCTGAGCTGTGCCTGCCGCCATGCGGGTAGATCCTGCCAACACCTCAGGCCCTGTATCCAGAAATACCGGACACTGTGCTGCACACAATAGCGGCGTATCAGCATTATTGGCCAGACCGATGGTCAGCGCTCCGCGTCTTGAAGACTCAGTCAACCACTGACAGGTCCACGGTGATTTACCACTGGCCGCGACGCCGATGACCACATCATTCGCGGTGATGGCATGCTGCACAACCAGGCTTGTTGCGTCAGCCACGTCATCTTCGACACCTTCGATACTCTGGACAAGTGCATCTTTACCACCGGCCATCACGCACAGCAACCTGTCGTGCGGCCAGCTGAATGTCGGCCATAACTCGGCCCCATCTTGCACAGCAATGCGCCCGGACGCACCGGCCCCTGCCATCACTAGACGCCCGTCAGCACTCCGCAAGCGTTCGGCTGACACCGAGACAGCGTTGCACAGTTGCGCATTGGCCTGACGCACCGCATCCACTGCACGCTGCTGACTATCAAGCAATACCGCCAGAATCTCCGCGTTACTGCGTTGATCCAGATCCAGGTAGGTGCGATCGATAGTTTCTGTAGCGACAACTGGCATTGAGTGTTTCACGTTAGCTCTTCCTGCCGGTCCATTTGATGGATAGTGGCAAGATGCCACAAACCGCGCAACGCATCATCGCATGGCTGGCGCAGCCGCTCACCCAACAGAGCCGACAAGCGTGGACGCAACTGCAGACCAACTCCGCCAACAACATATACGGACAAATCAACAGGTGCCAGGCTAATAAGCAACATACAGTGAGCCGTCGCCTCGTCGAGCAACTCGCAAGCCAACGGGTCACAGGCTTTGGCCGCATCAAGCACGAGTGGCGCAAGCTGCGCAATAACCCCGGATCGCGCTTCGGTCGTCCAGGGCACGATCGACGATACTGAATCTCCGATGCGCTGTTCAACAGTTTTCATCATGACCGAATCGCAGAAGTGCCCATCTCTGTGGCCGATATACAGCTGGAGCAGTCGAAGGCCCAACCACGCTCCAGAACCTTGATCACCGACGGGAAAGCCCCAACCGCCCGCCATGTGCGAGATACCGTCTGGAGCCTGCCAATGCACAACCGATCCCGTACCCACCGCCAGACAGATTCCCGCCTCTCCGGCGCTCGCTCCCATTAATTGCGCATAACCATCCGTGTGCAGTAACGCTTTGCTATCAGGATGTGTGAGCGTCAGCAGCTGCTGTCGTCTCTCGTCGTGAAGTGACCCGGCGAGCCCCATAGACAATATGTCAGGCTGCCAGCTTGTCTCGACGCGCAACTTACGCCTCAGCGCCTGCAAGCCCAATTCGATATGGCTCCATGCAGCATCAACGCCCAGAGTAAGACTGGCGTGTGCATCGATAGCCACGTGTGCAAGCCGCTCTCCTTGCGCATTGAACACCGCCAGTCGACACCCACTGGCACCACCGTCAACACAAACGATCAATGTCATAAAAAATCAGAAAATCGGTCACGTTATCGGGATTTGTTTTACGTTCGAACGCTTTACAGATAACATCCCACGAGTAGTTAACAATAACGTAACTTTATTAGAGAGAGGAAAGTATGCAGATATATGCCTTGAAAACTGCCACTCTGGCCGTCGGACTGTGCCTGTCAGGCATTGCATTGGCCGAGAAAACCGTCATAAGCATCGAAAGCTGGCGAGCTGAAGACCAGGCCATCTGGGACGAAAAGATCTTGCCGGTGTTCGAAGCGGCCTACCCGGATATCGATGTGCAGTTCAAGCCAACCACGGCGACTGAATACAATGCTGCACTCAACGCACGTCTGGCTGGCGGCACCGCCGGCGATATTATTACCTGTCGGCCGTTCGACAACGCACTGGCCATGTTCGACGCCGGGAACCTTGCTGACATCAAAGAGCTGCCTGGTCTTGAAAACTTCTCAGATGTTGCAAAGGGTGCATGGTCTACCGACGCTGGCGATGCCACCTTCTGCGTACCCATGGCATCGGTTATCCACGGATTCATGTACAACAAGGACGCCTTTGCTGAACTGGGTCTGGAAGTTCCGACCACTGAAGCCGAGTTCTATGCAGCGCTCGACGCCATTAACGAAGACGGCACCTACATTCCCATGGCCATGGGCACCAAAGATCAGTGGGAAGCGGCCACCATGGGTTACACCAATATCGGCCCCGCGTACTGGGGCGGTGAGGAAGGACGCCTTGGACTGATCAGCGGGGACGCCAAGTTCACAGACGATGCCTATCTCGAAGTGTTCCGCCAGATGCAGAAGTGGACACCTTATCTGGGTAACGGCTTTCAGGCTCAGGGTTATACCGATAGCCAGAATCTATTTACTCTGGGTCGTGCTGCCATTTACCCCACGGGATCCTGGGAAATCACGGGCTTTCTGGAAAATGCAGACTTTGAAATTGGCGCTTTTCCACCACCCAAGAGTGCTGACGGCACCTGCTACATCAGTGATCACACTGATATGGGTATCGGCATGAATGCGGCGAGTGCCAACAAGGATGCCGCCATGACGTTCCTTGAGTGGACAACATCTGCTGAGTTTGCAGGTCTGCTGACCAACGCAGCGCCGGGCTTCTTTTCGCTGGCCAACCATGAGCTTGAAGTTGAAAATGCTCTGGCACGCGAATTTATCGCCATGCGCTCAACCTGCGAGCCCACCATCCGGGTAGCACACCAGATTCTGTCACGGGGTGAGCCTGCGCTGAGCAACCAGCTATGGACTCTCACAGCAAATGTTATCAACGGCACCATGACGCCTGAGGATGCAGCAGCCGAGGCACAGGCGAATCTGGACGGTTGGTTCAAGCCCTGATTTCATTGACAGGCTTGATACCGTGACTGAGACCGACTTGCTCGCGATCACCAGACCCAGTGGAGGGGGCTGGTGTGAGCAACACGGCTTGCACACGCGAGCCTGTCTGTCTCGACTACGCCATGCGCCTGAGGTCGCTGCCGCTCATGATTAAGTCGACACCCGACACACAAACGGCATCAAGACGCTGGTACATCCTGGTTTTTCTGGCACCCGCAACACTGATCTATACCGTGTTTGCGATCTATCCCATTGTCGAATCATTGCGTTTATCGCTGTACGTCGACGACAGTGGTACAGGCAGCTTTGTCGGTATTTCAAATTATGCACGGCTTCTGGGCGAACCTTACTGGGCCGATCAATTCTGGAATGCATTCAAGAACAATGTGCTGTTGTTTGTCATGCACATGCTTATCCAGAATCCCATTGCCCTGGCACTGGCTGCACTGCTCAGCGTACCCTCGCTGAAAGGCGCAGCCACCTACCGTACTATTTTCTTTCTGCCCACCCTATTGTCCGTTGTCGTGGTGGGTTTTATCTGGCAACTGATCCTGTCGCCACTGTGGGGCATTACTCCGGATTTTTTGACCTTACTCGGACTCGGCGATTACTTTCGCCCGTGGCTGGGACTGGAGGGCAGTGCTCTTGTCACAGTCACACTCATATCAATCTGGCAGTACGTCGGCATACCATTGATGTTGTTCTATGCAGCCTTGCTCAATGTTCCAGAAGAGACCATAGAAGCTGCACGCATTGATGGCTTGAATGGCTGGTGGGTTTTCTGGAAAGTAAAACTGCCGCTCATTCTTCCCACCCTGGGACTGGTGGGAATCCTTACGTACATTGGCAACTTTACCGCAAGCTTCGATCTTATCTATTCCATACAGGGAGGACTAGCCGGCCCTGACTATTCTACAGATGTTATGGGTACGTTCCTGTTCCGCAGCTTCTTTGGTTTTCAGGCGCAGCTGGGTGATGTGCACATGGGTGCCACCGTTGCATCCGCCCTGTTCTTTATCATCCTTGTGGGCGTCAGTATCTATCTGTTCGGTGTACAGCGCAAATTGCAAAGGTACGACCACTGATGCGAATGCAACAGGCACTATCGAGCACCGCTATACATACCGTACTTATCGGGTGGACGGTGCTGGCGTTGTTCCCGCTCATCCTCATCATCATCAACAGCCTGAAAACGCGCAAGGCGATATTCGGTGATCCATTAGGATTACCCGCTGGCGATGCGCTATCGCTGCAAGGTTATGAGAGCGTCATGACCAACAGTGACTTTCCCATGTTCTTCAGTAACAGCCTTATCGTCACCTGCGTATCGCTTTTTCTGATATTACTTTTGGGTGCAATGGCTGCACACGCCTTGTCGGAATACAAGTTTCGCGGCAACACGTTCATCGGCATTTATCTGATCATTGGCATCATGGTGCCGATACGTCTTGGCACCGTGGCCTTGCTTAACCTGATTGTTGATCTTGGTCTAACCAACACGCTCACCGCGTTGATACTGGTGTACACCGCTCAAGGCCTGCCTGTGGCCATCTTTATCTTTACCGAGTTCTTGCGCTCGGTATCACGTGAGATCAAAGACAGTGCCCGCATTGACGGACTGTCCGAATACCGGATTTTCTTTGAAGTGGTCATACCGCTTGTCAGACCTGTCATCGCAACCGTTGCCGTGTTTTCAATGATCCCCATCTGGAATGATCTGTGGTTTCCACTGATCCTTTCCCCGGGAGAGGAGACGAGAACAGTCACCCTCGGTGTGCAACAGTTTATTGGCCAGTACACCGTAAAGTGGGGATCGGTGTTGGCAGCCTTGACCGTTGCCATCCTTCCCGTTCTGATCATGTACATCATTTTTTCTCGCCAATTGATTCGCGGCATTACATCCGGTGCGGTGAAAGGATAAGTTCTGGCAATCCAACACACACAGCAATAACCCTATGGCGACACTAGAACTGGTCGATGTGCATAAGTCCTTTGGCAGCACACAAGTCATTAAAGGCATGAACCTGTCAGTTAACGACGGAGAGCTTGTGGTGTTCGTCGGTCCAAGCGGCTGCGGCAAATCCACCATGCTGCGAATGATCGCAGGGCTGGAGACTCTATCCAGTGGAGAAATACGCATTGGTGGCAAACGCATCGATCATGAACCGCCAGCCAATCGCGGTATTGCCATGGTATTTCAATCCTATGCGCTGTACCCGCATAAAGATGTTCGAGGCAATCTGGGGTTTGCCCTCAAGCATGCAAAAGTTCCTCAGGCCCAGATTGATGAGCGTGTGAATATCGCAGCCGATATTCTCGGCCTGGACGAATTGATGGAGCGCAAGCCCAGGGAACTCTCTGGCGGACAACGTCAGCGTGTGGCCATCGGTCGTGCTATTGTGCGAGAACCTGAGGTGTTTCTGTTTGATGAACCCTTGTCCAATCTGGATGCTGCGCTGCGTGTTCACATGCGTGTGGAAATTCTTAAACTGCACCAGCGCTTGAAGAACACCCTGGTATATGTCACCCACGATCAAGTGGAGGCCATGACACTGGCCGACAGGATTGTGGTGTTTCGCGCAGGCAAAGTGGAACAGATTGGCACACCTCTAGAGCTGTATCGAAAGCCTGCCAACCGGTTTGTTGCAGGTTTCATCGGCTCACCTGCGATGAATTTCATGACTGCCACTAGCGACGGACATACGGTGTCTGTCGGGCAATCTCCCGTGTGCCAAACCTCCGGCACTGCGGGTGCCGTAACGCTTGGCGTACGGCCAGAGCACCTGAGCATCGACCCGCAAGGGGCATTCGCTGGCATCGTGCAGGTATTCGAACACCTGGGTGGCGAGTCGTTCGTGCATCTACTCTTGAACGATGGGCAGACACTGGTGGCAAAGCTTGACGGTGAGCATCAGTTCACACCTGGCCAGACATGCCAGCTGGGGATACATCCTGAAAAATGCCATGTGTTTGATCAGCATGATCAACGCATCAGCTGATTCACGAAAACCCTACCAGGCAAACTTCCAGGGTGCGCCGCGTAACGGTGTTTTTCCAGAGCACCGGGAATGTGATCTCTATACTGTTTATTGCAATAGAACTTTAGGCATTCAGCAACGGTTAACTTTACGTCATGTAGTGTGTTGGTCATACTCATTCTGGCAGGTTTTATGACTTTTCCACTAACCACCGTGACAAGACGACGCATAATAATGACACCACAAAGCACATTGCCCACCCTTCTGCTGATGGCAGCATTGCTGAGCGCTTGCAGCAGCGGGCTGGAATCAGGTGGCGGCGCTGGCGACAGTGAAGAGACGGCTGACGCCATTGCTCTGATCTCGCCGCTGGTTGGACTGTATGACTTACCGGATAACTGGGCAGGTTTTCCGGCCAATGAAGCGTTTCTCGAAATACAGGAACCCGATGAGTTCGGTGTTGCAGCGGCGCTGTTATTTCGCACAAACACACTGAACAATTGTATTGAGCCAAGACCATCGATAGGCGAAGTGACAAAAGACCCCTTTGATGATCGTGTGTTTCTTGACAGACTGTTTGAGTTTGATAGTTCAGTGTTATCACGATCAGGTAGAAACCTGGTCATCAGCCTGCCCAGGGATGTTCAGGATATAGATGATGACAACGATTTCGACGAACCCGCAAGGCTTGATGCACAACGTGTTGACATGATGTCTTCTGATCTGCTTTTCTGTCCGTAGTTAACGCCTTTCCGGTTTATCAAGGCGCATCGCAACGCCGCCACCCCTGAACTAACTAAAAGGCCCTTTGCGCACAAGGGCAAGTTGCAAACAGACTACCGATCACTCCAGACCGCAAGCTCATTACCCGCGGGGTCGGCGAAATGAAAACGCCGCCCTCCGGGAAAACTGAATATCGGTTTGAGTATTGAGCCACCAGCGTCGACAACACTTTGCTGCACACGTTCCAGCTGCTCGGCGTAGAAGATAACCAGTGCTGAACCGCTATCAGAGCTGGAGTGAAGATCTGCGCGGTAGAACCCACCATCCATCCTGCCATCATTAAACGCCCGATAGTCAGGACCATAGTCGACAAAACTCCAAGAGAACACGGCACTATAGAAGGCCTCCACGGAGTCCAGATCTGCCGCTGGCAGCTCGATGTAGTCAATTTTCATATCATTTGGCACAGACACTACCTCCAGGTTCTACAACAACGATATCGCCTGTCCGGAGCGTACACTCTCATCAGCTGCTATACAGATTCTGAGTGACTGCACAGCGTCCCGCCAGTGTCGCGACAACTCGACATCATTGACAATTGCATCATGCAGAAAAGCCTGCTCCCGATCACATAGCGCCTGATGGTCTGGCTCATCAGCCATATCAAGCAAGGTGTCAGGCTTGGCAAATCGACCATCAGCATCCAGCTTGCCATGGTGTATCCGTATGCGCGATGTGCGCGTATGCGTATCAATATCATCTGAGCGGGCACCTTCGTCCATGACGATGGACACCGCGCCGTTGGGCGAAATGATATCTTTTACAAAAAACGCACTCTCGGACATCATGGGCCCCCAACCCGCTTCGTACCAGCCAACCGAACCATCGTCAAAGCGCACTTGAAAGTGTCCGTAGTTATACATGTCCTGTGGCAGATCGTTTGTCAGGCGCAAACCCATGCCACTGACGTGCACTGGCATGGCATCGGTTATCTGACACATGACATCAACATAGTGCACACCACAATCAACCAGGGGCGATGTGGACTGCATGAGTTGCAGATGAGTTCGCCAGGTAGCACCGGATGATTGCTGATTGAGGTTGAGCCGAAAAACATACGGACCTCCCAGCTCACGGGCTTCATTGATCAGCTCCATCCACGAAGGGTGATGCCTGAGGATATAACCAACCACCAGTTTGCGATTGTTCCGCTGTGCTGCTTCTACAACGTGCTGTGCATCCGCAACGGTTGTTGCCATAGGCTTTTCCAGAAACACATGCTTGCCCGCATCAAGCGCAGCAATAGCATATTCAGCATGGGAATCCGAATACGTGTTAATCGATACGACATCACAGTCAACGTTTGCCAGCGCCGTGTGAAAATCCTGGTGCAAAGGCAGGTATCGAAGCTCTTCAGGAAGCTCAGGCGTTGAGCGATTAACCAGCGCAACGACGTTAAAGCCAGGATGTCGATAACAGGCTAATGCATGACATCTACCCATGTTGCCCAATCCTGCGACCAACACTCTTAACGTCGAGGATCTACTCATGATTCATCTCGCTCTTTGATATGTTCTGGAATCCTCAGCACAAAGCGTTTTCCTGCCATAGCGAATGTAGTGTAGTGGACTACTTCGCCAACGACACACCATAGAAGCTATGCCCGCCGAAGGGGTCGGTCTTGAAGTTCTGCACCTCATTGCGAACCACGGTGTAAATCAGCGAGTGAGCTATGGTTGCCCACGGAGCCTGCTCTTTAAAAACAACCTGTGCTTGTTCATAAAGCCGTGTGCGCTCAGCCTGATCAGACTCAACCTTGGCACGTTGAATCAGCGCGTCGAATGGCTCGTGACACCATTGGGCTCGGTTGGCGTTACCCACGGCATCGCAACCGAGCAATACGGCAAGAAAATTGTCGGGATCACCATTGTCTCCTGACCAGCCAAACAGTACAGCCCCTTCGCGATCCAGCTCCTTGGATAACCTCAGGTAGTCTCCACGCTCGTAGGAGACAATCTCAACATCAACGCCAGCCTTTGCAAAGTCTGCCTGCATCACTTCTGCCATCAACTGAGCATTGGGGTTGTAGCCACGCACCACCGGCATGGTCCAGATCTGCATCTTGAGATTTTTCACACCTTCTGCAAGGAGCATTGCACGGGCTTTCTCCGGATCGAAAACATCATCCACAACAGCATTGTTGTACGACCAGATTGTGGGTGGAATGGGGTTCTTTGCGATTGTGCCCGAGCCTTGGAATACAGCATCAATAATGGCTTGCTTGTCGATGGCCATGTTCAATGCCTTGCGTACATTGACGTTGTCATACGGTGCAACGGTTGTGTTGTAGGCCAGATAGCCGATGTTGAGACCTTCCATCTCTAACACGGTAAGTTCCGCGTCCTCCTGCATGGAGGCAACATCCGCAAGGCTGGGATAGCCAAGCACGTGGCATTCACCAGCTTTTAATTTCTGATAACCCACGGAGCTGTCCGGGGTGATGGCAAAAACCAGATTTTCTATCGCCGCCTTGCCTGCCCAATACTGGCCATGAGCCTGATAGCGTATGACTGTGTCTTTTTCATAACTGACAAACTTGAAAGGTCCAGTGCCAATAGGCTGTTGATTGAGTTTTTCGGGGGTGCCCACTTCCAACAGCGCAGTCGCATATTCCTCCGACACAATCGACGCAAAATCCATCGCCAGATTCGCGATTATGGGCGCTTGTGCCTGAGTCAGGGTGAATTTTACAGTGAGCTCATCAACGGCAACCACGGATTCAATGATGTTTGGCATTGACATGCCGTCAAAATAATCCCACGTTCCGCCTGAAACCTGATTGTAGGGATTGTCTGCCAGCAGCTGCCGCTCAAAAGTGAACACAACATCGCTCGCATTCAGGTCGCGGGTGGGCATAAAGTAGGGTGTTGCATGGAATTTGACGCCTTCACGCAGCCTGAAGACATACTCACGGCCATCCTCAGAGACTTGATAGCTTTGTGCGAGGGCCGGGACAACAACAGTAGTTCCTCGCTCAAACTCCACTAATTTGTTGTAGATCTGCCTGGACGACGCATCGAAAGTAGTGCCGGAGGTGTAAAGCGCTGGATCAAAGCCTTCCGGTGAACCTTCAGAGCAATGCACGAGAGTGTCCTGCCCGAACACCGCCGAGCTGTTAGCAAGCGCTGTCAGGGTAAAAACGAGCACCCAAAGAAATTGCCGCACCATCATTTCCTACCTCATTAGAATTGTTTTTCTTAGTCAAAAGCTTGCATCCTGCATGGGCTTACAATACGGACAGGTCGTGCAAGTGTACCGCAGAGCACGCGGTTGTATATACACAGCATGACGGCCAGCTTGTGATCACTGCATGCCTGTCACGTGGTCACTTGAAAGACGCCGCTACAACCTTGTTATGATGAGCGCTGACAAGTTGCAGGAACCAGCCCACCCCATGACCGCAGAATTCGATACCCCGATCAGTCTGCTCAGACGCGTCGAGCTGTTCAGCCACCTCACGGACGAGCAGCTTGCGCAGCTGGCGACTCAGACCCGTGAACTCAGTTTTCGCAAGCATGCTGTCCTCATGAACGAAGGCGACCCGGGCGAGTCAATGTTCATCATCAAGAGCGGATTGGTAAAAGTATTTGTCAGCGACGATGATGGCCGTGAGCTGGTGCTCTATGAACAAGGACCGGGCGCTGTTATCGGTGACATCGCACTGCTGGATGACGAGCCGCGATCAGCATCAGTAATGACACTGGAAACCTCCACCGCACTCATGGTTGGCAAGCAGGTTTTTCTGAGCTGCCTGCGTGAAAGCCCTGAAACTGCCATTAATATCATCCGCTCGCTCACCACGCGTCTGCGTGATGCCACTGAAGGCAGCAGGCGTCTGGCGCTGGACAATGTATACCGTCGACTGGCGGACAAGTTGCACGAGCTAGCAGGCATTGATCCGCAAATCGGTGTAGACAGCAACACCGATGATTCTCCACCTGCTCTGCCCAAGAAATATTCACATCAGGAGCTAGGCAACATGATTGGAGCCTCTCGGGAAATGGTGGGCAAGATCATGGCAGAGCTGGTCAAGGGTGAATATGTGCAGGTACGCGATGGACGTTTGCACCTGCTCAGGCGGCTACCCAGAAACTGGTAATCGAATCGTCCTGATCAAGCGGTCGTCCGGCACTACATACCACGCTTATCACTATCGAAAGGTTTTGAAGCGACATCGACTTCTTCCATGCCGTCAGCATCATCTGCTTCGGTCTCTCTGGCCAGGCGCTCAAGCCGCTGATGCGGTAACTCAACGGGTTCACCGTGCGGCTTGAACGCCGTCGAGGGCAACCACTCACGAAACTCGTCTCCGTAGAGCTCCCAAAGCGTGACAAACAGTGCCGCTATGATAGGCCCGATGACAAAACCCATAAACCCGAACATGATCAGACCACCCAGCGTACTGAAGAAAATCATCAGCTCGTGCAGCTGGGTGTCGTTGCCCACCAGTTTGGGACGCAGCACATTGTCAACCGTCCCTACGACCACGGCGCAAAAGAGCGCCACACTGATGGCCTCAATAAACTGCCCTCCAACCATCAGATAGATAACGGCTGGAACCCAGACCAGGGCAGTCCCCACACCCGGCACAACCGACAACACCATCATGGTGACTGCCCAGAATATGGCACTGGGTATGCCTGCAACAAAAAGGGCCGCTCCAGCCAGCGTTCCCTGCAGAGCACCAATCACCGCTGTCCCTTTCAGGGTTGCCCGCGTGACCGACGTGAAGCGTTGCAGCAATTTGGTCTCATCCTCATCGTTCAAGGGCAAGTAGTACAGGATATAGAACAGCAGGCGATCCCCATCGATCAAGAAAAAGAACAGCGTATACAGGACGATCAGCACACTGACCAGTGCGCTCAGCGTGCCTAGGGTGGCGCTCTGTACGGCTTCCACGATGATCCCACTGGCAATCCCTGCGACATCGCCCAGTTTCTGCAACGCTATTTCACGATAAGGCTCGATGTAGCTGTAGAACGGCAGATTTTCCAGTGTCTGGGTAATGAGACCGGGCGTTGCCAGCTGCTGGCGAATCCACGGTGTGGCGGTTTGTGCAATATCAATGGCCTGTGAGGTAACAACTGCCAACAGAAAACCCAATGGCACCACTACGAAAAACAGCACAATGATCAGCGTCACAGCGGAGGCGAGCACCCGACGCTCTCCGACTCTGTGCAGTACACCCCGGAACAAGGGATTGAACAAGGCGGCAAAAAGCGCTGCAATGAAAATGGCCTGCAGAAAAGGTAGCAGCAAGGTGATGAAC